>JAEUSK010000160.1 GCA_016787925.1 bacterium | reverse complement strand
GCATGAAAACATTACGATCGGAAAAGCAGGCCGTGTTCGCTGGATGGGAAAACGTCCGCATAACCGAGGCGTGGTTATGAATCCCGTTGACCATCCGCATGGAGGCGGTGAAGGCCGTTCCCCTCAGGGAAATCCTCATCCCGTAACGCCATGGGGACAACCGACCAAAGGTTATAAGACGCGAAAACGGAATCACAGAACCAATGCAAACATTATTAAACGCAGGAAGTAAAAATTTTTAGCATAGAGGAAGTATTATGAGTCGTTCGATAAAAAAAGGTCCTTATCTGGACGCTAATCTTATAGAAAAAGTTGAGGCAATGAATAAGACCAGCGTAAAAAAAGTCACAAAAACCTGGGCCCGTTCCTGCACCATTTCACCGGATTTTGTCGGCCATACCTTTGCGGTTCACAACGGCAACAAGTTTATTCCTGTGTATGTTACCGAAAATATGGTAGGCCATAAATTAGGCGAATTTGCATCGACACGTACGTTTCGGGGTCATTCAGGAACTAAATCGGCGGCAACGTCGACGCCGGCAGCTAAAAAGTAGAAAATTATTAAAGTTTAATATCTGGAGCAATCATGGAAGGTACTGCGTTAACAAAACATTTAAGAATCTCTCCCCGCAAAATGCGCCGGGTGGCGGAATTGGTGCGAGGTAAGGGTACGGAAGAGGCGATCACAATATTGCACTTTACGCGTAAAAACGCCGCAACGTTGATTGAAAAAACCGTTCGTTCCGCCGTGGCGAATATTATGTTTGTAAAGCCGGGAACGGATTCGCATAATCTATATATTAAGGAAATTTTTGTAGACGGCGGGCCGATGCTGAAGCGAGGCCGCGCAGGATCCATGGGACGCCGTTCCATGATTCGAAAGCGAACCAGCCATATCACCGTTGTGGTGGCTGAAAAAGCATAATTTGTAATAATTAAAAGGTATACGGAGGAAAATTTGGGACAGAAAACGCATCCAATCGGTTTACGATTAGGTATCATCAAAACCTGGAATTCCAGCTGGTTTGATGAAAAGAATTTTGCCGACAAATTACAGGAAGATCTCACGTTGCGCAGTTATTTGCGCAACCGTCTTCCCAAAGACGCGCGCGTCGCAAAAATTGCCATTGAACGTCTCAAGAAAGAAGCCGAAGTCATTACCATCACGATTCACACCGCTCGTCCCGGCATTGTGATCGGGCGTAAAGGTAAAGACGTGGATCAATTACGCGAAGAACTAAAAAAATTGACAGGCAAAGAAATTCGCTTAAATATTTCAGAAATTAAATCACCAGAAATGGATTCATATCTCGTGGCGACGGATATTGCCCGCCAACTTGAAAGCCAGATCCCTTATCGCCGCGCCATGAAAAACGCGACCCGCGCAGCGATGCGTATGGGCGCGGAAGGTATCCGCGTGGCCGTGAGCGGACGATTGGGCGGAGCTGAAATGGCTCGCGCCGACCGGTACAACGAAGGTCGGGTGCCTCTGCATACGTTACGTGCCGATATCGATTTTGCACACGGAACGGCCAAGACCACGTACGGACAGATCGGTATTAAAGTATGGATCTGTAAAGGCGAAGTCCTTAGTCCGTTTGAAACCAAGTAGCAACCTATTGTTCAGGAGACCCTAGATCATGTTAATGCCGAAAAAAGTAAAATTCAGAAGACACCATCGCGGTAAAATGAGGGGCAAAGCCACCCGCGGCAACGAAGTGAGTTTTGGCACCTATGGATTAAAATCGATGGAATGCGGATGGATTACCAGCCGCCAGATCGAAGCGGCTCGTATTGCGATGACACGATATATCAAACGCGGCGGCAAAATCTGGATTCGTATATTTCCTGATAAACCGGTCACAAAAAAACCCGCCGAAACCCGTATGGGCTCCGGTAAAGGTTCTCCGGAATTCTGGGTAGCCGTTATCAAACCCGGGCGTGTCATGTTTGAAATTGACGGCGTAACGGAAGAATTGGCGCGCGAAGCTTTTCGTTTGGCCGCATTCAAGTTGCCTTTAAAAACAAGGTTTGTATCCCGCGGAGAAATTCACGCTTAATTCGAAAGATTTGGAGAGAATAGAATATGAAACCACATGAAATTAGAGGCTTGCCAACCGAAGAAATAAAAGGCATGTTAACCGAAGCGGAAAACACGCTTTTTCAGTCCCGTTTTCAAATGGCAACAGGGCAATTGGAAAACAAGTTAAAAGTCGGCGAATCAAAAAAAGAAATCGCCATTATGAAAACTGTCCTGAAAGAAGAAGAAATAAAGTTGGAGCTGGCCAAAGCCAACGCCATGCTGAATGAGATCAGCAGCAAATTTCAGATCCCGGAAGTGGCCAACGTTATCAAAGGCGAAAAAATAAATTTTGATAAAGCGAAACTGCGCAAGGCAGTAAGCCGTTTACGCATGCATCCGCGCAAAAAAGAATTTAATACCGAATACCAGACCTTAAAAAAAATGGCAGTCAAATAATTTAAGCGATATAAACTTAAAGAATCCTGGAGAAATGGTTCATGTCCGAACAAACCGAAAAAAAAACGCGCAGTAATAGCCGCAAGGTTCGCGTGGGTACCGTCGTCAGCGATAAGATGCAAAAAAGCATTGTCGTGAAAATCGAACGAAAAGTGGTACACCCGACCTATAAAAAATACGTCAAACGCACGGCAAAATTAATGGCGCACGATGAGAAGGAAGAAGCGGGCATCGGAGATCTTGTAAAGATCATGGAGACGCGTCCCTTAAGCAAGAGCAAGCGTTGGAGACTCGTTGAAGTTGTTAAAAAAGCGGATTAATTGTTTCTTAATATAAAAATTGTGAGTTAAGACATGATACAAGAATATACCCGATTAACTGTTGCGGACAATTCCGGCGCCAAAAAAGTGATGTGCATCCGCGTTCTGGGCGGTACGTCAAAACGTTACGCGCATCTGGGAGATGAAATTATTGTTTCCGTTAAAGACGCTATTCCCGGAGGCGGCGTCAAAAAGGGCGACGTGGCGCGCGCAGTGGTCGTTCGTCTGCGAAAAGAGACCCGCCGTAAAGACGGCTCCTACATTCGATTTGACGAAAACGCGGCTGTATTGATAAATAAAGATAAAGAACCGACCGGTACGCGTATTTTCGGGCCCGTTGCACGGGAACTTCGTGAAAAACAATTCATGAAAATTGTTTCTTTAGCACCGGAAGTATTATAAAGTTTAGAAAGAACAAAAGGGAAGCTATGCATATCAAGAAAAATGACACCGTGATGGTTATTAACGGTAACCACAAAGGAAAACAGGGCAAGGTATTAAAAGTGTTTCGTGATGAAGATAAAGTGATCATAGAAGGGATCAATCTTCGAAAGAAACACATCAAACCGAACCAGCAAAATCCTCAGGGCGGTATACAGGAAAAAGAACTTGCGATCCATGTAAGCAAAGTTATGCTGATGCACGGCGGGAAGAGAACGCGCGTAGGGCACAAGAAACTGGAAGACGGCTCGAAAGTGCGAATTGCGAAAGCAAGCGGCGAAGTTGTAAACTAATATTGATAAGTATTATTAACGAGGAATCATAGATGGCTAAGGAAGCTAAAGAAGTCAAAGGCAAAGAGACCAAAGGCAAAGAGGTCAAAGAGCCAAAAGGCAAAGCAGGAAAAAAGGGCGGTGCGGAACATTCTTTTGGGAAAAGAGAGCCGGTGGATAAAAATTATAAAGCGCGTTTGTTTGAGGACTACAAAACACGAATCGTCCCGGCATTGAATAAGAAATTCAGTTACAAGAATGTGATGCAGACTCCCAAGATCGAAAAAGTCGTCATTAACATGGGGGTCGGCGCTGCAACGCAAGATTCGAAACTGCTCGATGCGGCCGTGCACGACATGATCACCATCACCGGCCAGAGGCCTTCCATTCGTAAGGCAAAGAAAGCCATTTCCAATTTTAAATTACGTCAGGGTATGCCGATCGCGTGTTTTGTCACACTGCGCCGCTCGACCATGTATGAATTTCTGGATCGGTTGTTGAATGTGGCGATTCCGCGTATCCGTGATTTTAAAGGCGTGCCGGATAAATCCTTTGACGGACGCGGAAATTATACGCTGGGCGTAAAGGAACAAATTATATTTCCGGAAATTGACGTGGACAAAATGGACCGCGTACGCGGCATGGATATTACGATTGTAACCACTGCGAAAACCGATGAAGAAGCATACGAGCTGCTCAAAGAGTTCGGTATGCCGTTCAAGAAAAAATAGTTATTCAGATAAACAGATCGATCTTAAAGGAGTTAGACTTTGGCAACAAAAGCATGGGTAGCTAAAACTAAGAAAAAGCCGAAATTTTCTACGCGAGCAGTGACGCGATGCAAGCGTTGCGGGCGCCGACGCGCGTATATGAGAAAATTCGCGATGTGCCGTATTTGTTTCAGACAGTTGGCTCTCAATGGAGAGATACCGGGCGTGACCAAAGCGTCCTGGTAATACCAAGACATACTTAAGTTTTGACGTTTTCATAAAGCAAGGAGTTTTTTCAATGTCAATGACGGATCCTATTGCAGATTATTTAACAAAGATTCGAAATGCCATACAGGCGAAAAAGAAAAGCGTGGACATCAAGGCGTCCAACTTAAAACGCGATATCACGCAGATACTTTTGGAACAAGGCTATATCAGGGATTATACTAATTTTGACGACGGCGTACAAGGCCTCATTCGAATTTATCTCAAATACGATGAAAAACAAAAAAGCGTGATCAAACATATTTCAAAGGTCAGCACGCCGGGATTGAGAAAATATGCGGATGTCAAAAGTCTGCCCCGCGTCAAATCCAATCTTGGGATAGCGATTCTTTCTACGTCCAAAGGTGTTATGACGAACAAAAAAGCCAAAGTAGAAAATGTCGGCGGAGAAGTGCTCTGCTACGTTTCTTAGTAAAAAGTTTAGGAGTATAACGTGTCACGAATTGGAAGAAAGCCCATTACAATACCGGATAAGGTTACCGTTACCATCCGGAGTACAGAAGTAACTGTCAAAGGCCCGAAAGGTGAATTGAAACAGCAATTTCATCCTGAGACTGAGATCAAGGTTGAAGGGAAAGAGGTTTTGGTTACCCGAAAGAGTAATTCGAACTTTCACAGATCCCTGCACGGCTCCGTACGGGCAGTAATTGCCAATATGGTGACCGGTGTCTCGCAAGGTTTTGAAAGAAAACTCGATATCATCGGTGTGGGATACAAGGCAGAAGTGAAAGGCAAAATGATTCAATTCAACTTAGGTTTTTCTCATCCTTTTTTATTCGCACCGCCGGCAGGTATTGAAGTAGCCGTCGCAACACCAACCAGCGTTTTGGTGAAAGGCATTGACCGACAATTGGTCGGTCAAGTCACTACAAAAATACGTTCTTTCAGAGTACCGGAACCCTACAAAGGCAAAGGTATTAAGTACGGCGAAGAAAAAGTTCGTCGTAAGGCCGGCAAAGCAGCAGCTAAGAAGTAATTGATTAACCTTTTTAAATAAGCAGAAAAAGTATGGCAAATAAGAACATTGAAAAAGCGGCAAAAAGATTACGAATCAAACGGCGCGTTCGGAAAAAAATTCTCGGTAGTTCCGCGAAACCGCGCCTATCGGTTTTCCGCAGCTTAAAACACATGTATGCCCAGCTCATCGACGATCAGGCCGGCGCAACCATGGTCAGCGTGTCTAGCTTGTCGGAAGACGTCAAGAATGGTCAAAAAGATAAGGCCGGTAAGATTTCCGTCAGTAAGTTGATCGGTCTTGAATTAGCTAAAGCGGCTAAAGCCAAAGGGATTGAGACCGTCGTATTTGATCGCAACGGGTATCAGTACCATGGCCGTGTGAAGGCGGTTGCAGAAGGCGCGCGCGAAGGCGGATTAAAATTCTAAAGAGTATATTCTGAAAACTAACGAGGCATAGATGAAGAAAAGAGGATTTGTAAAAAAACAAAATCCGGAAACCCCGGGGGAAACGGATTTAAAAGAAGAGCGCGTGGTGCACATTAACCGCGTGGCCAAAGTGGTCAAAGGCGGACGGCGATTCAGCTTTAATGCGATCGTGGTTGTCGGCGACGGCAAAGGGCGTGTAGGTATAGGTTTGGGTAAGGCCAACGAAGTGCCCGACGCAATCGCCAAAGGTAAAGAAGATGCCAAGAAAAGCATGATCTTTGTTCCTTTAAAGGGCGGCACTCTTCCTCATGAAGTAACGGCCAAGTTCGGTGCTGGAAAAGTATTCCTGAAGCCGGCATCCAAAGGAACCGGAATTATTGCCGGCGCAGCAGTGCGTGCGGTTTTGGAGTCGGTCGGCATAACGGATATTTTGACCAAATGTAAAGGTTCATCTAACCCGCATAACTTGGTTAAAGCAACAATTAAAGCATTGAGTGAAATAACAAATGCCCGTGAAGTGGGCGTGCTGCGCAATCTCACGGTTATGGAAGTTCTTACTAAATAATATAGGTAGTAGAAAATGAAATTATTAAAAATTACCCAGGTTAAGAGTGTCAACGGCGCTATATACGCGCATCGTTCAACGGTTCGTGCGCTGGGTTTAAGAAAGATCGGCCAAACGGTATATCATAATGATACGCCCCAAATTCGCGGAATGGTGCACAGCGTGAATTATATGGTCAGCCTGGAAGAAGTGAGCGAAAAACCAAAAGAAATCATCAAAGAGAAAAAAAGCGGTTATAAAGTAGTTAAAGCAAAAAAAGCTTAATCAGTATTAGCACGTGAGGAACATAATGAATTTAAGTAATCTGAAATATGCCAAAGGTTCGAGAAAAAAAGAAAAACGTATCGGCCGCGGCGAAGGATCCGGACACGGCGGAACATCGACCAAAGGAAATAAAGGCTCAAAATCCCGTTCAGGCGTACCCGTCAGGGCATGGTTTGAAGGAGGTCAGATGCCTTTACAAAGACGGTTGCCGAAGTACGGATTTACAAACATTTTCAGAAACCCATATCAGATTGTAAAGATCGGCGCATTGGCCTTATTTGAAGGTAAGAAGGCGGATGCTGAGACTTTACTTTCAGCCGGCCTGATCCAGAAGAAGAATCAACCGATAAAGGTTTTAGGAAATGGTGAAATCACCAAAGCGCTACAGGTCGAAGTACATGCCATCAGCGACTCAGCAAAAGAAAAGATCGAAAAAGCAGGCGGTACGGTCACGGTGCTCGGTGTTAGGAAAACAGTTCTGGTGAAGAAAAAGAAATCGAAAAAATAAGCTCAGCCACTTCATACAGCCATAGAGAGTAATCAACGATGCTTCAAACTTTTGCGAATGTCTTCAAAATACCGGAATTACGGCGCAGGGTGATGTTTACCCTCGGTATTTTGCTGATCGAACGAATTACAGCGCATATTCCGGCACCGGGTATAAACTCCCTCGCCTTAGGACAATATTTCAAACAAGCCGAGAACACACTTCTCAGTTTCTACGATCTTTTTGCCGGCGGCGGATTAAGCCAGGCAACGATTGCAGCCCTTGGAATCATGCCTTACATCAGCGCCTCTATTATTCTCCAGCTTTTGGGAACAACAATTCCTTATCTTCAAAAACTTCAAAAAGAAGGGGACGAAGGACGCAAGAAAATTAACCAAATGACCCGTTACGGCACCGTTGCTTTGTCGGCAGTGCAAGCGTTGGGAGTAGCAACATGGCTATGCAGCTTAAGCGTCGTTGTCGGTAATCAGGAAGTGAAAGTAGTTCCGGATCAGGGAGCCATGTTCTTTTTGTTAACCATGGTCACGATGACAACTTGTACGATGTTCATAATGTGGCTTGGGGAACAGATAACAGAACGCGGTATCGGAAACGGTATTTCGCTGATCATCACTATCGGAATTTTGGCGCGATTCCCATCCGCTATTATGGATGAAGTTCGCCAAATTGTAAGCGGTAATCGCAACATTATGATTGAAATTGTTCTAATTGCCATACTGCTGGTCATCGTTGCCGCGATCATATTTATCACGCAGGGTATTCGTAAGATACCCGTTCAATATGCCCGGCGCGTGATTGGAAGAAAAGTGTACGGCGGACAGTCCACGCATATTCCGATGCGAATTAATATTGCCGGCGTTATGCCCATCATTTTTGCGCAATCGATCATGTTCGTTCCGAATACTATAGCAACTTTTTTCCCTGGCGCAGTATCTGATTTTGTCACACAGCATTTTTCAATAGATTCGATTTTTTACAATTTTATATTTTTGATCATCATTGTATTCTTCACGTATTTTTATACCGCGATCGCCATGAATCCCGTGGAAGTAGCGGATAATCTGAAGAAACAAGGAGCGTTCATTCCCGGCATTCGCCCAGGCAAAAAAACGTCAGATTTTATTGATAACATTCTGACCCGCGTAACGCTGCCGAGCGCGATATTTTTGGGTTTGATCGCGATTCTGCCTTTCTTCGTCAAGAATGCTACCGACGTGTCCTATAGTTTCGCGTCATTCTTCGGCGGCACGTCGCTGTTAATCATTGTAGGCGTGGCGCTGGATACCATCCAGCAGATCGAATCGCATTTGGTTATGCGCCACTACGATGGTTTTTTGAAAACGGGAAAAATTCGCGGGCGAAGAGGTTAAACTTCACAGCAAGTATGATTCATCTAAAGTCGGCGCATGAAATCGAAAAGATCAGGGAAAGCTGCCGGATTGTTGTTGAGTGTTTAAGGTTAGCGAAAGAAATGGTCAGGCCGGGATTAAGAATTGTTGATTTAGATTTGTCCATTGAAAATTTGATTAAGTCTCGCGGAGGAAAGCCGGCTTTTAAAGGGTATCGCGGATTTCCTGGAAGCGCTTGTTTGTCGGTCGATGATGTGGTAGTACACGGAATTCCAAAAAAGGGCGACGTATTGAAAGAAGGTCAGATCATAGGAGTGGATGTCGGCGTATACAAGAACGGATTCTACGGAGAT
>JAEUSK010000113.1 GCA_016787925.1 bacterium | reverse complement strand
AGGAGCCACAGCGCCGTTCAGATACTGTTTAAGATCTTTGGGCAAAACGATATAACCAATGTGATTAAAAGCTGACAATTCCTCCTCGGACATAAAATTCATCGCCATTTGATAATATTCCTGCGACTTTTCGTACTGCGCAGAATAGTAGCAGGCCAACGCAGCAAAAGCATAGGCGTCCTTGTCGCGCGGATTCATCTCGATTATCTTTTCAAACAGGCGTGACATCTTATCAAAACTCCGTATTTCATAATACAAAAGACCGAGATGAAAAAGAGCGTCCCGATGCGACGACTGGAATTCCAACGCTTTTTCATAACAGAATGCGGAATACCTAAGATCGTCATCTCCAAAATGGGCGAGTGAAATAAAATTGTCATCGCTGACAACGCTGATCATGTCTTTGTATTTCAATGCAAACCGTTCGGCAACAAGCCCTTTATAATAGTACGCTTCGGCATACTGCGTATTGTAAGACTGGCGGGATTTGCGCGGCGCTGACAACAATCGGTCGCATGACTCTTTTGCCGTACGATAAAACCCCTGTTCAAATAACACTCTTACATTAGTAATTAAGAAATCGATGTTATCCGGTTGGTTCAGAATAGCCTTCTCAATATGTTCCTTTGCCTTCTTACGCGCCCGGACTGTATTTTTTGACAGGTATAATTCCGCCAACCGCTGCTGCGCATACGGATAATATAATGAGGACGCGGGCACTTTACTTAATGAATCAATGGTTGCGTCATAGATGTCCGTATGATCGGAAGCCTGCGCGGTACACAACGATTTTTCTGATAAGAACAGCGGCAAAAAAATAAGCAGCAATGTCCGCACACATGTTTTCATGATGAATTCAGTTAAACCGTTAATGAATATAAAGACGCTAAGAGGGTTTTTTTGCTAAGATTTGCTCTTGTAAATATAGAGCAGGATGTCTCGAAAGTCAAGCGGAGGGTCCGGGTGCGAAACGGCTGAACACCGGAGTTAAAATGCGGTAAATCGCAAAACATAAAACGGGCCCAATCAGCATCCACGCGGCAATGGCCCGAAGGCTTGCCATCCATAAGGCTTTGATCGCGCCGACTGTGTCGGAGGCCAACATGACAAAAATGTCTTCAATTGAGAATGGAAGCGGATCGGTTTGAAAAATAAATGCACCTAACTGAAAAAAGGGAATAAAAAAGGCCAGCTGGAGCGGATAGGAAAAATAATTGACCAGCTGAATTGCGGCCTGATTAACCCTGAATAGGAATCCAAAGGCAGTGCACAGAATAGTCGTTGAACCGATAACAGGAAATATTCCGAAACTTATTCCCAAACCCACGCTCAGGGCCAATTTCTCGGGCGTAATGCCCTGCTTAAGTAAATTGAGCAGAGGTGTGACGAGGCTCTTTTTTATAAAACGCTGTATGAACATGAACCACGCTCTTTATTTTTATGGGGTGAAAGTTACGTACGGTTGTTCAAAAATGAATATTATTAGGGCGCGTATAAATCGCTTGTACGACTGTGATATTACGCATAAAAAAAGCAGCTTCACAATAGCTAAAATAGTAATTCCACTTTCGAAGAAAGGCATCGTCAAATCCAAGTTTCTTTACTTGATTGCTGTTTTTGTTAATGTTCGAGCGCCAGGCAGCCAGTGTTGTAGCGTAATGATGACCCATATTCTTAAGATCCACAAGGTTCAAGTCTCCGGTCTGATTGATGGCACGATTTATCGCGGCAATGGAAGGCAGTAGTGAACCGGGGAAAATGTGTTTTTGGATCCAATCCACATTCTTACGCAAGCTGTCGTACCGCGAATCCGGACAGGTAATCACTTGAAGGCCCAATAGGCCGTCTTTTTTAAGAAGGGCATAACATTGAGCGAAGTATGCTTTCAAGAATTTGTGCCCGACGGCTTCCAGCATTTCAATGGAAACAATTTTGTCGAATTGGCCGGTCAGCTTTCGGTAATCTGTCAGGAGAATTGTTATTTTGTCCGATAGGCCTTCTTTTTCGAAACGCGCGCTAGCGTAGTCAAACTGTTCTTTGGATATCGTAACGGTTGTAACACGGCACCCGAAGTTTCTCGAGGCATAAACGGCAAAACCGCCCCAGCCGCTTCCTATCTCTAATACATGATCGCTTCCTTTAATGCGCAATTGACTGCATAAGCGTTCATATTTTGCGGTCTGCGCCTGTTCCAGCGACATATCGTCTGAGGTAAAATACCCCGATGAGTACGTCATATCCCGATCCAGGAACAATTTAAAAAAATCATTACTCAAATCGTAGTGCGCTGAAATATTTCGTCTGGCAATTTTAAGTGTGTTTTCTCTTGAACGGTGAAACCATTGATTTAATACTTTCAACATATTAAGCGGAGTAAATCGGCGTTGGGATCCCGAAATCGTCGGGCTGTTATCAATATTCAGCAGAAACCATTTTATTACCTGCACAATGCTATCCGTTTCCCAGTCTCCGTCAACATACGATTCGCCGAACCCTATATCTCCGTACCGGACGCATTTGCTGAAAAAAATGGAGTTTACGATTCGCATTCGCGCGCTGACCTCCGATTTATCCTCTCCTATAATAACCAATTCGCCGTTCGGTAATGTTATTTCCATGTTCCCGCGGTTCATTTTTTTTAATATGCCGAGTACCAGTGCCTGCTGCCATTTGTATTTATGGTGCATGCTGCGTGGGCGTACGAGATTCGAATTAAGCGTTCCTTCCATTGAGTACCTCGCGTTGTAAATCCATATGATCAGTTTTTTTGTGATACGGTAATTTCTTCAGATACAGTTTTAATGCCTGCCAGTGTATAAGCGTGATTATCTGTAGTGTGATAAAGGGAAACCGAAAGAAAAACCAAAGCAACGCTCCGTCGGACAATGACTTTTGTTTTCCTTTTAACGTGGAAACAAATATCTTCTGATCGTTTTTGAAATCGTCAATTTTGATGTCCAATGATTCATCCGGAATGGTCAATTGAAAATCGAATTCAGTGTCCATATCGACAAAAGGCGAAACGTAAAAATATTTTGTCTTTTGTGAGAAAAAAGCCCCGTTTCGGATGGTTTCTGGGCCAAAAAAATACGGCTTCAGTTCTTTGTAAGTGTTTCCGACTTCTGCAACCGCGCAGACGGGGTTGTTTCGAACATCGAAACAAAAATAAAATGAAACCGGATTGAATGTATATCCCGCGGTTGCCAAATGAGTTAATAACATGATCCGTCCTCCCGTGAGATCGATGCCGTGTGACGCAACGTACTGCAGCATATTTTCTTTTGTCGTTTTTCCTGACAAGATCATATGATCGTCATCACGAAAACTAAAAAGATTAAGCCGGTTTCTGCTCATAAAACGAAATCGGCTTGTCAAGGCATCTAACTCGTCGAGATCAAGATAAAACATGAAAATATCATAATTGAAGCGGTGTGGCTTAGGTTCGAGCCGGTGGTGCATAACAGTGCATTTATATAAACAGGAATTCACGGCCAAATATCCTTTTGTGTGATGGTGCGGCATAAATCAAGCGCCGATGTGAAGGCGTCTTCATGAAAACCGTATCCGAAATAGCTTCCGCAGAAATATACAGGGCCCGCCGTATTAAGTTTATGCAGTTCTTTCTGTGCGGTCATGGTCTCAAGTGAAAAAATAGGATGTTCATATATTATTTTGGTCAGAACTTTCGAAGCATCAATATTTCCCGCATCGTTGATCGACACGAAATAGTCCGTGGTGTTTGAAACGTGCTGAAGAAGGTTCATGTAGTACACCGTCGACGGCACGAGTGATCCATGACGGCCCAGCTCCAGGCGATAATTCCATGACGACCATGCGCGTTTGGTTCTTGGCATCAGTGACGCATCGTTATGCAAAGTAGCGGTATTAACCTGATAATGAAATTTGCCGAGCAGACGTTGCTCCATCTCAGTCGGTTGATCCAGTAATTTTATTGCCTGATCTCCGTGGCATGCGACAATCACTTTGTCAAATGTTTCTTCTCTGCCACTTGCGTCGGTAATATTAACTTTATTGCCTGCTCTTTTTATTTTTACAATCTGTCGGTTTGAATGGATTCGGTTAGCGAAAGGCGCAATCAACTTGTCTCTGTAAGATTGGCTGCCGTTGACAATCGTTTTCCACTGGTGCTGCGTATTCAACCCTAGAAATCCATGGTTGTAAAAAAAGCGAATCAAAATGGCGGCAGGAAACTTTACCATAAGGTCCGGGGGCGTTGACCAGACGGCAGAACTCATCGGAATGAGGTATTTATGGAGGAAGTCACTGCCGTATTCCTTTTCTGCCACATAGTCGGATAAAGAATAATTGCCGTATTTGAGGTTATTCAATACTTCAGTACTGGTCGAATTGAATCGATTAATGTCAAACAACATTTTCACAAAACGGGGACTGAATATATTTCTGCGTTGCGCAAACAAACCGTTTAAGCCTGAACCACTGTATTCAAGCCCGGTCGGAACGTGCTGGACGCTGAATGACATCGACGTGTTTTTTGTTTTGACATCCAGTTCCTTGAATAATCTTACTAAATTGGGATAAGTAACGTCATTATACACCATAAATCCGGTGTCGATAGGGACTGATAAACCATTTTCATCAACGGCAACGGTATTGGTGTGGCCCCCGATATAGCTATTCTGCTCGTAAACGGTAATGTCGAATTCTTTGTGTAAAAAATACCCGCATCCCATGCCAGCTATGCCGGTGCCGATTATTGCTAATGACTGCATTGCTATTCTCTTTTCACTGATAATTGAATTCCATTCGAACTTTATGGCTTTTGCCATTGTCGTCGTAGATGTTTGAAATACCGTTGTATACCACCAATAGTTTCGTTTCCTCGTCATACTTTAAATGAATTGCCTCTACAAAAAGCCGTAGAAAAAAATTATCAATATCCATATTAAGCTCGACGACCGGCCGGCCTTTGTGGGTTGTCGTTCCCGATCGGTAAACGCGTAACTTTACGTAATCCAGTTGGCTCGGCGCAACGAAGTTAAACGGCAGCACCTCGCCATTCATCAGCCTGTCCCAGTTCTGTTCAACAAAAAAATTGAAACCCGCATCAATTATTGCCGGTTCGGGAACGTCTAACAACTTCTCCTCGAATGGATCATTGAGACTGCCTCCGGTAAAAACTTTTATTTTGTCGCCCTCAATTTCTGCGCCTTCCGCGTATCCGTTCCTAAGGTCGTCCAATCGAAAAGCAGGTTTTAGTGCACTGTGCTCAAAATTTACAATTCGCCGCACGATGGTCTCGCCCGCAAGGTTCTTATATACAAATCTCCACACACCGGGCCCGTCAGGCCGATCCGCTTGTTTTCTCTCTTCGGTGTATATCAGTTTCCCCGTCTTTCGGTCTACGGCAGACGTGGTCAAATTTGTGACCTCAGATAATTTGTTCACAGTGAATCCTAACAAAAACAGAGTAGAAAAATAAACTGACAATATTGCCAACCGCATGTGTCTATCGCCTTTCAAATAGATAATGACTGACGAACCATTCGTTTCCGTTTCGGAATCCCCATAATTCGGCGCAAGCCATGAAAAACACTCGCCAATATACCCACCACTTCACCGCATTCATATTCCCATAGGTTTGTTCGAACAGAGGCAAAATTTTGTTTCTATTCTTGTTCATATTCCGCAGCCACGCCTCGGACGTCTTCGCGTAATGGATTCCTGAAACGCGCCAGTGTTGCCGTATCGCAAAGTGGTCCTGGAAATAGAGAAGTAAATGGTCGCAGGGCATGATGCCGCCCGTGAAAAAATATTTTGCCATCCAGTCCGATTCATCGCGTACTTCAAAAGGATATGCAAATTCACGGTGCGTAAAGATATGAACAAAGAGCCTGCCGCCCGGTTTTAAGAACCGTGAAACTTTGGCCAAGAGTTTCTGATAGTTGCGCATGTGCTCAAACATCTCGACGGATACGACACTGTCAAAGGTATCATTGATATCAAAATCATTCATATCGCTCGTGATCACAGTCAGATTGTTAAATCCGCGCTGATCGGCCTGAGCATCTATAAACACCTTCTGGGTAGTTGAATTTGAAACAGCGGTGATTGTGCTGTCGGGAAATACCATGGCCATGTATAACGACAACGATCCCCAACCGCAGCCGAGTTCTAAAATGCGATCTCCGTTCCTGATGCCTGCCCTTTCTATCGTGAGGCGCAGCATGTCTTCTTCCGATTGATCGATATGAGTAACGCCGTTACGCCAATATCCGGAACTGTATTTCAAATGTTTGCCGAGAACTAACTGGTAGAACATTGCAGGTATTTCATAGTGCTGTTCGTTTGCGGCCTGCGTGTTTATAGCTATCGGGCTCTGCTTCAGTTCGCCTACGAACGACATCAAGCGTCGCTGCTGTAATTCCGTTTCTTTCAAGTCTTCTTCCTTTAGACGCCGACGCAGCAATTGACGTATGCCCATCCGAATAAGGAAGTCAGGCAAAAGGTTTTTTTTAAGCAATAGTGCGATCATTGATGTGTTAGCCTTTCTTAAACCAAGGGAAAAAAGCGCTGGTTGTTCTCTGATATTCCTTGTAGTCGTCACCTTTTGTTCTTAAAGCTTGGGCCTCGGTTGCAGGAATGCCGGTCACTTTGAACAAAAAATATAACATTAGCGCCGGCCCTATAATCCCAACCCACCCGTAAGGTGACCCAAGACCGAAAACAAAAAATGAAACCCAGATTAACCATTCGAAAAAGTAATTAGGGTGACGGGAATAATTCCATAGGCCGGAACGACACGTCTTTCCTTTGTTGGCGGGATTATTTTTAAATGTTTTTAATTGTTGATCCGCCGTTGATTCGCCCGCCAGTGCAACAAGCCAGATCGCCATGCCGGTGAATTCAAATGCGGAGAGGCCGGGGCTGGGATTGATCGCAACCAGTAGAAATGGAATCGCAAGGACGGCATTTAGCAGCGCCTGAAACTGAAAAAACCCTAAGAATTTCAGCGCGATATTCCCTGTCCAATTCTTACGCATTTGCTGATAACGTCCGTCTTCCTCATGCCCGATGACACGAACAAATAAATGCAAGGTCAGCCGCAATCCCCAGATCGCAACCATTAAGCCAAGAGTCCACTTTCGGATACCGTCGCCGCTGCCCATCGCTGCGTAGAGGCAAGCCAGGAGAGCGAGACCAAAAGCCCATGCGACATCCACAATGCCTGCATTTTTGAGAGGAATGTGAATGAGCCAGACAGCCAGCATCAATCCGCCCATAACAGCGAGGCCGGTCAAAAACATAGGAAGAATCATGTCAATCATACGTCTCCTGCCTGATAAAATCAGCGTGAATGAATAGAAATACCAAAAACGAAAGAAACTAATTAATTTTGTTTGCCGCCGTTATTGCGTATGAAAAGAGCCTCCAACCCGTCCTCCGGATTCATCCTGAACAATTGTATTAGGACGTAGGCTGCCGTTGCGATACTGCCAAGGCAGACCAGCAAAATGAACCAGAAAATGCGGCGGTACACGGAGGTTTCTTTGTATACGATCCAGACGAAAATAAAGAGGACATTAGCGTAGAAATCCCAAAGCGTAGCGGAAAACCAAGGGGCCATGACATTGGTAGAATCCCAAGTCCGGATAAGGTCGAAGAGGTTGCTTTGATAACTTGTCGATACCACGACATAAGCCATACCGACTAAAACGAGACTAAACATAATTCTTAATGCGCCCATCCTTTTTCTCCTCTAATCAGACATTATTCTTTGTCTTAATTTAATTATTTTTAACCAGTTCAAAATCTTCATGACCGGATACGTTGGATCAAGTTCAAACCACCGCTGTGCAAAATTGGCGCTATTCGGAAACTTGTGATGATTGTTCTGGAACAATTCTCCCAGCATCAAAAAATCCCACGCCAGCGAGTTTTTCGAATGGTCATGGTTATCATAATTGGCATAGCCGTATTTGTGACCGCACCAATTGACAATGGCTCCGTGAATAGGGCCCATCAGAAAATGTATCGGGAGCAAAACATATAACCATTCCCATCCGGCCGGAACAAAAAAGTAATAGAAAATAAAATACAGAACACCCCATGCGACGCGAACCGGCCACGCATCGGAAATTCTGTCCATCCATTTCCACTCGGGACAGTTTCCGTCAAATTCTTTTTCAGGTGACCGAAGACCTTTTACAAATCCCATATATATTTCCTTCGTACGCCACATCATACGGAACACATCTTTGAAAAAATGAGGCGAATGAGGGTCCTTTTCTGTATCGCTGAATGCGTGGTGCATGCGGTGCATGATCGCATAAGCCCGGGGATTCAAGAATGACGATCCCTGACTTATAAAAGTTAAAAAGTAAAAAACTTTCTCCCAAAACTTCGACAAATTGAACATCTTATGCGCCGAATAGCGGTGAAGAAAAAAACTTTGCGAGAACAGTGACAAATACCAATGTCCCACAATAAATAGTGCGATAGCCATGAGACCTCCTAAACCATATCCAATTTCATGCGTCATCATGCACATAATCAGATAACGGTTACTTTTTATGATAATAAATTATTTAAGATTTGACAATACGTGTATTTACGGAAATGAGCATTAATAATCTGAAAAAGAAATTGGACTGAGTGAAAAAAAATAGTATCTTGAAGGGGAGATATTCAATATGCGGTTTACCAAAAAATTTCTTCTGGGTGTCTTTCTCGAATTTACAGGCATATTAACGGCGTTTAACAACGTAGGTGATTATCGAACAACAGCGATTTTGTTTTTCTGGTTAGGCATGTCAGCCGGCTTAGCCGGCCTTTTCCTGCTCTTCAAGGGGATCGAGGTTAAGAACCGCCGCGCAGAATGACATTTACTTCTGTTCCGTAAATCCTTCCGGCGTCCGTGCCGATCCGCTGAATAAAAACTCGGTTACCTGTTGCTTGAAAATCTCGTCGGTTCTTGGATCCATTAAATTCAATCGGTATTCATTCATCACCATTTTGAAATGATCCTCAAACATTTTCCATGCCTGCTTGGAAATATTTTCAAACACCTTTTTGCCAAGTTCTCCCGGGATCGGCGCACGATCCAATCCTTCTAATTCTGCGCCCAATTTCATACAATGTACCATTCGCGGCATGTTGCCTCCTGAAAGTAATATGTTTTGTGTACCTACTTAGCTTACATGATTTGTTCCTGCAGACACCGCTAATTTACGCAGATGAAAACTTCAGCGTGAATCAGAGCGGGAGACGAACAATGAATAATAAATAAAAAACCACAACTCATCAAGCAAAAGTTGAAGAAACGTTATGTTCGACTATGCCGCGATGTCTGATCTCGACGATGCGTCCGCCAAACGGATAAAGGGTGTGCCGGTGCGAAATGAAGATCATCGTTTTATCGGAAAAGAGTCTGAGGATTGTCTCAAATAACGCTTTTTCGGCCGGGATGTCCAATGACGACGTTGCTTCGTCAAAAATGAGAATGTCCGGGTTTCGCAAGATCAGCCTCGCGAGTATCAGTCTTTGTTTTTCCCCGCCGGACATAGTTTGCCCTCTATCGCCGATCACGGTATCCAATCCGCGCGGCTGCTGTATGTACCATTCCGATAGCAGAACCTTATGAAGAGCATCCATGATTTGATCATCGGTAATTTCATACATATCGTAAACGACATTATTTCTGATCGTGTCGTGAAATAAGAATGCCTCCTGCGTTACAACGCCAAAAATACGTGACAAACATGTCTTGTTTATATTGATCAGGGGTATCTTGTCAAGTGATACGACGCCGGCTGAAGGTTGATACAGTCCCAGAAGTAAATCAACCAGCGTGCTTTTCCCGATACCGCTCTTGCCTGCTAGAATAATTTTTTCGCCTTTATTGATCGTCATATTAAGATTCTCAAAAACTGGATCTGAGCGGTTTTCAAATTGGAACGAAACATTTTCAAACACAATCTGCTTTTCAAAAAGTCGTGGTGATTGTGAATATTCATGCTCGCCGGTGACTTTGACCTTCAATTGCCTCAGCATGGCCAGCAGGACATCGGATTCTCTGAACGAGTGAACGGATCGGATCAGATTTTTTACAGGATCGATCAATGAAAAGACGGCGGCAATGAATAATACAAATCCGCCCGGCCCATATTGAAACTGGCCGCCCAGCGTCTCCATTCCGATTACATACAGCAAAAGCACTCCCGCGCTGACGCCGATCATTTCAACAACCGATACGCCGATTGATTCTACGCGGTCTCTGAATTGAAAAACCCGTTTCAATTCAGAACTTTGATCGTGAAACTTGCCGAGCTCAAATTGTTCTGAGTTAAAGAGTTTGATAAGCTTAATGCCGTACAATTTTTGCTGTACGTGATGAATAAGACTGCTCAGGGCATGTTGCTCGTCTGCGATAGATTTCTGCAGTATTTTGTGGAAACGATTACCGGCCAAACTGATAAGCGGAATTAGGACCAGGCTCAGAGCCATAAGCTTCCAACTGATAAAAATCAAAACGGCAGAATATAATATGATAAGCGGGACATTGCGCGCAACGTCATGAAATCCGACGCTGAGCTTTTCGGACAATTGCCGTGTAACGTCAAAAACACGCGTTGTAATATATCCGGTGGGAATTTTACTAAAATAGGGCATATCCTGGCCAAAAACTCTCTGCATGTAGTCTTCGCGCAAACGCTGTAAGAGTTCATTTTTCATACGTGAGGTTTGAAGCTGCGCGGCAATGAAGGACAGGTTTTTCAGCAGGAAAATAAACCATGTTATCAGGCACAATGCGGCAAGCAATACGCTTTTATCGCTTTCGGAAAATGAGAACAAAAATGTATTCGCGGAAAGACGATAGTCGGTAAAAATAAAATTAACGAACGGCATGAGGATCGAAACGCTGGCGACAGAAAAGACCGAGTAGAAAAAGCAGAACACGATGATCGTGAAAGAGAGGAAACGGAATGTCTTAAAGATATATGAATACATGTATTTTCTTTTCGTAACACCGATCTAAGCTTGAATCATTTGATCTTAACGACTATCATGGTCATGTCGTCATGTTGAGGAACCGATCCGACAAAAGCTGTGACATCCTTCGTGATCGTGTCAACAATGGCTTGCGCAGGCGCCAGTCCGTTTTTCTGAATGAGTTCCGCTAACCGGTGCTCGCCGTATTCCTCGCCTTGTTTATTCATAGCCTCCGAAAAACCATCAGTGTAGAACACAAATACATCCCCGGGCTTGAATTGCACTTCTATTTCTTCGAGGGAATCGGAGAAAGCATTACCCCGCGCCAGGCCGATAGCGATCCCCGATGGCGTATGCGTTTCAGGCCGCGTTTCCGTTTTTTTAATCAGAACGGGATTGTGTCCCGCGCGCGACATGATCATTTTCTTCTTATTGAAATCAAAAATTGCATAGATCATGCTGATAAATTTTCCTCGGTCTATCTGATCATAAAAAACATCATTGACCCGGCATAAAGTTGCTTTGGTCGAATCCGGAGTGATGCGCGCCTGAGTTTGTACGATGCCTTTTACGAGCGTCATATAAAAAGCCGCCGACACGCCTTTCCCTGATACGTCGCCGATGACGACACCAACTTTGTGATTATAGCCGTCCGCAAAAGTGATAAAATCATAGTAGTCTCCGCCGACTTCATAGGCGGGACCGCACATGCTTGCGATCTCAAATACATCGCTTTGCGGATTGCTTCGGCAAAGCAAAGTGCTTTGGATCTGACGCGCAATCTCAAACTCCCTATTCATACGCTGCTTGTTCTCGATCTCCCTTACGTATTCCGGAACGTATTCCAGAATATCTTCGCCGGTTTCCCTGCTGAAAACACCCATGAGTCCGAGTGCCAGTATGGAAACAAAGAAGAACATAAGAATCGACATTTGCGTCATGTCGCCCAAGTACCAAAGGAAAGTTCCTTCCTGAATAACGTAGGTCAGCAACCCGGCTGCAATGAGCGTAAGGAAGTCGTACCTGAGAAACAGGAACGTGAAGAACGCACCCAATCCCAACCCAAGCAGAATGCGCGTAAGGGGCGGTGAGGCCACGTTGAATACGTAGGGATATATTAAGCCAATCAGAATTCCGACCGCATAAATGAACCAGACCGATTTAATCTTGATTCGAATGGCCGACAGCGTAAGGAGATAGAAACAGTGAAAATAAATAATAGAGGTCCATACCGATGCGCAGATAAGGAAAAGCGCGGAGTTAGGGCCGAATTTGTGAAAACTCGATTGATTCAGAAGAAAGGCCGTTCCGGGAATTGACTGCAATACAACGGAGCTGACTCCTAACAGAATAAAACTCCACAAAACTCCCCGAAGAAGACTTATCCCAAAATTCTGGTTCCATACGCGTCCCCGGCGCAGCGCTTCAAAAGTCTGATATTTCAGCGGCCATACCTCATGGGACAAAGACGCAGCGACGGAAACATTGACAGAGGATATAAAAAAATACCACCCGCCGGCAAATACTACGATCAAAACTATGATCAGCCATTGCCCTAATCCGGCCGTCAGCGCTATCATGATTCCGAACGTAATGCCAACGATGGATCCGAAAAATATACCCAGTTTGAAATCAAATGCGCCGCTCCTGAAGCGAATAAAAAAGTAAATGGCTGTGATAGCCGCAAAGAACAAAATTATAAAGATGTCGACGGCATCCAGTAACCTGGCCAGCCACCGGTCTTTGTGCGGCTGGAATTCCACAGGGGGTTGAAACGAAACATCAAAAAAACTCACTTTATTGTCTTCGATACGAATCTTCACGTTTTGTGTCTGTTGGTACGGTTTGCCGGAAGACGTAAATGAAAACTCAAATGACGGGCGGTTATTCTTGACATTCCCTTGAAACGGATTTTCGTGGAAATCTTCAACGGCAATGCCGGCAACATCTTTGAGAAATCCTGCCGCCGTTTTCCGTGCCGACTCGAGTGTAAAACCGTCCGACACCGGTGGCGGCCGGAGGAAGGACGGGAACTCCTTGTGTTCGCCGTGCGGCGTCATTACGCTGTCCCGTTGCTGCAATACGCAGGAATAATGGGTCGGCCTTCCGGTTCGATCGATTAGTAATTTGACCTGCTCCTCATCGTTGTTGTTAGGTTTTTTTTCTTCGTCCTGACCGTTGCGCGACAGCCGAATGTTTCTGTCTTCCGCCTTCATCCAGGTGAAATTCCAATTATACGCCGGTATGTCTGAAGACATGATACGGTTGGCTTCTTTTAGACCATACGTTTCCTGCAGATATTGAACCTGATTTTGATCGACGTAGATGCCTGTGCTTAGATGAAACGAGTCCATAGAGGCGGGCGTCAGCACGATACCCGAATGCAGAAGTTGTTCAGCGATTTTTGAAGAATTCTCTCTGGGGATCATTCCGTGAAGAGCTGCTTCAGGATAAGTTGTGTGGTAAGTTACCGCGAAATAATAGATCGCGGCAAGTGCGGCGGCCAGCAAAAACCAATCCGATTGTCGAAAAAATGTTTTCATCGTACTTTCTCCGGAGGATGTGCTTTTAACTTCTTGATCGCGAGCCATGAAAAACGGGTAAATAACAAAACATAAAACGGAATGTATTCCCATAACAGGATGTTCAAGTCTTCATGCCAAATTCCGGTCAAATGGTATTCCCGTAAGATGGAGTAAGAGAGAAATACCAGTCCTGAGAAAATTATCCATGCCGGATTGGGAAAAAAACACAAAAAGGGAATCACCCAGATGACATACCAAGGATGCAGGGTAGGGCTGAGCAGCGTCATTGCGGCTATTAAGTAAAACGAAGCCCGTAAAATATTTTCTTTTTGTTCTTCGTAACTTTTTCGGATGTGGTGTATAAAAAGTCCGGTAAATACGGAAAACCCTGCGCATATCAAAATGAACTTGGTCACCGCGCGCGCCTTGTTATTCGTTTCAAACCCCATAAATGTTTCAGCCGATGACGGAATTCCGAAAAAATCCTGTATATAATGATATACGAGAGAATACCATGACGCATTGAATTCCCAGTTAGCTGCATATTCGGACAAACCTCTGTTGACATTATCTCCGGCGTCCATAAAAGGGATATAGCCGGTAACGATAATTAAAACAACCGAGAGCGTCGAAATCGCGACAGTTTTCCATCTGGAACGCACATCCTCGAAGAACGGAAGGACAATTAGGGAAACAAATTTGGCAAGAAAAGAAAAGGCTACAAAAGCGCCGGCCCATATGGAACGGGCCTTTATGGCGAGATTAAGAGCCAACAGCAAAAGGAAAATCGCAATGACATCGGCATGGCCGCTGCCGGAAAATTCCACGATGACCAGCGGATTCCATGCGTAAACAATAATCCATCCGAGGGAACGGTCCAGAAAGTTCAGTATAACGGAAATCATTACCACAACGCCGATATCAAAAAGCAGCAGGGCGAGTTTCATCATAAAAACGCTTGGGTAAATCAGGGTGACAAACTGAAAGAAATACTGCAGCAAAGGAGGATATATAGTGTGAATGGACTTATGATTGATGTTGGGATAAATTATTTCGTCTCTGATTCCCTTTAGATTATCCGCGTCGGGCGCGTATCGGTAGGGATTGATTCCAACGTTAGACACTTTTCCATCCCACACGTACCGGTAAATATCATCGGAGAGAACCGGCTCCGAAAACATAAGAGTTACCCGGAAAACGACGGCGAAAAGGAATATGAGTTCAGGCGAGAAAAACGTTTTTGACCAGAAAAAATGAAGGTAAATTACAGCGATCAGATAGACTAAAAAGGCGCATGTGAAATAAAAAAAAAGTTGTTCGGTCTGCGCTTTAATATCCGTGATCTGTGAGATGCCAAATACGGCCAATTCCATAACGATTCCAAGAGTGAAAAGAATCCATAGCGTATGCCGTGTCAGGCCTCTTTTTAACATAAAGATATTGTCTTGTTGGTCATTAATAACTAATTTGACTCAAAAATTTACTAAACCATACCTCAAACGCAACAGGAATTTCAAAGTATAAACCGCCTTTCGGCCATACGTATGATACTCAATTACCACACATTGCACCGCTGGGTCCAGGAAGTTGAACAGGACATTGCAGGTTCAAAAATCATTGAAATTTTCTCGCAGTCTAAAGACGTTCTTTCGATCGGGATCGTCACGGTTTCGCGTGAGAAGTGCGCTATTGAGGTTTCCGCTGAAACAGGACTAGCTCACATAACCCTCAGGAGAGGATATCATCGTAAGGCCAAGAATTCCGCGGACCTTTTCAAGGAAATTGCAAATCAAAAAATAGAAGGACTCCGACTGGATTCATTCGACCGCATAATTCATATCACGCTGGTAGACGAATCTGAACTGATGATAGAGCTGTTTGGCGCGGTGAATGTGCATCACGTAGACAAGATGCGCGTTGTTAGAAACTCTTTCAAGAATTCGAAGTTATTTACAGGACAAGTTCTTGAGAATAGACCCGCAAAGGACATTCACCGAATTAACATCAATGATTTTTCAGATTTTTCATCGCATATCAGGACTTCGGATGAATTCATTGCAAAACTCTCAGAAGGACTCGGGCATTTTAATAAATCTCTCGCCATGGAATGTCTGCACAGCGAAAGCGGGCAGATAAAACCCTATGACGCGCTTCAAAATATTATCCTCCGTTTGAAGACTGAAAAGCCCCGTATTTACTGGATTCACGATGAACCAAAATTATTTTCATTGATTCATCTTGCGCATTATTCTGAAAAACATCCTGAAATCACAGAAGAAATATTTGATTCGGTCAACGAGGCTATGCAAATTTATGTTGCAAAGAAAATAGCATTTCGCCAAAAGGAAAAAAAACTGCAGGAACTCTTGCGTGCAATCAAAATTCGCATTAAGAAGAACCAATCGCTCGCCGCGTCATTAGCGGAGGAACGGCGGGAAGCCGAGGGGTTCGAACTGCTTGAACGGAAAGCGCACTTGCTCAATCTGCACGTTCCTGAAATCAGGCGCGGTATGCGCGATATAACGGTCCAGAATATCTACGTTGAAGACCAGGCTCCTATAACTATTGAGCTGAATCCGGAGTTGACGCCGCAAAAAAATATTGAGCATTACTTCTCACTGTCAAAGAAGATGAAAAGTTCCGTCAAAAAAGTCGGCGATCGCATTCGGGTACTCAATGGTGAAGTAGAAAACTTTACGTTATTGAAAAAGGAATTTGAGAACGGCGAAACACGCGATTGGAAGAAAATTGACAAAAAATATGATGAGTTTGTTCATGCCGGCTGGCTCAAAAAAATATCTGCAGAAACTCGGACAAAAATAGAAAAAGAAGCGCCGACTTTTCGGGAGTTTGTTGTACCTGGAAACTGGCGGGTATTTGTTGGCCAAAACGATACTAAGAATGACCTGCTGACGTTCAAATTTGCCAAAAGCGACGATTACTGGTTTCATGCGCGAGGCGTACCCGGTTCACATGTTGTGTTAAAGCGGGATGGACGTAAAGATAATCCGGGTAAGCAAGCGATTGAGACAACGGCTTCCATTGCGGCGTTTTTCAGCAAGGCCAAATCGTCCTCGCTTGTGCCCGTTGCTTACACATTAAAAAAATACGTTCGCAAACGTAAAGGATCAAGGCCCGGCCAGGTTATAATTGAACGGGAAGAAGTGGTGATCGTGCCTCCCAAGGACCTTACATGAAACTTTTTTATTTTCCGGGGGTAAATAACAATTGAAATAGAACACCGCATTAGCTATTTTACCAACTCACAATACTACTACGGAGGATATACTTTTGAAGCCGGGACTAAAATCAAAGCTATCTGAGATACTTTTACCTTCCACCATTTATCTTGATCTGCAGGGCTTAACCAAACAAGAAATCATCGATGAATTAATCACCATACTTGACCGTGCGGGATATCTTCTCGATAAAGCGGCCGTTCGTGAAGCTGTGATTGAGCGTGAATCCAAACTCAGTACGGGGTTGGGAGAAGGCGTTGCCGTTCCGCACGGAAAAACGGCCGGCGTGAATCGGCTGGTTGCCGCGTTCGGAATCAAGCGGGAAGGCATTCATTTTGATGCCGCGGACGGCCAACCGGTAAAATTATTTTTTATGCTTGTTTCGCCAAATTCTGTCTCCGGACCCCACGTCAAAGCATTGGCGCAGATCGCGAAGTTCCTGCGAACGGACAAGAATAAAGAAAAACTTTTGAATGCAAAAACGCCTGAAGAGGTTCATAAAATTTTTGCCTCGGAATAATGTATTCACGCTAATATTTACTTTTTTGTATCGTACAAGATGCGGTTTTTCGCCGTGAAACGTAAAAAAAATAAACAACACATAACGAAACATGAATAATGAATAGATGCCTCAATGACTTATCTCAATTCCTTAGGCGTGATGTCGTGCCGCTTTGTCTGTTAATCGCAGCTCTGAGTTTTTCTCTTCCCGTCTCCGCTCAGAAAATGCTCATTCCCATGGACCTTAAACAGAACGACCATCTTAAGGCGTATGGTATTGCATTTAAAGCGTTGGAAAAAGAAGTAAATGTCGAATGGCTTCTTAACTATCGGGGCGGTTCTTTCATGATGAATTATTCCGCAGACATTGAGAACGACTGCCTGGTTCGCGGCGTAACCGCGTTATTGCTCAGCGCTTCGGACGTCGTAAAAGTATACCAGACGATTGCTGAAGAAAATATGGAGGCCATCTTGCTTGAGAAGGCGCCCAGAATTGCCGTTTATACTCCGCCGGACAAGAAACCATGGGACGACGCCGTCACGATGGCGTTAGAATATGCGGAAATTCCGTACGATAAAATATTCGATCTGGAAGTGTTGCAGGGCAGGCTGGCTGATTATGACTGGCTGCACCTGCATCACGAAGATTTTACCGGACAATACGGAAAATTTTTTTCCATCTATTCGCAGGCGCCCTGGTATATGCAACAACAAAATGATTATGAAACATTCGCGCGTCAGATGGGATTCGCGAAAGTCTCCAGAGAAAAATTAGCCGTAGTCAAAATGATGAAAGACTATATTGCCAAAGGCGGCTTTTTGTTTGCCATGTGCGGCGCAACCGACAGTTTCGATATTGCACTGGCAGCCCAAAACACAGACATCTGCGAGGCCATGTACGACGGCGATCCGGCCGATCCGCAATCCAATTCCAAACTCCAGTATGCACAATCGCTCGCTTTTACGGGATTCAGAGTTGAGATGAACCCGTACGTATATGAATTTTCCGATATCGATCATCCATCCAATTTGATAGGGCGCTTAAAGACGCCGGAAGAAGATTATTTCACGCTTTTCGATTTTTCGGCAAAGTACGATCCCGTTCCTGCTATGTTAACGCAAAACCATGTTTCGACCGTAAAGGGCTTCATGGGGCAAACGACCGGTTATAAAAGGTCGTTGATCAAAGACAACATTGTTATCATGGGCGAAGATGCGTCGATTTTATCTGCAAAATACATACACGGTAATTTCGGGAAAGGCATGTTCACATTTTATGGCGGCCATGATCCGGAAGATTATGCACATGCCGTCGGAGATCCCCCGACCGACTTGGCCCTGCATAAGAATTCACCGGGATACCGGTTGATTCTGAACAATATCCTGTTTCCTGCAGCTAAGAAGAAGCCTCAAAAAACGTAATATTGAACTCTGAACGAATAACCCGGTAATTGGTAGTATTACTTGTTCTATGAAAAAAACGTCCAAAAACATTGTGATCATTGGCGGCGTTGCGGCGGGCCCTGCGGCGGCGGCCAAAGCAAAACGAATCAATCCGGATCTGAATATCACGCTTTTTGAACAGGGCGAATTCATTTCATACGGGACTTGCTCTATGCCGTACTATGTCGGAGACGTTATTCCTGATTATCAGAGTATTATTACATTTACTCCGGAAGAGTTCCAAAAGAAAAAAGGATGTGCCGTAAGAACTCTCCACCGCGTAGATGAAATCCTGCCGCACAGAAAAAAAATCATCGTTACGGATATCAAAAAAAACAAATCGTCTGAATTGCCCTATGACCAACTTTTGATCGCAACCGGCGCCCGCGCGCGCATGCCAAATCCGGCATGGATTAACGCAAGAAATGTATTTTCAATCAAACACCTTCGGGACAGTATTGCCTTAAAAGAACATATAGCATTGCATCGTCCGCAAAAGGCCTTGATTCTGGGCGGAGGTTTTATCGGTTTGGAAATGGCGGAGGCGTTGTCAAAGAGCTGCCCGGATATTACCATTTTGCACAGATCGCCTTTGCCGATGACCACGATGGAGGTAGAGTCGCAAAAAATTATTCTCGACGAATTAAAAAGACATCGTATCCGTTTCATCGGAAATGCGCCGGTTTCTGATATTCAAATTAAAGACGGTCTCGCAACAGAAGTTGTGACAACAAACGGGATCTTTGAAGCCGATCTGATCATATTGGCTATGGGCTTTGAACCGAACACAACAATTGCCAAAAATGCCCGCATCCGATGCGGCGCTTCAGGTGGAATTGTAGTTGATTCGCATATGAGGACGAACGTGGATAATATTTACGCGGCGGGCGCCTGTACAGAAATCAGGAACATCATTTCTAATAAACCGATCTATCTTCCGCTTGGACATATAGCGAATAAGATGGGATGGATAGCCGGCGAGAACATCGCTGGCGAGTCGTCAGAATTTCCCGGAGTAGTACGGACCGCGGCTGTAAAAATATTTGACCTGGAAGCCGCCAGCGTTGGCTTGCGTTCAGCTGAAGCTGAATTATCAGGATTTCGAGTTGTGACGGAATCGGTGATGGCCTATTCCCGATCCAAATCCTATCCCGGCGCCAAGCCTATATTCATCAAGTTCATTATGGATAAACTCACAAAACGGCTGATCGGGGCCGATCTGATCGCAGAGGAAGGTGCCGCATCACGGGCTAATATCTTATCTGTTGCCATTCAAAATCAAATGAATGTGAGTGACATTTCACGTCTGGATCTTTTATATTCACCGCCGTTTTCACCTGTCTGGGATCCTATTCTGGTCGCGGCTAATCGGTCTCTGAAAAAATTATCTTAGGCGATCTTTTCTTTGTTTCTTATAACTTTTTTTGACATATTGCCGCCACAAAATTAAGGAACGAAATGAATCTGAAAGACTTTCCAATTGGGGCGGGCTTTCCAAAAGTCGTCAATGCGATCATAGAAATCCCGGAAGGAAGCCGGAATAAATATGAATACGATGCTGATCTGGGTATTTTTAAGCTGGACAGGGTTCTGTATTCGGCTGTGCACTATCCGACGGCGTACGGATTTATACCCGGCACGCACTACGACGACGGGGACCCGGTGGATATTCTGGTTTTAACCAGCCAGCCGTTAGCGATTGGGGTTCTCGTGGAAGTTCGGCCTTTGGGCGTTTTGCGTATGCGCGACGATAAGGGGCCGGACGATAAAATCATTTCCGTAGCGATAGGAGATGAACATTACAAAGATGTTTCCCGCGTAGAACAGCTGCCGCACCATTTGCTGGTTGAAATTGAACATTTTTTTTCCACCTATAAACATCTTGAGGGAAAAGAAGTCAAAAGTTTCGGATGGGAACCTACGGCATTTGCGGACGCGGCAATTCGGCTGGGCAGAAAAAAATATCTTGCCTTGAAAAAAAAGAAAAGATAATTCTTACTTACACAATACATCGCCCGTATGTTGCATACTCACCGTTTAGCCGCTATTGCTTATGTATTCCACGATAACAAATTTCTCCTGCTCAAAAGGAATAATGAGCCCAGGGTGTGGGGCCCGCCGGGAGGGCGGTTAAAGCCCGATGAAGATCCCAATACGGGTATACTTCGGGAAGTTAAAGAGGAAACGGGTTTAAACATTAACATTATTTCTCCAGCGGATGTGTGGCACGGTGAATATAACGGCCGGATACTTGTTTCCATAGATTATTTAGCTGAAACAGATTCAAAGGAAGTGAAATTATCGAGCGAGCATTGCGAGTTTTGCTGGGCGTCAATCGAAGATTTAAGAAATAAAAATCCGTTGTTGGGAGAGACGAAAACAAGTTTTTTGTTAAAAGATTTTGAAAAAGCGTGGATACTATATCAAAAAATAAAATAACAGGTTCTGTATTCTATCATTGAGGTTTAAACCGTGCAGCACTCTGAGACGATTATCATTCTAGACTTTGGTTCACAATTCACCCAGCTTATTGCGCGAAGGATCCGTGAACTGAATGTGTATTGTGAAATACATCCGTTCAATACTTCCGTCGAAAAGATCAGATCTCTAAAACCCTTCGGAATCATACTTTCCGGCGGCCCTTCCAGCGTGTATGACGACAAAGCTCCTTTGCCGGATCGCGCTTTATTTGAACTTGGCCTGCCTGTGTTGGGAATTTGTTACGGCATGCAGGTCATGGCGCACTATTTAGGGGGAGCGGTCGACAAGGCGGCGCGTCGGGAATACGGGCGCGCGGAGATTCGCATTTCCAGTCACGATGATATTTTTAGCGGCTTTCCGCTTTCAACTACGGTGTGGCAGAGTCATGGCGACCGGCTTGAAAGAATTCCCGCAGGTTTTGAAACGCTTGCAGGAACTGATAATGCGCCGATTACGGCCATGCGCAGACTGGAGAAAAAATTCTGGGGCGTACAATTTCATCCGGAAGTTGCACATACTCCGCTCGGGAAAAACCTGCTCAAAAATTTTGTCATGACAATTTGCGGTTGTACCGGTGCATGGACTTCCTCGTCTTTCGTCAAGGACTCGATTAAAAATATTCGGGAGAAGGTTGGCAGCGGACATGTGATCTGCGCATTGTCCGGAGGTGTGGATTCTTCGGTTGTGGCGATGCTTTTGCACGAGGCTATTCCGGAGCAATTTACCGCGATTTTTGTCGACAACGGGCTCCTTAGAAAGAATGAGCGAGAACAGGTTGAATCAACGTTTAAGAGGTTTTTCAAGAATCATTTGATCGTATCGGATGCATCGGGACTATTTCTTTCGCGTTTACAGGGTATTGATGACCCGGAGAAAAAAAGAAAAATTATCGGCGCAACTTTTATCGACGTATTTGAAACGGAAGTAGAAAAGCTGAGAAAAACGGCCGGCCATATTGATTTTCTTGCGCAAGGGACATTGTATCCCGATGTTATAGAAAGCGTGTCGGTTAAAGGGCCTTCCGCAACCATCAAAACACATCACAATGTCGGCGGACTTCCTGAAAAAATGCGGCTGCAGCTTATCGAGCCATTGCGTGAATTATTCAAAGATGAGGTGCGCGCCGTTGGTCGCGAATTGAAATTATCGGACGACTTGCTCATGCGTCACCCGTTTCCGGGACCCGGACTGGCCGTCAGAATATTGGGTGAAGTGACAAAAGAGCGATGCGATCTCTTGCGGGAGGCCGATGCCGTGTTTATTGAGGAACTGAAATTATCCGGAGAATATAAAAATATCTGGCAGGCATTTACTGTTTTATTGCCGGTGAAATCGGTTGGCGTGATGGGTGATGAGCGAACTTACCAGAATGCCGTTGCACTTCGAGCCGTCACAAGCCAGGACGGAATGACGGCGGACTGGGCGCATGTGCCGTATGAACTTCTAGCTAAGATCTCCAATCGCATCATTAATGAAGTGCGCGGCATTAACCGTGTAACCTATGATATCAGCTCAAAACCGCCGGCGACGATCGAATGGGAATAGGTGATAAAGGACTGGTTTCTTTTTTTGTGCGAAACATATTAAGTCTCAAAAATTCACATAACAAATTCCAAATAAAGTTCAATTATCAAATTCAAATTATTTAGCCTTGCGTGGTGATTGAAATTTGTAATTGGTTTGAATTTTTGGAGAATTGTAATTTGAATTTTCAATAAAATATCCACACTACCCCCACACGAACTTGAACTATGACCACATTTGCCTCCATATTCCACAAGGCCGTCCGGTCTCCGGAATACAAGCAAATTGTCAATCACAAGGACTATTGTCAAACCTATCATCAGGAGCGGTGCACGGTGTGTCCCGCAATAAACTTTCCGTATAGAGATGAAATATCTGCAAAGGAAAAATCTTTTCTGGAATTCTGGAAAAAAAATAATTTACCCGGATCGCCTGAAAAAATGGTTATTTCTCCTTTGGGTCGCGCTTACAGAACGGTCAGCAAAAGGCGTGTGTTCCGCGGCAGAGGGGGCCAGGTATTACTTGGGCTAACCGACATCTCGGAATCGGGATGGGCAAAACCCGTTGACGTGAAAGCTTGCCCCATCGAGCCGGCAATGCATGCATCCATCTATAATTACGTTCAGCAATTCATAGTGTCCCGCGACGGGCGCGCTTTGGCGGATGTCTTGAGCCACGTGATTATAAAAGGCAGTTATGATGAATATTGGATCATATTTAATTTGTCGGATTTGCCGCAGCCGGCTAATTCCGGGTTGAATCGGTTATCCAAAAACATGGCTAAAGAGTTCAAAATTATAGCGGGATTGTTCTACACAATAGAGGAGCCATCTAAATACTATTTGTCTGACAAGGCGCAGGCTAATTTCAAGAAACTGTTCGGGAAAGATGAGATATTTCAAAAAGTCGGTGAAAGATCGTTCTTGTATTCACCCTTGGCGTTTTCACAAACCAATGGTTCGATCATTGAACCGATGGTGGCAAAAGTATTGGACTTAATGCAGTTTAATAAAGAGGATATGCTGTTTGATCTTTATTGCGGCTATGGACTTTTCGGGCTTTGTGCGGCCGCAGAAGTAAAAAAAGTTTTCGGAATGGAAATATCAGGTTCCGCGATCCGTTCAGCCATACAAAATTCAAAAAGAAATAAGATAGAAAATATTCGATTTTTTACTGAGAGCGTGACCGCGGCATCTTTGATGAAAATATTTCCCATTGAATCAGCACAGGAACTAGTCATACTTGATCCGCCGAGAAACGGGACAAATGCCGGCGTCATCGAGTTTCTGGCCGAAAGAAGAATACGAAAAGCACTTCACCTGTTTTGTGAAGTTGATCTTATCCCGCAAGAACTAAAACGATGGACACAAAACGGTTATCATGTCCAGCGTGTCGTTCCGTTGGACATGTTTCCTGCGACGGAGAGCATCGAGACGATGGTGCTTCTGGAAAGGAATTAATATTTCAATTGATAAAGAACAAAAAGATCATAATTTGATTCATCATTTAAGTGCATAGAACTATCATGTCGGATTTTGTACATCTTCATAATCATACCGATTACAGTCTTTTAGACAGCATCTGCAAAGTCGGTGATCTGGTAGAAGCCGCGGTGAATCACAAAATGCCGGCTCTCGCCATTACCGATTACGGCAATATGTTCGGCGCGGCGGAATTTTACAGCAAGGCCAAGACAGCGAATATAAAGCCGATCATAGGAATGGAAGCCTATCTTGCGCCCAATCGTCTTGAAAAGAGCAAGCTGATTTACCATGTTGTTTTGATAGCCAAAAATCAGGAAGGATACAATAACCTGATGTTTCTCGCGTCACAAGGCTATCTTGACGGATTTTATTATAAGCCCCGAATCGATAAGGCATTGATCCGGCAGCATGCCGGCGGATTGATCGGTACGTCGGCTTGTCTTAAAGGAGAAATCCCGCAGCGCCTGATGCACGGAAAGTATGAAGAGGCGAAAGCCATTGCTCGGGAATATCTGGAAATATTCAGCGGCGAATTTTATCTCGAAATGCAGCGTCACGGATTATCCGTTGATACGACGGTTAACGAAGGCATCATGCGGATATCGAAAGAACTGAATATTCCCGTTATCGCAACCAATGACATCCACTACATGGAAGCGTCTCATGCCGGCGCTTACGATGTTTTATTGTGCATACAATCCGGAAAAACAATTACCGATGTTACGCGGCCAAAATATCCGGGCGATACATTCTATTTCCGATCGTCCGACGAAATGAAAAACTTGTTCAAGGACGTTCCTGCCGCGATCGAAAACACGCTCGCCGTTGTTGAAAAATGCGATTTCAAAATGGAGTTTGGTAAATCCCAACTTCCGCAATTCGGCCTTCCGGAAGGCTTTCAGGATGAGAACGCGTATCTCAAATTTCTCGCTCATGAAGGCATGGGAAAAAAGATGGGCAATGATATTACGCCGGAAATGACACAGCGCCTTGAATATGAACTGGATATGATTGCTAAAATGGGTTTCCCGGGTTATTTTTTGGTCGTAGAAGATCTGATCAATTCCGCCAAAAAAATGGGCGTGTCGGTTGGCCCGGGACGCGGTTCGGCAGCCGGCAGCCTCGTTTCGTACGCCATCGGAATTACCGACGTGGATCCGCTTAAATATAGCCTGCTATTCGAACGGTTCCTTAACCCGGAACGTATTTCCATGCCGGATATTGATATTGATTTTGATGATAAGAATCGAAGCAAAGTGATTGACTACGTTATTGATAAATACGGAAAGGATAACGTTGCGCAGATCATTACGTTTGGCTCCATGAAAGCGCGGGCTGTAATCCGCGACGTGGCACGGGCTCTCACTATTCCGCTTTCCGATGCCGACCGTATCGCTAAACTGATTCCGAGAAAACTCGACATCACCCTGAAAGAAGCCATCGACGAAGTAGCGGAATTGAAAGCTCTGGAGAAAAATGATGACGAACGGATGCGCCAATTAATCGAATATTCTCAGACCCTGGAAGGACTTGTTCGCCAGCCCGGAATTCACGCGGCAGGCGTGGTGATCACACCGGACTCGATCAAGAAATTTGTTCCCGTATATAAATCGGCGAAGGACGAAATTTCCACACAGTTTGACAAGGATTGGGTCGAGAAGATCGGCTTGCTCAAAATGGATTTTCTCGGTCTCACGACATTGAGCATCCTCGATGACTCCCTGCGCCACATCAAAAACAACTACAACATCGATATTGATCTCAATAAGATCCCGCTGGATGATGAAAAAACGTTTCAGCTTTTTTGGCGCGGTGAGACGGTCGGCATTTTTCAGTTTGAATCGCAGGGCATGACGGAATACATGAAAAAACTGAAACCAACCTGTATTGACGACCTGATCGCAATGAATGCGTTATATCGCCCCGGCCCGATGGAATTCATTGAAACTTTCATCGCGCGCAAAAACGGTCGATTGCCCATAGACTGTTTTCATCCGGATTTGGAACCCATTCTGCAGAGCACGTACGGCGTGATCGTGTATCAGGAACAGGTGATGCAGGTGGCTCAGATTCTCGCCGGCTTTTCCCTCGGCAGAGCTGATGTTGTTCGACGAATCATGTCCAAGAAAAAGCCGGATGAACTGGAAAAGATTCGGCCGGAATGGGTCAACGGCGCAACGCAGCGCGGCTATACAAAGGTCTTGGCGGAGCAGATATTCGAACTCTTAATTCCGTTTTCCAATTATGCTTTCAATAAATCGCACTCCGCGGCATATTCGATTCTGGCGTATGAAACAGCATATCTTAAGGCGCACTATCCGGCTGAATTTATGGCGGCGGTTTTGTCAAGTGAAATGGCCAACACCGACCGAATCTCTGTTCTGATCAACGCCTGCCGCGACATTGGAATCGACGTATTACCGCCTGATGTGAATGAAAGTGTCGCTGAATTTTCTGTAAATAATAATACGATCCGGTTTGGGCTTGGGGCGGTAAAAAACGTCGGGCTTAGCGCCATAGAGTCGATCATTCAGGCTCGAAAAGAACATGGAAAATTCAAAACGATATTTGACTTGTGTGAATTTACCGATCTTCGCCTTGTAAACAAAAAAGTATTAGAGAGCCTCGTTATGTCCGGTGCCTGCGGTTCAATGCAGGGACACCGCGCACAGTTATTTGGCGTAATCGAAAAAGCGTTGAACTACGGTTCAAAAAAACAGGCGCAGGCCAATTCCGATCAGGTCGATATTTTTGGAAATTTAGCGGCCTCTGATAAACCATCGGATTCAAGTGTTTTTGTTTTGCCTGATACACCGCGTTGGACTCATGCAGAGGAACTGGCTAAAGAAAAAGAGTTGCTTGGGTTTTATGCGTCGGGGCATCCTTTGGACAAATACCGATTTGAAATGGATGCGTTCAGCACGTACCGAATCGGTGATGAAGTTTCAGTGAAAGAAGGCTCGGAGATCCGTGTCGGCGGTATGATTGCGGATGTCAGGCAGATATTTGATAAAAAAGGGAATCCGATGGCGTTTGTAAAGCTGGAAGGATTCGGCGGCACCATGGAAGCCGTAGTTTTTGCCAGCGTGATGAAGGAATGTGCCGATAAACTCAGGAAAGAAAATGTGGTTATGGTTATAGGAAAAGCATCACATCGTAATGAATCGCTGAATATCATCGCAGAGAGCATGATGACGATGGAAGATGCGCTGGAAAGGTTTACTAATAAAATAGTTATTCAACTTTCACCGGAGCAGATGCAGAACGGCGTGTTGGATAAATTAGCCGAAGTATTCAAGACGAATCAAAAGCCGGGAAAAGACAAAAACGAAAACACGTGCGAATTACAGCTATTGGTAGAAATTACCGAAGAAAATCTTTCGGCAAAATATAAGGTCAATAAATTCCGTGTGGTTCCCAATAATGAGTTTTTCAAAAAGCTGCATGTTATTATTGGCCGGGGGCGGGTTACAATCACGACGAAATAGCTTTGGTAATCAATAACAAAAAGGAATTTGTTTTATTGATTGTACTCTGAGGCTTTCCATTCCAGCGCCGAGAAGACTGCCTTTCCTGAGCCCATAATTCAGTAATGGTTTTTTATCTGCTGAACCCCGCGTAGTAAATCTTCCTGAGATGCTTTTGTCTCAGGGTTATTTGCACTTTCCGTCGCAATCCGCTAACGCTACGATATCGTCGTAATCTGCAATGGCGCGGCTGTTGGTGTGATCCGCGTCGGAACGAATCGCAATGCCTGCAATTTCATCCGGTGGCTTTTCGCCAAAGGCCTTTTTATACAATTCATAAATGTTGATCGTCTCTGTTATCCACATGCCCTTTTTAGACATGCCGGATTCAATCACTATTTGCGTGGCTTTGCCGGTTCCTTCATTCCTGAAAATATCACAGGGCTCAAGTTCATTACTCCAGATATATTTGACGCTTTTTGGTATGCCCAAAAAATTGACGTAATACGTAATATAAATACTCGCCGGACTGTCTTTTTTACCGCTGGCTTTTTCGTTTGCTCCG
>JAEUSK010000109.1 GCA_016787925.1 bacterium | reverse complement strand
AATCATCCAATATCGATTTGCAGTCCTCATAGAGTTCATACGACATCAACAGGTTGGCGTAGAGCATTTTATACGCAACTGAGAGTGTGTCGTTATTCATGATAGACGCAAGAGTTTGTCTTTCCTGTTCTAATTTCTTGATCTCTTTAGCATCCAAAACGTAGAACCACACTGCCGAAGGAACTTCGGAAAGTTCGGAAAATACATCCCGCACAAACCAATAGTATTGTTTGCCCGTTGAAAGCGATGCATCCGAATTTATAGTTAGGCTGTTGCTTTTAGTAATTTGATCGTATGAAAAATCATTCTCATAACACCTAATTGAAACTTCGTATTCGCCATCAGATTTAGACACAATCGTCCAATTCAATCGCTCAGGTAGTTTTCTCAATCGGGTGTTCCGAGGGTAAACCATACTGATGTCGTCAGTCGTGTTTGAGCGGAAATTATTTCGCGGTTTCTTTTTTGCGGATTCAATCCAGGCTTGACTTTGTATGCCCTGGTCAAGTAACTTTTGGAGTGTGGGATCACATTCGGATTTGCCCGCCAATCTAAAAGACTGGCTGTATGTAGTTATTTTGCCGTCTTCTTCCAAAATTGAAATCGTTGCTTTTTCGCCTAAGAAAAGCGAGTCTCTTGATGCAAGGATAGTCCCGGTTGTTAGAATCGCGAGCTGTGATGTCACGCATCGCACATCGCCGGAAACACTTATAATCATAGCATGTCCGCTTGTACTCTGGGAATGGGCAGGATAAACTAAGCAGAATGAAAGTATAAGTAATGAGAATATTGTTTTCATCGTTTCCCCCTTTTACCAGTCTATTTTTTTCTTAATAAGAGCATCGTTATATCATCCGATTGTTCGGCTTCGCCAACAAACTTTTTCACATCATCGAAAATAACCTGTTTCAATTTATCGGCATGTAGTTGAGCATGTTTTAAAACGCATTGTTCCAGCCTGTTATCATCGTAAAATTCGTCATCCTTGTCGGCCGCTTCCGTAACTCCATCTGTAAACATAACTACAACGTCATTGGGACCTAATTGAGTTTCTTCCGATTCATATTGGTCATACGGATACATACCCAGCGGAATACCGCCAACCGTAAGTTTCTTGATAGTTCCGCCTCGGCAAATAAGCGGCGGATTATGTCCGGCATTGACGGATTTTAATGTATGGGTCTTAGGGTCAAGAATTCCAATAAAAAAAGTAATATATTTATCTGCCGTCGAATTTTTCAGTATGATCCGATTTAACTTAGCAACAAGCCTTTCAAGTTCAAAATCACTTTCCAAGTACGCGCGCAACGATGCCTGCAATGTGGAAACCAGCAAGGCTCCCGGGATGCTCTTGCCGGAGACATCGGCTATGATTAATGCCGTATTGCCGTTCGGAAGGTAGACCACATCATAGAAATCGCCCCCAACTTGTTTGCTCGGCACATTGAAACCCGCAATTTCATAACCCTCTTGCTGAACGATCTCCTTTGGAATTATCATTTCCTGAATTGTGGCCGCAACCTCAAGTTCTTTTTCCATTCGTTCTTTTTCAATCGCCTCTTCGTAAAGACGCGCATTTTCAATTGCAATACAGGCGTCGACGGATAAGGTATCTAGAAACTTTGTATCGTCAACATTAAAATAACCGGCCTTTTTATTTAGGATCTGAAAGACGCCGATCATCTGTCCCTTACGGTTCTTCATAGGCATACACAAAATACTTTTTGTGACGTAGCCCGTCTTCTTGTCAAAATCGGGATTGAATCGAGGATCCTTGTACGCGTCCTTCAAAATAATTTTTTTTCCGGTTTGGGCAACAAAACCCGCTATTCCCTGACCAAGCGCTAAACGCACTTCAACAATGCTGTCGCCTTGTAATACCTTTGACCACAATTGTTTTTTTTCATGATCTATCAAGTAAACGGTA
>JAEUSK010000040.1 GCA_016787925.1 bacterium | reverse complement strand
AATTGCTCAGTAGCTCAATGGCAGAGCATTCGGCTGTTAACCGAAGGGTTGTAGGTTCGAGCCCTACCTGAGCAGCTCAAACCCGTCTCTGCCCGACGGGTTTTCTTGTTTACGAAACACCGTAAAAAAATGAAAAATTATTTTTCATCGTTGATACTGCTCGCGATCCTTTATTTCCCGCCGCAACTATATGCCCAACAGAGCCGTTTTTATATTTACGAAAAGAACGACAAATTTAATGTAGCGCCGTGGCTGAGATATAATAAAGGCGAAGGCCTTTTTGCCGGCGCTTCCAGCCAGTTTTTTTTTAACGAGAATTTATTCGCTGACGGCAAAGCGGGTTACGCCGTTGCCGGTAAGTTTCCGCGTTATATGATCGGCATTCAAAGGAATTTTCAATCTGAAAATAACGAGTTCATTCTGCGCGCCGAGTATTATGACTTGACCGAAACGAATGACCAATATGTCCTGCCGGAATGGCAAAACTCGATTACCGCACTTTTATTCAAGCTCGATTACTTCAATTTTTACCGTACACGCGGAACTACGCTGACTTTTGGCCAGAACTGGAACGGAACATTTAAAATAGATATATCCGCCGGCATACGCAATTTTTACACCATGCGAAACAAAGCTGAAGCGAGTGTGTTCTCAAGCGGCGGCGAGAAAATCGACGGTAAAAGAGCATTTGCTCCCAATCCGCCGGTAGCGCAAGGCAGGGATTATTTTATTGCGTTGGATCATGATATTGATTTCAGGCCTTCGCCAACTTCATTTGTGAACGCATGGCATCTCCGCGGGCGCTATGAAAATTCAATACTACTTCATAACATTGCCAAATCGGATTTTTCTTATCAGCGTGTGTATCTCGAGTTCAATCGATATCAACGATTATTTACAAAGCAAAAATCGCTTTTTACGCTGAAATTAGCATCGTATGAGGGCAATACTCAATTTACAGGGGATTCCACGGGCATGGCGCTTCCACAGGATCAATTCCTATACGACATCGGGGGATACGGAAGTTTGCGCGGATACTCGTACCGGGAGTTTCAGAACGGTAATCGCCTGGTCATACTTAGTTGGGATTATTTTTTTAATGGATCGTTCCTGCCAAAAACCTTTTTGACAAAGATCTGGGGGCTCGGCCATATCTTCAAGAACACCGACCTCATGCTTTTTGCAGATGCCGGTTATGTCTGGAAAGTTGATCATACAAAGCCCGTGGTCGCTACTGGCCATATCGGTCTGAAAGATATGCGCGCCGATGCCGGATTCGGTTTGGCCATGACGGAATGGATCCGCTGCGAAGCCGCTTTCCCGCTGAGGAAGGGTGTTAAAACCGAACGCGGCGATTATGTGATCTATCTTCGCTTCACGCCCAAATTTTAATTCCATTCACATGAAATCCCCAATTCACAACGATCAATATTTTTACGTGATACCTGAAGACGTTAATAACCGCCAATCGGTGATACTGCGAGGCGAAGAAGCATTCCATTGCACCAAAGTATTGCGGAAAAAAGCAGGCGATCGTTTTTTTGCGGTTGACGGTTCGGGTAACGAATATCTCGTTGAATTGGAGGAGGCGCACAAGGATACGGTAACCTGTCATATTCTAGACAGCAAAACACGGCCGACGGAATTGTCCTCAGATATCACACTGGCGCAAGCTCTGATAAAAAACGATCATTTCGATCTTGTGGTTGAGAAATGCACAGAACTAGGTGTCAACACAATTATTCCACTGGAGACCGAACGCAGTTTGGCCGATCCGGGTAAGAACAAGTTTCACCGATGGCAAAAGATCATGCTCTCGTCTATGAAGCAATCCAGGCGGTCGGTTCTTCCGAGATTGAATGAGGTAACCCCGCTGGATGAACTTGTAGAAAAAAGCAACCATTATGATGTGAAAATCATTTTTCATGAAAAGTCGGATCGGCCCGTTTTTGATTTTACAAAGAATATAATCATGAGCGGGACAAAGATACTTGTTCTCGTTGGGCCGGAAGGCGGGTTTACCGAATCGGAACACCGTACGGCTGTCAGCCATGATTTTATAAGCCTCTCCTTAGGACGGCGGCGCTTAAGAGCCGAAACAGCTGCTATCTCCGCGATCGGCATTTTCTCGAACCTCTACACCCCGCAAAATACCTAAAATTCAACCTTTTTTGGGTATAGTGGCTCAAAACGTCCAAAAATAAGCACTTTCCGCAAAATACTGCTTGACAAACCACATTTCGTGAATTATATTTACAGTGTTGCGATTGCAGGGACAGCCTGTTCTAAACGCCGTCTGATTAAGCTTCCGCAACAACCGTCAGAATCAGAAAAGCGTAATCCGGAAAAATCAGTCTTTTTGTTCCTTTACAATATTTTTTCTACCCTGTCTTTTCATGCTTCACGAGAGAATTCCGAGCAATCGGGATGAAGCATGGCAAGTATGCGCGCGTATAATAATAGTTGTATATGCCGCTTTTTAATCAAACTAAGGAGTCATTAACATGACCAAAGCAGAGATCGTTGCCAGAATGGCAAAAGATGCCGACGTGCCAAAAACCAAAGCCGAAAAAGCTTTGAATGCATTTGTGGACGCCGTCACAGGATCATTGAAAAAAGGCAAGGCCGTTACGTTAGTTGGTTTCGGAACCTTCGGCGTATCGAAGAGAAAAGCCCGAATGGGAAGAAATCCCCAGACCGGCGCTGCGTTGAAGATTGCTGCCGCCAAAGTTCCTAAATTCCGCGCCGGCAAAGCTCTCAAATCAGCCGTAAAGAGAAGTTAATTTTTAGTTCGCTTCGTAATAGGTAAAAGCGCTAAAAATTCAGTCCCTTCGCCTCTCGGCGGAGGGATTTTTTTTTCTTGCACTCCACGTCATATTATTTTACCTTCTGAACACCCATTTACAAGCACGCATTCAGCGATATTTAAAATGTCCAGTATTAAAATTGCCGTATTTGCCTCCGGTCACGGCTCAAACTGCCGCGCCCTATATGAAGCTATTATAAGTGGAAAGTTGAATGCCGAAATTGGATTGATCGTCAGTAATAACCCGGATGCAGGCGTGCTCACATGGGCAAAGGAAAAGGAGCTGGCTCACATTCACATCTCCTCAGAACAATTCGATGATAAATTACAGTTTCACCACGCACTCCTCAGACATTTGGCACTGCATCACATCCAAATGATTGTTTTAGCCGGTTATATGAAAAAGATAGGACTGCCGTTGATTGAAGCTTACCCAAACAAGATCCTGAATATTCACCCCGCCCTTTTGCCTTCATTTGGCGGAAAAGGCATGTATGGCGAGCATGTCCACAAGGCGATAATTGATTACGGGGCAAAAATAACGGGCGTCACTGTTCATCTCGTGGATCCTGAGTACGACCACGGCGCGATCGTCATGCAAAAGGCTTTGGAAGTAAGCGAAAATGACACGCCGCAAACGCTGGCGCAACGGGTGCTCGCTTTGGAGCATCAGACTTATTATCGTGCACTCCAGTTGTTCGCGGAAAACAAAGTAATTATAAAGGATCGAAAAGTCTTTCTTTCAAGAAACATATAATAGAAACGAAACGAACTGGAGGAGTTACATGAAAATCCTAAAATTCGCAGGCGTAGGTATACTGCTGGCCGGATTAACTCTGGGACCGCTTTGGGCTCAGGGAAAAACCTCGATGGATGGAGAAAAACAGGGAATCGCCATTGTCCCGTTCGATTACGTGGCGCTGAGCAAGAATTACGGCGCAACCGAATCGTATTCCGCTACTGGTGCGCGATCGGTGCAGTGGAGAGCAGGAAGTTCGGATGTTTTCTCCGATGCCGACCAAGTCAAGGCCTTCGCTGATGCGGCCACTGAAAAAGTGACCAATGCCTTCGTAAGACTGAAACGATTCAGAGTGCTTTCACGCAAGGACGTGGAAAAGATCATGAATGAACAAGATTTCCAGATGTCCGACAATGTGAAAACGGAAACCGCCGTCCAAATGGGCAATATGCTCGGAGCGGCTTTCATGGTGATGGGGCAAATGCAGAATGTGTCCGCCACAGAAATCAAGGACTCAAAAGGGAAGGCTACAAATTCGTACACCGGTAATGTAGAAATGCAGCTTCGCATCGTGGATCTTGCAACGGGTGAAATCACGGCGTCGAAGGACTTTAAAGGCGACAAAGGCGGCGCGGAAGCCGCTGTAGCAGGTATGCTGGGCAGCTTTATGAAGAAATCGGGAGCCGCAACCAATGTTGTTGCAACTCTCGGCGGTTCCAATACGCCGTCTAATGCGGCTTTTGCGGCATTGGGTGAGGCTGAAGATAAGGTTTACGAATGGGCAAAATCGGCATTCCCGGTCGAAGGTGAAATATTTGAAATTTTGAAGGAAAGTAAGAAAGAAGGCGCCGTCCGTGTCAACATTACCTGCGGCAAAGATATCGGCGTAAGAAAAGATGACATGTTCAAAGTCTATATTGAAACGGAAGTAGAAGTTGCAGGCAAGATGCGTAAGAAGACTACGGATCTGGGCAAATTATCCGTAAAAACTGTTGCGGAAGACGGGTGGTCTTCGATATGTGAAGTGGAAAAAGGAGGAAAGATTATTTCTGATAATTTCAAGAACGGCGTGAAAATGAAAGTGGTAGGCGTAAAGAAATAATTCAAATTTAATAGCAGATTTTAAAAACTCCCGAATGGTTCAGTTCGGGAGTTTTTTATTTATAACCGTTCTCATAAATTCTTCAAAATTTCGCAACGACCTTTTGATCACCAACTCGTTACTCAATACAGAATCCAAGATAGCCGGTGTGTTTCTGAATCCTGAATAATTCTTTATTAGCGAATAATTACTCCGAAGCCTATTGTATGAATTCGTTAACGCGGTAAAATGCTCTTGATACTCTGAAGTAGGTTTCACTATAAGTGCGTGAAGGCTGTCGAGATAATCCAGGTTGAATTTTTCTGCCGACTTATAGTTCTCAGACTCGATAACTTTCTTTATTGCCGCCTTCCAGTCAGCGTTTGCTCCTGCACGTAACATCATCGCAAACCGCAAATTAAAATCGTTGCTCCGATGGCCGAGCTCGATGGAGAAAGCCAAAATACGGTCAGCGTATTTTCCATTCTTTAATGAGTCTAAATTTCGTCCTGCCAAAATTGGAAATTCATTGATGATTACAGTTGCCTGCTCAGTTTGATTTGTATCTTCCGATTCTGTTTTTTTCTTAGAGCATGAATCTGTGAAGAATATCAAAAACCCAAAAAGAAATATTAGCTTGAAGTTTTTTATGAATCGCGGTCTTTTTAATCCCATGTACCTTAACCTTTGATTACAATATTAACTAATTTATCCGCCACTACAATCGTCTTCACAATTGTTTTTCCTTCGATCCAATGTGCAACTTTCTCCTTGGCCATGTTTTCGAGAACTTCTTTCGAGGCGCCTTTTTCAATAATAAGTTTATCGCGTAATTTCCCGTTCACCTGAACTACTACCGTGATTTCATCATCCACAGTCAATGCTTCATCGTAATCCGGAAACGGCGCTCTTGTCAGCGACGTCTTATGACCCAATTTTTCCCAGAGTTCCTCTGCAAGATGCGGAGCAAAGGGTGCGAGCACCAGAACAAACTGCTCAAGTATTTTTCTCGGACGTACCGCCGAAGGCGTCATTTCATTCACAAAAATCATCATTTGTGAAATGGCCGTATTAAAACTTAATGACTCAATATCACCGCTGACTTTCTTGATCGTCTTGTGCAGAATTTTTTTCTGTTCCTGCGTGGCTTCAACGTCTTGCAACTGCGAACTGATTCCACCCTCCGCATCGACGTAGAGGCGCCATACGCGCTGGAGAAAACGATACACGCCTTCAACGCCGTTAGTGCTCCACGGTTTAACCTGGGTCAGAGGCCCCATAAACATTTCATACAGGCGAACCGCATCGGCTCCGTATTTGGAAATGATATCGTCGGGATTGACCACGTTTCCGCGCGACTTGGACATCTTCTGTGAATCTTCCCCGAGAATAAGGCCCTGATTCACCAGTTTCATAAACGGCTCTTTCGTCGAAACCAATCCCATATCATAGAGGACTTTGTGCCAGAAACGCGCATAGAGTAAATGGAGCACGGCATGTTCCGCACCGCCGATATATGTATCAACAGGCATCCAGTATTTTTCTTTTTCAGGATCGCAAAAAGCTTTTTCATTGTGGGGGTCGCAGTACCGAAGATAATACCAGCACGAACCCGCCCACTGCGGCATGGTATTGGTCTCGCGGCGGGCTTTTTTCCCGCTGGATGGATCAACCGTATTCACCCACGAATCCATAGCGGCGAGCGGCGATTCACCGGTTCCGGCCGGTTTGTACGAATTCAGTTCCGGCAGCATCAGCGGTAATTCAGATTCCTCCAGCGGTTTGATGGCGCCGTCTTCAATATGAATCAGGGGAAATGGTTCCCCCCAATATCGCTGGCGCGAAAAAAGCCAGTCGCGGAGTTTATAGTTTATTTTTGATTTGCCGATACCTTGCTTTTCGAGCCATTCGATTGTCTTTTTCTTGGCATCAGTAATTACGAGTCCATCAAGGAAGCCGCTATTGATCGCCGGGCCGTCGCCGGTATAGGCCTTGCCGTCAAAACCCGACGGCGGCTGAACCGTGCGAATGATCGGTAAATTGTACATTTCAGCAAATTCCCAATCTCTTTCGTCCTGCCCGGGAACCGCCATGATCGCGCCCGTACCGTAACTGATCAACACATAATCCGCGATCCATATCGGAATTTCTTTTTGATTTGCCGGATTGATCGCGAACGCGCCCGTCCATACGCCGGATTTCACTTTTGCAAGTTCAGTCCGTTCCATATCACTTTTGAGCGCAGCTTTGTGTCTGTACTCATAGACAAGTTTCTTTTGTTCGGAAGTTGTAATTTTTTCTACCAGAGGATGTTCCGGCGCCAGAACCATGTAGGTTGCCCCGAAAATCGTATCGGGACGAGTAGTGAATACGGAAAAAGTATCGGATACCCCTTTGATCTTGAAGTGAATCTCTGCCCCTTCACTTTTCCCGATCCAGTTACGCTGCATATCTTTAATGCTTTCCGGCCAATCAACCAATTCAAGATCTTCAAGAAGACGGTCCGCATACATCGTAATTTTCAGCATCCACTGATGCATCGGTTTTCGAACTACCGTAAACCCTTTTTCGATCTGTTCCGGAACTTCTTCATTGGCCAGCACGGTGCCGAGTTCCGGACACCAATTCACAGGAACTTCGGCGAGATAGGCAAGTCCTCGTTTGTACAGCTGTAAAAAGATCCATTGCGTCCACCTGAAATATTTCGGATCGGTGGTATTGACCTCGCGATCCCAGTC
>JAEUSK010000031.1 GCA_016787925.1 bacterium | reverse complement strand
CGTGTTTTCGGAGGCCTGCCGGAAGGCGTGATGTATGCCATTTTACTTATGAATTCGGTTACGCCTCTAATTAATCGCGTAACAAGATACCGCGTTTACGGAACAAGTTAATGAATAATCAGCCTGTACATACGGAAATTCCAATAGTCTCTTCTGCAGAGCCGAGTTCACTACGATTGATCATGACACTTGGAATTGCCGGATTTTTTTCAGGTCTCATTCTTGTTTCAGCTTACGTTTTTACATTGCCGCTGATTGAAAGGAATAAAGAAGAGGCCTTGCAGGCTGCGATCTATCGGGTATTGCCGGGCTGCAGCAGATACGATGCAATGATTTTGAAAAACGGTGAATTGGTTAAACAGGATAAAAATGCAGCGGGCCAGAGTGTATCGCGGATATTTCTAGGTTACAGTGACAGCGGATCTGTCATAGGCTTTGCGATACCGGCAAGCGAACCGGGATTTGCGGACGTGATCAGACTTCTCTACGGATTTGAAGGTACCGGAAAAGTCATTGTGGGATTTGAAGTTCTTGACAGCAAGGAAACTCCCGGACTCGGAGATCGGATTTTTAAGGATAAACATTTTGTTTCCAATTTTACGGCGCTGGCAGTTGAACCCGAACTCGAAGCCGTAAAAACCGGCGCAAAAGTAAAACCTAATCAGGTTGAGACTATTACGGGTGCGACAATTTCATCTAAAGCGGTGATTCGCGCACTGCAAAAATCACTTAAAGAGTGGCGCTCTGCCATTGATGCGTACGTTCAGAAAAACCAATTAACCTACAACCAAAGACCATGAATGCGATAGAACAAAGCGGCCGCGCCTATCAGGAGCTCATCAAGGGGATATGGAAAGAGAATCCGATTTTTGTGAGTGTACTCGGTATGTGCCCGACCCTTGCGGTGACGAATTCCGCCATCAACGGCCTCGCCATGGGGCTGGCGACGACATTTGTTCTGATCGGATCGTCTTTGCTGGTCTCCCTTATGCGAAAATGGATCCCTAAGCAGGTTCGCATCACAACGTATATTGTGATCATAGCAACTTTTGTATCTACAGTGGATCTTACGCTTGAAGCATTTTTTCCAAAAATACATAAGGAGCTCGGCGCTTTCATTGCACTGATCGTTGTTAATTGCGTCATATTAGGACGGCAAGAGGCTTTTGCATCAAAAAATCCGCCATGGCTTTCTTTTCTTGATGCATTGGGTATGAGTGTGGGTTTTATTATTGCTCTTTTGATGCTTGGCGGTATACGCGAAATTTTAGGCAACGGCTCTTTCTTTGATATATCGCTTTTCGGAAGTCATTTTGAACCTTGGGTGATCATGATCCTGCCGCCCGGCGGATTTTTATTGTTAGGGTTTTTGTTGCTATTCTTCAATTGGTTAAGAGCGGTTCGCCTGGACCGTGCGAAATTGGAGGCAGAGAAAGTAAAGGTGCAGCATGGGTGATCTGTTATGGATATTTATATCCGCGTTACTGATCAATAATTTTACCCTGAGCAGTTTTCTTGGAATTTGCCCGTTTCTCGGCGTTTCGGATCGTGTTGATACCGCGCTTCGGATGGGCCTTGCAAATATCTTCGTCATGCTCATTACTGCGATCAGCGCATGGGCGTTAAATACATTCGTCCTGATTTATGCGCCTTACCTGAGGCTGATCAGTTTTATTATTGTAATCGCCAGTACGGTGCAATTCGTCGAAATGGTCATTAAGAAATTCAGCCCGGATCTATTTAAGGCGTTGGGAATTTTTCTGCCGCTCATTACTACCAACTGCGCCATACTTGGCCTTGCGCTGTTTCAGACAACTAAAGAATACGGACTGGTTCAAAGTTTGTTTTACGCACTGGGCGGCGGCGGCGGCATGACGCTGGCTCTCGTGCTTATGGCTGGAATTCGTGAAGAAGCGCGCATTCTTGATATTCCTCGGGTGGTGCATGGAACGGCTCTGAGCCTGATCGTCGCGGGAATATTATCGATGGCTTTCATGGGTTTTGCCGGCTTATTTAGTTCGAAATAATGGGACAAACCTTGAGGGTTTGAAAAAGAAAAAAGGAGTGTAGTTTAATTAAGATAAATGGCTGTATAATGGCGAATATGATTTAAAACTCTCAAAGTTTTTATTAAAATGGAAATAACGCAATACATAATCGGAATGTTGGCCGCTTCGCTTTTATGCGCGGGATGGATCGGCGTGCAAATGATCGCGAGTAAAATGAAAACAAAAAATCTCTTTGACCATCGTCCGACGTCGTGTTCTGAATTTGGATGTGGCAGCGGCGGCGATGTATGCGAGGAAAATAAAATGATGCGAAAGGGATAATATGAATACCAATGACAGCGCGAAGTGGAATAGAAGAAGGTTTTTGAAAACCGGGGCCGGCGCCTTATTCCTTCTAGCGGGCGCGGGGCTGGGGCCGGTACTGTTTCGTAACCGCAGAGTCTACAGTATGTCGAAAAGCCTGATGGGTACCATCGGTGAAATACAGGTCGTGCATGACGACGAATTTCTGGCATTGCGCGCTATTGAAAAAGCTTTTGAAGAATTAAATCGAATTGAAAAGCAGTTGACCTATTTTTCGGATGATAGCGAGATCGGCCGCATCAACCGGCTTGGCGCATCTCAGGATATTGCACTTTCTCATGAAACAGCAGGACTCATCGCGCGCGCGCTGCAATGGTCCCATGCCACACGCGGATGTTTTGAGCCGGGGCTTGGTAAGGTCAGCTCCCTTTGGGACGTCAAGCACCGATCGGAACCGCCGCCGGAGGAGCAGTGGATCAGACTTGCCGACCGGCAGTTCAGTAACAAGATATCTTTAATTCAGCATGAGAAAGGATCGACGATTCGATTGCATACTGACGACGTTAAAATCGATCTTGGCGGTATCGGCAAAGGATATGCCGCCGACCGTGCCATTGATATATTAAAAGAAGAAGGCATCGGGCAGGCTTTAGTGAACCTGGGCGGAGATATTGTTGCGCTGGGAGGGAAATCGGAGAGTGAAGGCTGGCGCATCGGCGTTAAAAATCCAGAAACGCCACATGATATTATAAAAGTACTAACCCTGCGGAACCAGGCCGTTGCAACGTCCGGGACATACGAACAGTATTTTCTCTCCAAAGGACAGGTATATCATCACTTAATAGATCCGAAACTGGCGATGCCTGGCAAATCAATATTTGAAAGCCTGACGGTCATTGGCAGTAATTGCCGTGATGCGGACGCCTTGGCAACAGGACTATTCTTTGTTTCTGATGCCGAGAAGAAACAAATTTTAGAAGATCACACGGAGGGGTTTGAATTCATGCGGTTTGGCGCATGAAAAAAATGTTCGGTACAGCATATTGCCATTCAGAAAAATGAAACTGCAAAAATGTAAACTGAATTATTAACTGGCAACCGTAACTAACAGGAAAGGGGATGCCATGAACGCAAGTCTGATAAAATCGAAAGTGGGGTCATTGGATCCAAGAAAACCATTTTATCTAAGCATCGACGCTTCAGTCAAGGATGCAGTTAAGAGTATGAAAGAGCATCAGATGGGATGCGTTTTGATAAAAGACGGTGAAAAATGGGCTGGAATTCTGACGGAACGCGATGTGCTGCGCAGTTTATCCCGCAACATTGATCTGCGAAATATAAAAGTTGGCGAACTGATGGATGACGATCCGAATTATCTTTATGATGACGACTCTGCAGCGTATGCGCTGAACGAGATGTCCGTTGGCGGTCATCGCAGTCTTACCGTTCTTGGAAAGGATAATAAACCCAATGGTATTCTGACGATCGAACATATTCTCGATCACATCATTGACAGATTGAATTTTTAAGGAGAGCGATTATGGCAAATCAACACGAATTGGACGATGAGTTGGTTCACATGGACGAACTTCAACGCGAACTCGATAAACACGAAATTAACATCGAGGATTTTGACCAGCCGATCGGCGTTTTGGAACCCCCGGCGCCTTTGATGGTGAACTCCGGAAGCCTCCTGAAAAACGCAGTCAAACTCATGGCGGAGCACAACGTCGGCTGTGTGACGGTAGTGCGGGATGGAAAACTCATTGGCATACTAACTGAGCGTCATCTGCTTTACAGAATCGCCGATCAATGTCCTGATTATGAGAAAGATTTGGTGGACGATTACATGCGTAAAGATCCGGTCTGTCTAAAACTGACCGACCCTGTGAAGGAGGCAGTTAAAATATTCCGCAAACACGAAGTGCGCCACATTGCCATTGTGAATAATGATAACGAGCCGATCGGACATACTTCGGTGAAGGGCATGATCGACTACATCGTCGGTTTTTTTTCAGAAGAGATACTCAATTTGCCCCCGCATCCGATACGAATAGGCGATAAACACGCTGATGGAGCGTAGCGTATGCCCCTTTTTCTCCGGCGAGCAACCATGGTCTCGTTGCCAGACGACAAGCCGAGTTATTTGAATTGACTGTAAGAGTGCACAATATTGAATTAGTGAAATCTGTTGTTAACAAAATGAATATCGCCGGACCGATGTCACTGACAAATTTCATATGGATCATGCCTTCAATGGGGTCTTAGGTTATTGTAGCTAATAAACTCAACTTTCAGCATTACGTAATTAACATAGGAGATCATTTATAATGAAATTCTTGAAAATTATAACGATTTCTCTGCTTATTTTCATGGGATGCGATCCTTCAAATCCATCATTTGACACATTCTCAAAAACCTATTTTTCGGACAAAGAAGGCGAAGCATTTGCGGTTCAGACTATCGGTGAGGCAGGCCTCATAGTCGCTGGAGAAGCTAATAAAAAAGCATTTCTTGCAAGGTTGGATGAGGACGGCGATGTGGTCTGGATGAATGACAGCCTGTTGTCCGGCATCAACTATATTTCTGACTGTATTGTCCTGGCCACAGGCGACATTATTGCAACAGGCAAAACCCAGAATACGGGTTCAGGCAACCGAGATATCTTTATCATGAAGACCGACGATCAGGGAAATGTAATCTGGACCCGCACCTTTGATTTTACACAGAATGACGGCGGTCTATGCATTAAAGCCGGATTAGACACGAGTTACCATGTGCTGGCAATGACCGATTCACTGCTGACTGTTCTGAAATGCGATGAGAATGGCGATACAAATTATACCGCGAGGACCCTTATTTTTTACGGACATCGATATCTGAAGTCATTTGCACCGGGATTTGACGGTGGTGGTTTTATCGCATGCCGCAATAATACCGGCGCCATGAGTATTATCCGTTACTTTCGTTCACGATTGATTGCCGGCCAGCTGTCATATCCGCAGTCCTTCATCATGTTGCCTTATGGAGGTACGCTGAATGCAACAGGTACTTTTATCAGTACAGGTGAATACACGAGTAACGGAACTCTTTACGTATCGCGCTTCGATCCGTATGCTAACCGGATCAGCCTTGAAACGTATGGATCTGCGGGCTATGCCGGACGATTCGTTCATATGAATACCGACGGCAGCATTTTCATTTCCGGCACCTCTAACAACAATGCAATGATTCTCAATATCGACAAGGATAAGAAACCGGTCTATTTACGTGAATACGGGAACAGTTACCTTACGTGCGCCAATAAGCTGACTTTACTCGACGGTGATGTAGTCATTTGCGGCGTGACGCAGAAAAGCAGCACCTCGTCCAAACGTATCTATGTAGCAAAATTAAACTAAGAGAGAAAGTTATGAAATTTTCAATTATTACAATGTTGTCATGTCTGTGCGTGTTTTCTGGTTTAGTTAGTCCGCAGGAAGGCACCAAGACGTATTTAAGCGTGCATCTCAGTTTTGATGACCGTCCCGATCAGGACAAAGCGTGGACCTATCTTCGTATGTCGTTGAAAGACGTAAACACCATCGGATTGAAAAACCTCAAGACCTTGTTGTCAGAACAATTACCGCCAAAAATGTTGCGATGCGATATCATGGACGGAGTGCGTGTGCGCGCGGCTTTGGAAACCGCCAGAGATTCTGCGCTGTCGGTGCCGTTTTTCGAAAAGGCCGACAAGCCTGCATGGATATGTTGGATTTCGGAAATCCACCTTGCCCGCCGGCCCAAAAGCCAAGATGACCGCAGAGTCTATCTAAGTTTCGATTATACTATGTTCAATAACCAAACGATCAAAACAACCGGTAATGGGCATGTGGAGGTTGCCTTGGATTCCATGTCGGTACGTGATTTTAACGAATATATGATGATAAAAATAGCATATCCGATATTGCAAAACATTCCTTTGCATGAAATCGTCCAAGCCCAACGTATTTCCATAAGAAAGGACTCGATCCGCCACGAATATTTTCAGAGGACCCGTTTTCATGTAAATGGTGTAATTCCGACTTATGCCAAGGGACGCGGACGTGCAGGCGAATATTTTAATATGGAAATTGGGTCTTTGGAGTTAGGGGTCAAATATATAACTTACCCAGGCTATAGTTACGGCATAGACATTTCATTCGAACGCGGCGGCCAGGGATCAGGTATTTTTGCAACCAGATCTTATGAAAATCCGAAGAAAGAACAGATGCGGATGCAGAATATCCGTATTTCCTTTGGTTATCACAGGCTTTGGTTATCGTCATTAGAAACCAATGCAAATGCTTTCATGGGAACGTCACGGTTCCGAACCTATTCTGATTTTCCAGACACAAGAGCAGAAGGTGTATTCAGTTACCCTGTCCTTTTCGGGGTCTGTGTCGGAGCGAATTATTTTCCTGTGAAGGATCGCCGGTTCAGTGTATCCATATCAATGCGGTATACGACAGGCAGCGCCTCTTTATCAAAATTTGATACGGGTAAAAGCGGGGCGTCATCGTCCAGTTTTGCACCGGACCGCAAAAACATTCGTTTTGACAATGTTCAGGTTCTGATGGGATTGGCAATGGATGCGCGCTTATGGAGATAGATCGGGATCGTCGTCAGTTATTTATTTCTTTAATTGCCCAGTTGGTATAAATCGCAGGACAGAATAGGATCCCGGTGCGTTTCATCGGGATTTTTTATTCCCGGTCGTGACACATGCATCATGCCCATCAAAACAATTGTTTTTGAAATTCCGTCGGCGTATATTTGCCTAACAAATCAAACATCATTTAAAATCCCCAGGAGTAAACCGTGAAGAACATTCAATTGGATTACACTTACATTTTAGATTTCGTCAAAGAAAAAGATATACTAAAGATGCAATCCAAAGTGAGTGAAGTTCATAAGGTCATCGAGGACCGCACGGGCATCGGGAATGATTTTTTGGGATGGCTTGATTTGCCAAGCCGCGTCACCATGTCGGAAATGGACAAGATCAATAAGGTGGCCGATGAAATCCGGAAGAATTCCGATATTCTCGTCGTCATCGGCATCGGAGGCTCGTACCTTGGCGCGAAATCGGTCATTGACGCGCTCTCTCATTCGTTCCATAATAATTTGTTGCACAAGACTCCGCAGATCTATTTTGCCGGACAAAACATGAGCGCAAAATATTATGAAGACCTTAAAGAAGTATTGATGAATAAACGCGTGTCAGTGAACGTGATATCGAAATCCGGTACGACAACAGAACCCGCACTGGGCTTGCGCTATCTGCGCGACCTGATGAGCCAGAATATCTCGAAGGAACAAGTTCGCCAGCGCATCATTGCCACGACTGACAAAGCCAAAGGCTCTCTGAAAACCATGGCAGACAAGGAAGGGTATACCCAATTTGTAATTCCCGATGATATTGGCGGAAGATATTCCGTACTGACGCCGGTCGGGCTACTGCCGATTGCGACCGCGGGAATTCATATCGGCGAACTTCTGCAGGGCGCGCGCGATATGGAAAAATTACTGAAGAATCCCGATCTTAAATCGAACCCCGCGTACATGTACGCAACGATACGCAATTTGATGTATGCCAACGGCAAAGCCATAGAGATCCTCACAAATTTCGATCCATCCCTTCATTATATTTCCGAATGGTGGAAACAGCTTTACGGCGAAAGCGAAGGCAAAGAAAATAAGAGCATCTATCCGGCCTCCGTGGATTATTCAACGGACCTGCATTCCATGGGACAGTGGGTTCAGCAGGGAACCAGAAATATTTACGAAACTTTTTTGTGGGTTGAAAAGTCGCGCGGAAATGCGCTGGTGCCTTCTCTGGAAGAGGATATGGACGGATTTAATTTCCTTGCCGGTAAGTCTTTCGATTATGTTAACCGCAAGGCGTATGAAGGTGTCACCCTTGCGCATCATGACGGTAACGTTCCTAATATGACGGTCACGCTGCCGGAACTGAACGCGTATTATCTGGGACAATTAATCTATTTCTTTGAAAAGGCCTGCGCGATGAGCGGCTATTTGTTGCGTGTTAATCCGTTTGATCAGCCCGGCGTAGAGGCTTATAAGACTAACATGTTCGCGCTGCTCGGAAAAAAAGGATATGAAGAAAAGTCCAGAGAATTAAATGCCATATTGGCGAAGACCGAAAGAAAAGTAGTATAGATACTCAAGTTAAGAACATGGCCGTTGAAGTAAATATTTTGTCACAATATGATTCAATGGCCGAAAGCGAAAATTACCATGAGTACACGACTCGAAGCATTGCTTCATCTTGTTCAAAAAGATGAGAACGATTCTTTTTCCCGCTATGGGCTTGCGATGGAATATGCAAGCGCCGGTGACTATGCCAAAGCCGTCGAGACATTTAACGAATTGATCCGGCGCGACCCATTGTATCATGCGGCATATTATCATCTTGCAAAAACGTACGAGGCGATGGGTAATACTCAAGAGGCCGTCAGAACCTATGAGACCGGAATTTTTGTTGCCAAAAAACTGAACAACCAACACGCGATGAGTGAAATGACTGAAGCCAGAGATGAACTCAAGAATGCGACGGAATCCTAAAGCCTAATGATGAAACCGAAAAAGAACTTCACAAACAGTACAAAGTCCGCTGACTTTACAGGTAAGAGTAAGAAATCGCCTAAAATTTCAAAGTCCGAAGATTCTAATTCCTCATACGGTGAAAAATCAGGTAAAGCAAGATGGAAGCCAAAAACAGGAAAGTCCGATGATCCGAGGCCGTCCTTTCGTGTAAGACTCGGAAAATCAGAAAAACCGGCCGGAACGCCGCGCCCTGTAAACCGCGGCAAGGTGAATTTTTACACGCCGACGACATTTAAGGGCGCGCAGTCCAAAAGCGAAGAGGCGCAGTTGGCGGAAGGAACTGTTCAGCGTATTGCCCTGGAAATTCTCAATACATTCGAAGAGGCGCACGATCGGATTGATCACCTGCTTCAGCAGGGTATTCACAAAAACATCAAACTGCTTGAGGCGCGCGAAAAAGGCAATTTGTCAAAAACCGTTCTGAATGTCATTCGGTGGAAACTGAAAATTGACTATATCATATCCAAATCACTGAAGCGGGATGCGGAGTCCCTGGATATGACGTTGAAAAATTCGTACCGCCTCGCAACGTTTAATGTTGTTTGGATGAATAAGTCGGCGGAAAAAGCTGTCTCGTTATCTGATTTTGCGATTCCGAAAGAATTTGGAAAACACAAAGAAACAGTCCGCGATTATATAAAGTTTTTGAACAAGGCCAAGAAGGACATTCCATATCCCAATCCGAAAAAAAATCTTGTAAATGCGTTGTCGATAACCTATTCCCATCCGGTTTGGCTTGTCGAGAAGTGGATTACAAATTATGGTGAAGAAGCCGTTACGAAATTATGCGAATTTAACAACGCCGAACCCGCATTGACTTTGCGACTCAATTCTATAAAGGCGACTAAAAAAGACGTCATGGCAAACCTTGAACGCGACGGCTTTCAAGTGAGCGCGTGCCGCTATGCGGAAAACGGATTACATGTAACGGGCCGCGGCGAGATCTTTTCAACGCAGAGTTTTAAGGACGGTGCATTTGAAATTCAAGATGAGTCGAGCCAGCTTTTTGCAGCGTGGTGCGATCCGCAACCCAATCATACGGTGATCGATGCCTGCGCGGGCGCGGGCGGGAAGTCGCTGTATTTTTCCACTGCAATGAATAACAAGGGAAAAATACTGGCGACGGATACTAACCCTCGCAGTCTTGAAAAACTAAGAAAAAGATCTACAAGATCGGGGAGCACCAATATCGAGATTGTGGATTTACATACTGCGGAAACGGCCGAACTCTGGACGGGCAAGGCGGATAAGGTTGTTATTGATGCCCCCTGCAGCGGACTCGGCGTGCTCGCTAGAAACCCCGATATCAAGTGGCGTTTCGATCCGGAGAGTTTTTCGACTCTGGCGGCGGAACAATTAACGCTGTTGAATTATTTTGCCCGCTTTGTGAAAGACGGCGGGGAAATGATCTACGGCACGTGCACGCTGAACCCGGATGAAAATGAAAACATTATTCGCCATTTTCTGGCGACAGACACACGTTTCCAAATGAAAGCCGATCAACACGAAAGATTTATACCCTTTATCGATAATAATGGTTTTTTTTATATAAAACCATTTGAACACAGGCTCAGCGGATTTTTTGGATGCAAATTAATCAGAAAATAAATTTGGAGAAAAAGGTATGAAAATTCTAGTTCTAGGAGCAGGACTTATGGGGCGCGCGGTCGTATTTGACATGTTGCGTAACCCGAAACTGGAAGAACTTTTGGTCGCAGACCATGACGCGAAACAGCTGAAAGAAACAGAAGCCTTGATCAACAATCCTAATGAACTCAGGATTACATACAAGAAGCTGGATATCGACGATGACAAAGAGGTGGCAAAATTGATGCGGGGTTGTGACACCGTGGTCAGCGCCGTGACGTATAAATATAATTTTAAATTAGCAAAATTGGCTATAACGAACGGATGCAATTTCTGCGATCTCGGCGGAAATAATACGATAGTCAATCAGGAACTGGAACTGCACGAAAAAGCAAAGAAAAAACTAGTCACGATCGTTCCTGACTGTGGCTTAGCGCCCGGCATGGTTTCCGTGTTGGTCGCGCACGGTATGGCCAAAATGGACGAAACGGATAATGTGAAAATTCGTGTGGGCGGCTTACCGGTGGATCCGAAACCGCCCATGAATTATAAACTCGTTTTTTCAGTACACGGCCTGATCAACGAATACGTCGAATCGTGCGTGAAGATCCGCGACGGTAAGATCATTGAAGAAGCGCCGCTGATTGATGTGGAGGAACTCGAATTTCCCGCGCCGTTCGGCAAGTTGGAAGCATTCAACACTTCAGGCGGAACGTCAACGCTGCCGCAGACGTATAAGGGAAAAGTTAAGAATCTCGATTATAAGACAATCCGCTATCCGGGACATTGCGCACAATTCAAACTACTGATGGATCTTGGGCTGATGGACAGCAAACCGCATAAAGTCGGCGACGCGAAGGTTGCTCCGCGCGAACTTCTGTCAGGTTTACTGATGGATAAACTGACCATGGAGGGCAAGGACTGTGTTTTGGTGCGTGTAGTTGTCGAAGGAAAGAAGAATGGCACTCCACGCCGTATACAGTATCAAATAATCGATTACGGCGATGCAGCAAATAACGTCACGGCCATGATGCGGTTGACCTCATATCCGATCTCGGTTATCGCTCAGATGATGTCGGCAGGCGAGATCACAGAAAAAGGCGCCATTCCACAGGAACTGTGCGTGCCGGCGGAGAAATTTATCCAAGAATTGAAAAAGAGAAATATCGGAATTGAGATTACGGAGGCGTGAGAGAATTAGATGGAAGAAATAGTCGAAGTTCTGCTCGATGTGACTGGCAAATTGGAAAGCGCGGGCATTCCATATATGATTAGCGGCTCCATCGCGGGGAATATGTACGCTGAGCCCCGTTTCACCAACGATGTGGACGTCGTAGTTCACATTACTAAAAACAATAAAGAGAAAATAGTAGCACTATTTGGTAAAGAATACTATATCAGCGAAATTGCGATAGATGATGCCTTTGCAGGCGCTGGGATGTTTAATATCATACAGAATAAGTGGGTCATTAAGTGCGATCTTATCTTATTAAAAACTGATGCGTTTTCCCAATCGGCTTTTGATCGAAAATTGAAAGAGAAAATAGAGGACAAGGAAGTATATTTCATTTCCGCCGAGGATCTAATCCTGCAGAAATTGTTGTGGCAAAAAGGCCTAGCTTCGTACACACAAATACAAGACATTAAGAAGATCATTTCAGCTCGGCCAAATACTCTTGATAGAAATTATTTGATGGCATGGGCCGTCAAATTAGACGTGGCAGATATCCTAAGCAAATACTTATGAACGATACGCATCCAGAAATTGAAAAAAAGATGCTTGAGCTGCTATCTGCGATGAGTCCCTTGGAGAGACTTCATAAAACAGGGCGTTTGTATGCTTCGGGAAAATATTTTGCTGAAATGGCGGTAAAGAAGCGGCTACCGGATCTGAGCGGGATAACTTTACAGATCGAAATCTTTAAATGGATGCACCAGAGTGAGTTGCAAGACTTTGATATGACTAAGATTGAGGATCATTTATTGAACAGTCGTTGAAGCAGCATGTCCTAATCTATTTTTTTTCTTGTATAGGCGGGCGCATAAAAATTACCATCCCAAATGCGACTGCAAGAGCGCTGTAGATGAGCGCCGCAACCCAAAGAAACGACAGATCTGAATTTCTTAAAACCCCTTTGATCAAAGCCAGCGCGCCCACCATAAAGTGCATGAAATTTCCCACTGCAACCGGCCTGCTGTAAATTCCGCCGATAAGAATATCTTTAGCCATCCAGTTGACCATCGCGAAAGCAAGCAACAGAGCACCAAGAATTTGTAATACCAATATAGGGAGTACGGCAGGCTCAACGCCCGCGCTTCGCATGATTTCCTGAGGAAAGAAGGAAACAGATAGGCCAGACAGGCCCATGAAAAGGGCGCTGGCAGACATGAGGAATTTTGTATTTATTTTCAAATGGTGTCTTCTCTAAATATGGAAATTAACCGGCCTTCTTCATTCTTTCAACAATCTCCTTCACTCTCGCGTCCGCCTCCGCATCCGGAAACTGGCAAGTGCCAGCACCTTTGTGTCCGCCGCCGCCATATTCCGCCATGAGTGCGCCAACATCCGTTTTCGACGTACGGTTGAATATGCTGTGGCCGACCGCGCAAACTGTAATACCGGGTTCTTTGCCTCTGAAAAGACGAGCGGAGATATTGCCTTCAGGAAATAAGGTGTAGATTAGGAAACGGTTGCCCGCCGGAAATTTCTTGACAGGACGTTGATCCGTTATAATAACGTTGCCGTCCTGGCGGCTATGTTCCAATAAGGCTTTCTTAAAATTATCCTGTTCCGCCAAATACGTCTCCACTTTGGATTTAACGTCCGGGAGCTTCAGAATATCATCGACTTTGTGAACCTGTATCCATCCAATCATACGCTGAAAATAATCTTCAAATGCGTCGAGGCCGGAACGCGGATCCAACGTGTAAGATAACAAGACCCATCCTTTCGGGTTCATCACGTCATCCATGTTAAGATTGGCGCTGTCCACGCGGTCGGTCTCAACCAGCAGTTCATCAAAAGGCTTCAATTCGTCCGGGTGTTCGTAAAAATCATAGATCACGCGCGCGCAGCTTGGCGCAACGGCAAATCTTCCACGGTAGCCTTCGTTCTCCGAATGTTTCATTTGGCTCGTGTGATGGTCGAACCATAACGCGCAATTGGGGTGATATGGAAGGTTTGCGATAATATCATGGTCGTTGACGGCCACTTTTCCGTCCTGCATGGCTTTGGGTTCTGCAAACAGAACTTCATCGATCTTTTCCATAACGGTGATGAATACAGCACAAGTTAAACCATCAAGATCCGTTCGTGTAATGAGGCGCATAATCTATTGCTCCTTGATTGATCTCTATGTGGAATGGTATCGCGAATTGGAAACTAAAATAGGGAATATAAAATAAAAATGCAAAATAAATTGTTAGCTCATTCAATTCCTGTCGATTGGGTCAAATGTTAAGCGTATATACCGTTCGTTAGTTCCACCAGGCTAAGAAAATGTTGACGCTGATCGCCCTTGCGATTTTCCTACTCTCTCAGCCAGCGGCCGCCGCCCGAAGTCGTCGTTAATAAAACCGATAATCTCTCCGCGCGATCGCCATTTTTCCAATAAAACGCGGCAGTGGGATCGCGAATTGTTTCCTTACGGATGTGGCGGTAAATGGAAATAAATTCGGGCGGCAGTATGCTGTTCTTCCACTGTTGTGAGTTCGCATGTTCGGTAACGGCAACGAGTTCGCAGTATCGTAATTCCGTATCACGCCGTCATAAACCGCCCTCACGGTTTCAATTTCACAGTCATCAAGGTGATGCCGAGGTGATTATAGTCAAATAAAAAAGCCTGCCGCAGAGAATCGGCCATTGCCTTTTCCGTTCCATCTTTTCTGCCGTGATTGGAAAAAGAAACTGGGAATTCAGATGGGGCTTAATTCAGCAGAAATCGAATCACGCCGGCAAACTAATCGACGATATTGAGTATTTAGCGATGTTGTTGTCCATGAAGTTGGAAAAAAATTCATCATCGTGAAGCAAGATATTATAATGTAACGACACATATCCATGAATTGTCCCAACGTAATGCAAAAATGTGAATAAGTTGTTAAGTAAATTAAAAACTAATTTTTTGGACAGTAACACATTATTTTACTGTTAAAATGTCTGATTTCTGCTTTTTTGTAAACTTATATTTTATATTACTTAAGGCAGTGCATGTCATAATGGCCGTTATGTAATTAAGCCATAAAACCGTGTCAAGATATTAATTTTAAAAATTAAATATAATGTTATTAAGTGTTTAGATTATACTGGTCTGTGTGAGCCATTAATTTGCTTGACAAGGGAATATTTTTTGGGTATATTTCATATCCCTAGGATAATTTAGGGATTTCTTTGACATAGTCGTGTATTTTTTACACGCGAGAGTAGCTCAGTTGGTAGAGTGCAACCTTGCCAAGGTTGATGTCGCGAGTTCGAATCTCGTCTCTCGCTCTTTTGCTCCTGTGTAATCCAGATGGGATCTACTGTAACCCAGTAGATTGTAGAGGTATGTGTAACTCGATGACCAGAATTCTACTAACGGGTTCTGGTCATTTTTTTTGGCGACGTAGCCAAGTGG
>JAEUSK010000030.1 GCA_016787925.1 bacterium | reverse complement strand
GGGACTGTCTGTGGAAATCGGACCGTCCGTGGATGACCAATGGTTGTGTTTGTTAGCCTGCCCGCAAGTCCCGGATGAAGCATTGATAGATGGTGTAATACAATTTTGCATTGACCTCGCATCAAACCTTGGAGGAGAATTCGACGGATGGGAAAGCCCTTTGTATATTTAGATAAAAAGGTCTTGTATTGAAATTGGCAGCCGCAAGTTTCAGCGCATGCAGGCTGAAAGCCTACGGCTACCATCATTTTAACATGTAATTCTTATTGCTAATTTTTCTTCCATTCCGGCAGACGACCGGGTGTGTAGGGCGCACCGTATTTTTCAAGATCCGTTTCAACGCGCTTTACTTCTTCACCTATCATTTTCAAAGAAACCAGAATCTCTCCAAACTGATCGGCCGCAACATCATACAGATGGTAAAATGTAGTCGTCGGCTCGGACGTTGTGCTCCACAAACTCCCGGTAACAGTCTCTACTTTTCCCCGCAACGATGTTGGCGCTGAGCTCTCGTAAGTTGCTCTCAGTGGATCCCCGTTCAATTTTCTGTTTAGCACTTTTAGTTTTTCTTCAATTGTTAAAACCGTTTGATAAGTATCCTGTGGTAATTTGCCTGTTTCGATGGCCGCTTTTTTCAAAAAAGGAATCTTATCAACAAGCTCGCTGCGGTAGGCATCGGCTCCGGTAATTGCACGAATTAATTCCGCAACCTTTTTATTGAATTCGTCCAGTTTCTTATTATCCGGCATGGGGAGACTGGACGCTTTTAGAGGCTGGCAATTAAAAGTTTGCGCAGGAGCAAGTTCTGTTAATTGGCCGTCGTAATATTTCGCCAGCGACACCTTGTATTTTCCAGGAACAACCATGTATCCTTTATCGGGTTCGTTCCACGGAACCGTATTATCAAACGGAGTCAGCGAAATCGGTGAAAAAACATTATATCGGAAATCCCATACGAGCCTGTTCATGCCTTTACTGACTGAAGTTTTTATTTTTCGAACCGGATTTCCCGCTTCATCCGTGATCGTAAATAATAAGTAAGGTTCCGGTTCGTCGGCTTCTTTACGTAAAACATGGTGTGGCGGAAATTCTACTTCTTCTCCCTTTTTCTGTTTTTCTTTTTCTAAGTCTCTTCTTTTTTGTTTCAAAGATTTGAAATCATCCTTCACATAATAAGTAAATACAGCGCCGATGTCAGGATTCGGCGTTGAGAAAAATCCTCCGCCTTGAAATCCAACACCGGGAAATCCAAACGGCAATGACGGAATAAACATCGATGCATCTTTGATCGGAAATAAAACCGCGTCTTTTTGAAGTGTTTCTTTAGACAGATATCGTAAGGACGAATAATCATCCAAAATATATATTCCTCTTCCAAAAGTAGAAACCACGAGGTCATTCTCTCTTCGTTGAATGGCCATGTCCATTATTGCCATGGCCGGCATGCCGTTATTGAATGGGATCCATTCCTGTCCTCCCGTATTGGAAAAATATACCCCAAATAATGTGCCGGTAAACAAAAGTTTAGGATCGACATGATCCTCGGCAATAGTATACGTTGATCCTTTTTTTGGAAGATTGGCATTGATAGAAGTCCACGTTTTCCCGCCATCGCTTGTTTTTAATAAATACGGTTTGTAATCGCCATCTGAAAAATTATGGCACGCTGCATAGGCCACGGATTTATCATGGACGGATGCAATGATCTGATGTATCCTCGCATATTCAGGCAATCCGGGAATCGACGCCGGCTTCGTCCATGTTTTACCTCCATCAGTGGTTACATAAATTAATCCGTCGCCGGAACCTACATATAAAATATTCTGATCCAAAGGCGATTCCGCAATAGCGCTGATCTGCGCCATGGATCCTTTTGATGCCAATTCATCAATACTCCAACTTTTGCCCTGCATTTTCAATATTTTTTGAGGAACTCCACGAGTAAGATCTGGGCTAATCAGGCTCCAGGTATTTCCCCGGTCATCCGTACGAAAAAGTCTATTCCCGCCAAAATACAATCGTTTATTATCATGATGCGATATCAACAGGGCGGCGTCCCAATCGAATCGATACGCCACATCCGCAGTATCAATAGGCTTAATATATAACTGCTCGCCTGTTTTTTTGTCATACCGCACTAATCCGCCGTTTTGTGATTGGACATAAAGTATATCCGGGTCTTTCCAATCCGCTTGCGTTTCAAATCCGTCACCGCCTAATGTGAATAGCCAGTCCTGGTTGGTAATTCCTCCCGAACTAATCGTTCGGGACGGCCCTGTAAAACTGTTGTTATCCTGCGTTCCGGCGTACACATTATAAAACGGCAAGGCATTATCTGTCGACACTTTATAAATTTCTGCTATGGGCAGATTATTTTTAAAGTCCCATTCTTTTCCCTGATCCCAGGATTCGTACACCCCGCCGTCGCATCCGGAGAGCAGGTGTTTATTGTTCGCCGGATCAATCCACAACGCATGATTGTCTACGTGTTTGAATTTTTCCCCGAGGTTGCTCCAGTTCGCGCCGCCATCACGGCTGACCTGATTAAACACATCCATACTGTACACCAAATTTTCATCTTTCGTGTCGCAAAATAATTCCTGAAAATAGAACGGGTATGCGGAAACGTAACTATTTTTCTTGGTCCAACTGGCGCCGCGATCCGAGCTTCGGTAAACACCGCCTTTTTCTTTTGCCTGCACAATGGCATACAGCACATCCGGGTTAGCCGGGGAAACCGCCATGCCAATTCTTCCCACATCTTCCGAAGGCAGCCCGCTCATGATCTTTTGCCAGCTCGTTCCGCTGTCCGTGCTTCGGTATATTGCGCTTTCAGGGCCGCCTTGAACTGTTGAATATAGTTTCTTGAACCGCTGATGCGCTACGGCATAGAGAATATTGGAATATCTCGGATCCATGTGCACTTGATAACAGCCGGTATAATCGCTTATGAAAAGAACCCGTGTCCAAGTCTTTCCTCCGTCGGTTGTTTTATAAATCCCTCTCTCTCCGCCTTCATTTCTGAAAGGACCGTAAGCCGCAACGTAAACCACATTCGAGTTTCCCGGATCAACCACAATTCCGCCGATGTATTCGGATTGCCCCAACCCCATATTCTTCCAGCTTTTTCCGCCATCCTCACTCTTGTATACGCCGTCACCAAAGATCACATTCGTCTGGTTATTGCTTTCTCCCGTTCCGGCCCAGACAATATTTGTATTGGACGGATCAATCACGACACAGCCGATTGAAAATGATTTTTGTGAATCAAAAACTGGCGAGAATGTAATGCCGTTATTATTCGTCTTCCACAAGGAACCGTGGCCCGACGCAACAAAATATTGAGCTGGATTTTTGGGGTTGACCGCGAGATCAACCACGCGGCCGCCGGCAAAAGCAGGTCCGATGCTTCTGAATTTCAACCCTGCAAGTGATATGTTTTTTAGAGAATCGGCTGCCGGAGCGCCGGCATTTTGTGCGACAACTGAATATGCCGCTATCAGGAGCATGCTGCTGAACAAAATCATTTTTATCCGTTTCATAGAGGTCCTTTCTGTGACAGGCTTTTGAAAAATGTTTGAATTTTAATTAGGAAGCTGAATTGATCCAAAGAATGGATTAATGCGAAAAGATATACGCCGCCGCGCCGGAAAGGTTGCGATGCTTTTTGCTGTTGGCTCGTTTGTAAACTTAAGGTTTTATACCTAAAAAAGCAAAATAGCTGCTGCCCTCTAATTATTTGCGGTTAGTGGATTTGGTTGTTTATAAAAATAAGTTTGAAAAATGGAGAGCAAAGCGTATGTTATTTTACACAATGTCTAATTTCCAAAAGCAGGAGCAATTCATGAGTAATTCCAACACAGCAGCAGCGCCGCGTCGCACCATTATACGGGCGCTGATCTTGACCCTGCTGTTTGTCTTGGCTTGGCTGTGCTTTCGATTATTCGAGCCTGTCCTGGTGCGGAGTATCGGCTGGCAGCCGCTGCCCGCGATAGAAGAAAAGGAGACTATGCCGGCCGACGCGGAATTCGTCGATGCCGAGTGGCGGGAACTCGCAGCGCCCGCCGCGAAACGCTTGCGCGAGTCTCGCGCGACACTGGAAACCCCCGCGCTATCGGCCGCGATTTCCGTATACGGCAAACGCATCTGGGCCGGCGCGGCAGGTCTGGCGGATGTGGAAAATCAGCGCAACGCAAATTTGGATTCGCGTTTCCGACTTGGCAGCACATCGAAAGCTGTAACTTCGGTTGCGATCGGCACGTTGCTCGACGCAGGCCGCCTGGATCTGGAACTACCGGTGCAGCACTATATTGCCGACCTGGGGCCGCCGCTGTCAACCATCACCACTCGCCAGGCCATGAGCCATACCGCCGGCGTGCGCGACTACGGCCTATGTTTTTGCTTTCCGGTATGGGAGCATCTCAATCGCAGAGCCTTCGCCAACACGCGCGAAGCACTGCGAGTGTTCGATCTCGACCCATTGCTGTTCGCGCCGGGCGAGGGTTTCGCCTACAGCAGTTATGGCTACAATGTCGCCGGCGCAGTGCTCGAAGCTGCATCGGCAACGCCGTTTCTCGAATACTTGCAGCGCGCCGTATTCGATCCCCTGCAAATGAATCACAGCGGCGGCGACTTCGCGGATTCGGCCGTTGCACACCGTGTGTCGTTTTACGAAACGAAGGACGGTAAGTACAAACCCGCGTTTCACGTCGACAACAGCATCAAGTGGCCATCGGGCGGCCTGCTATCGTCGCCTTCCGACATGGTGGCATTGGGCAATGCCATGATCTCCGACGGTTTACTCAGCGCCTCAACACGCGAGCAATTGCTGACGCCCCAACTCCTAGCCGACGGCAGCGAAAATCCGCAGGGTTACGCCCTGGGCTGGCGTGTATCGGATCAGAAGAAATTGTTCAATGGCTCGGTGACGACGCGAATCATCAGTCACCACGGCACTGCGGTGGGCAGCACAACGTACTTTGCCGTCTTGCCCGAGTTCGGCCTGGTGGTTTCGGTCATGATGAACAAGGGACAGGAAAACATAGACTCACTGGCGCCGCAGGCCACGGCACTGGCCGAACTCTTTGTGGCGGAGTTGCAGCGTCGGGCCGCGGTTACGCAGGAATCAGCAGTAAAATGAACGGCACGATCTGAGAGAGGCTATCATAACTGAATAAGTTTAAACGGCTAAAACAACCTCAAAAAAAAGCCATTAACCTCAGCGTTCTTTGCGCGCTTTGCGGTTAATGGCATTTTTTTTGTGGAGACGACGGGAATTGAACCCGTGTCCGAGAATAAGCTACTAAAGACGTCTACATGCGTAGGCCTGTTTTGATTTTAACTGATCCATAAAAAACGACCAAAAAACAAATCAGCGAGCTCGATACTCCGCTTTCGCAGAGTTATTCGCCTCAGTCCTCCGAGCATTGGACTTCGGCTAGTTTGTCAAAAATGACATCTTAGCAAACCCCAACAAACGAGAGTAAGCTAAAACGGACTGCAGGAAATTAATCCTTAAGCAGCCAATGCGTATGCATTGTTGTTGTTTGTCTTGTTTCCGCTTATTTTACGAGCACACAGAAAAAGCTCGGCACGCAACC
>JAEUSK010000010.1 GCA_016787925.1 bacterium | reverse complement strand
TTGGCGTTGTTTCCGTAGCGTAAAACCTCTTCAGCTTTGTCAACAAGAAGGCGAGCCTTTCCTTTCTTTGCAGCAATTCTCTCGGCTGTTGTCAGTTGTTTGTCGTGAACGAGGAATTGTTTGAAGGAACCCTTCTCGTCTATGACGCAGTCAATCACAATGGGCACAACATCCAGTGCATCGTGAGATTCTGTCCCTTTCCGCCGCCTGTTTGTCAGTTCGACAAGTTGTTGAATCATACGTCCTCCTTTTCCGCAGCTTCTTCGGCAAGGTTGAACTCCTGAATCAGTTGCCTTGGATATTCTGTTATCTGGCTCTGAGGATGGCTGCTTGATAAAATCTGCTCGTATTCTTTGGCGCAATCGAGCACCCCCTTTTTCACAGCTACATCATGAAAAAACTTCGGCATGGGAACGCCTTTGCCGTCATACCACATGTCGAGAAACATGCCTCCGATTGGAATATCGTCTTGTATAGTTACGTCAGCTACGCCCGGCGGTGCAAATTCTGCCGCAAATTCTCGAGTTCCCAAATACGGTCGCCGCCAACATTGGCCTTTCATAACTCGACGATTGAACATCTCCACGTATTTTTTTGTCGGGTTTGAAACCGGAGAATTAGCCTGATGCACAGACGCTTCGATAATGTAAGCTACATCTTTCAAGATAATACTGTTTCTTTGGGCACGATCAACCTCTACGATAATTGGCGTCTTTCCTTGTTTCTTGTTGATTTCATTTCGTTTCACAGAAGCAAACTTTACCGGCTTAAGAACGAGAATCCTCAGGACATGCCATACGAATTCCGGCTTCCAGAGGATGCTATCAAGTACACCTCTAGCCGCCGATGGCGTCATACATGGATAGGTCATCCGTTCGACCTTGAGATCGGGCCTGGTGAAACAGGCAAATTCACCCCAAACTTTAACTCGCACTGTGCTGTCATTCATACACCCCTCCTTTTGTTATCTTCGCTCTAGAATACCATTTCGACATCAATTGGCGCAATGCCTATATTGTCATCGTATTGCCCGTGCCAGATGTGGATTGATTCGTTAAACACCTCTATTTGACTACTGTAATCCTTCATGAAGTTGGGAAACACTTGCACACTAAATTGCTGGAGTCTTCGGTATTGATTCTTAGTAATAAAGATACTTTTAGTAATCTCGTCAAGTAACGATTTGCTTTCGTTTGAATAGCCTTTGACAAAAAGTGATGTGGTCAGGTCATCAATGAACTTGAAACCCTCATGAACCTCCTTAAAATTAAATCGCTTCCTCGCATCTGTGATCTTGTAGTTATCGGCATTAACAAACAGTTGTGTTATCTGTTTGTAATACTCTTCGTAGGTTTCGGCGTTGTGAAGCATGTCTATATCATCTTTAATAATTCCCATTGCCCAGTCCGCACATGCTCGATAGGTTTTATCTGGCATTTTTTGCTGCTCCAAGTTGAAGAGTACCACACGCCCTTTTTCTGAAAGAATGCCGTTCCTATTGCACCGACCTGCAGCCTGAATCACTGCGTCCAGAGGCGCGATGGCACGATAGACGCACGGAAAGTCGAAGTCCACTCCCGCTTCAACTAATTGTGTGGATATAACAGCAAGTCGTTTATTCTTCTTCAGGTCCTCAATAACATGAGCAATCGTTTTTTTTCGATGATGAGGGCACATGGTCGTCGACAGGTGGTAGTATCGGTCGTGAGTCTCAGATTTCAAGACCCGCTGAAAAAGCTTACGTGCTACAGACTTTGTGTTCACAATGGCTAAAAATGAACCTGCCTCTTTCAAAAGCTCATCGGTCACAAAATCCATAGAAACGTTTTGAAGACCATTCAGCAGGACGTAATTTACGCGCTGTGTTTTATCGAAATATTCATCTGGCTTTGTAATCAATGGGCGAATATTTTCAATTCCGTCGAATCCTTCCCGCTTGATAAAAGCCGGCTGTGTGGCTGTGCAGAATAGAAATGAAGTTCGTGCTATTGCTTCTATGTTCTTCAACATGATTATTATGGGTTCAACGTATTCCTTTGGCAACGTCTGTACTTCGTCAAAAATCACGACCGACTCTGCAATATTATGATTCTTCCTGCACTTAAAAGGGCGATTGCTGAACAACGATTCAAAGAATTGAACGGATGTAGTTACTATAATTGGGGCATCCCAGTTCTCGCACGCAAGTCGTTTCGCAAACTCTGAATCAACTCCAACTGAGCATTCCTCGTACATATCCTTTTTCTCGCCTTCTTCCACCATCCCTGAGTGATGTTCAAGAATCGAATCCTTACCAAAGACATCTCCCAAGATTGTTGCGGTCTGATCAATGATGTTGAGGTATGGTAGGACAATTATGATACGTTTCAATTGATGGTAACGAGCATGTAACAACGCCCAATACACTGAAGTCAGGGTTTTGCCTAAACCAGTCGGAAGTTGAAGCGAAAAGAATCCACGTGGCGCGTCGAAATGGACAGCGGATTCTGTCCTCGCTTTTGTACGAAGCAAATTGATCGTACCATCCGAAGGAAGCTGTGCGAACTTCCTTTCGAGGGCTTTAATCAAAGTCTCGTGGTCGAGTGTTGATGATACTCGTGCTTGTGATTTGTCTGAAGTGAAATGCCGTTCCGTATCCAACCAATCTGAATCTGTAAGCGCGCTAAATAGAAACCGGGTCAAGCACTCAGCCAACAAGGTATCCGTTGGCAAGATTAGATCTGGATTCTTCCTTGCCTCAGGGAAGGTCTCATCAAATCGCATTTTTGCTATCCCGATGACAGGATCGGTTGAGTACTCGTCGATGTTTGTCTTCCGGCCCTGATTGTCTGGCATTCCTGCATGATGTCCTTGGATAACAAACTGCAACGGGAGAGAATGCTTACCCATTTGGCTCGCAATGAATGCACCAATCCCAGCGTGGGGTGTTCGCGGCTTTCCTTGTTCCAAATACTGCTGAAAACCATCCTGAAATTTCCCAACATCATGCATTAAACCGGCAAGATAGAAAAACGGGCTAAGACTTTCAGACGGTGCAAACGATGAAGCTCGTTCTGCTGTCGCAATCAGATGTTCCTTCAGACTGTGTTTTTTACCAGCATCATTTTCTGAATGAGCGAAGAACATGGCAACTTCCTATATTCTGCGATGGAATTGCAGATCCGCGGGTATCATCATTATTGTAATATACGACAAATAGACTTTTCAGCGCGAACTAATCATTATACACAATTGTTTCCAAAAACCGTCTGATAATTCAACTAATGACTTCAATTTCACATCCGCGATATCAAATTTCGTTTGATTCCATACACTATGCTCCGGAATACAGATCGTCTTCATACGCGCAGCTTTCGCGGCGATCAGGCCGTTAAACGAATCCTCAATCGCCAGACATTCTGTGGCGTCAACGTTCAGTAAGCCGGCAGTGCTTAGATAGATTGCAGGGTGAGGTTTCCCGCGTATTTCATCCTGTCCGGAATGAATTATTTGAAAATCTTTATGCAGGTCAAACTTTCCAAGGACGGCGTCGATCAGAATCTTGTCGGATGACGAAGCAAGCGCGATTTTTAAGTTCTTCTTTTCAAAAAAGTCGAGAGCAAGATGAACGCCCGGAAGAAGTGCCCCTTTTTGATTTACCAAATCAATGACGCCTTGTACAATTTCGTCTTGTACTTGCTTCAATGGCAAATGGTTCCATGGAAATCGCTGATGCCAGTGTTTGACCACCTCGTCTATGCGCAAGCCGATCGTTTGGCGGCACATGTCGTCAGTAATGTCGATCCCGACTTTCTTGAAAACCACTTTCTCTGCGGCCTGCCAAAACGGTTCCGAATCGATCAAAACGCCGTCCATATCGAATATCACAGCTTTTATCATGACAACGATTCTCTCAATTTCTTGTCTGCCAGAATCTCCATGGCGTGCGTCGCCTTGAGTTTTTTTTCGCCGTGTTCGATATACACCGGGCCGGTCTGCGAGGCAACGATCATCGCTTCCATATTTAATAATTTATTCCGCTTCCCTATCGCGATCAGCGCGTCATACATCGCCTGCCGTGCGCGATTCTCCATCATCTGAATTTCTCTCCCTATCACATGCAAATGTTGAATGAATTCGTCATCCGTCAGACTGTCCGTCACCCCCGCCATATGCGCCAAAATAGTATATCCGCAGCGCTTGATGTATTCTTCATTGGATCGCATCCACTGAAGCATTTTTATATTTGCAAAAGGCGACGGAACTACCACATTGCCGACAAACTCATCGGCCAGAGCATAATAATGAATCTTCTTTATCCATTCGTCAATCAGTATCTCATCAATCGTTTTCAGGTCAACGATCATTGTCGCCAGCATTTGCGCGTCGATGTTATTTGAATTCCATAATTCCAGCGCTAACCGCTGATCGGTCCCGATTTTCTTTTTAAATCTCTTGAATTGCGCCGGGCTTACTCCGAAATAACTTCCGCTCGCCCCGTGTAATGCGTAAGCAGTACGTAGTTTTTCTGATCCAACCCGTTCCAACTCTGTCATAATTTCCTGAAACGTCACGATCTGGCTTTCTTTGATAATAAACGTGCTAACTCTGTAATGCCGGACAAATGGTGGTCGTCGTGCTCTGCCGTAAAGTAGACCATATCCACCACGCGCATCGGCTTTTGGATTCGTGGATGGAGGGCTATAACCTGATGAGTTTCATCGTCGAGACTCTCAAGCCTGTGTATAAACCGGCTTCGCGATTCGCGAAAAGCCTTTAGTATGCTGTCGATGGTATGCCGGTTATGGTTGGCATCATGCGTCTTTCGATTGGTTCCGTCCCATGCACGCAGGGTCTTTGCGCGGAAAATAAAATCATCCACCCGGCCGCTGTGGAGTTCGTCCAGATCGAGTAAATGACCGGCATGTTCCTGAATGGACCAACCGTGTTCCGGCTTAACAGTCAGTATTCCTTTCGGAATGCCGCGCAGCAACTCTTCCAATCGCGCCGGTGTGCCCCGTACGCGTTCCAGAAAATTAGGGAACATGCCCAGAGGATAACCCAACTCAAAATTGCGTTCGATCCATTTAATTCTAGTGATCATGATGCAGCCTGCAGTATTTTATTATTTTGAACAGACCGTTTTTTCATTAGCGTTCAGATTATTTCCATTTCAACTTTTTTTTCTTTTTTGAAGGTTGCCAGGCCAACCATCATCAACAGCGCAGTTGCAATAATGACAAAAAATAAGACCCCTTCGTTGAAATTCTCCAACAAAAGCCATTCAGGAATACTGTAAAACAGGATAATGGTGATCAACCCTCTGGGCATCAAAAACAGTTCAGGAAAAAGATTTCCTTTCAAAAAACTTTTCAAGTACAGAAAACGTACCGCCAGCAAAACGATAATGATGGCCGTTCCCATCATGACAACTTCCGGATGGGACAAAGAAATAAGGTCTATGGAATAACCAAACAAAATAAAAAAAAAGGTTCTTATCAGAAAAGCCGATTCCGCCGTAATGGAACGCATTTGCTCCAGTAAACCGGGTAATATGGATAAGTCGACATGTTTTGTAACGACGGCCGGCACGGATGAAAAGTTATTGATCAACATCCCAAAGACCAGAATGAGCAATAGAGAAGGCAGATGATATATTTTGCCTACACTGTACAACATCAGCAGCAGAGCAAAAATCATAAAAAACTTAATATGCGTTTTGATTCGCGCAAGCGTAAAGAAAAGCAGAAATGAAGCAACAAGAGAAATGAGAATCACTAAGATCAGGGTGCCGCCAAACGTTACCAAAGAACCTAGTTTAAGGATACGGTCCGTGATGAGAAAGTTAAATAACATAATACCGATGATATCGGAAAAAGAAGCTTCGTAGACAAGAAACTCTTTTTTGTCCGGCGCCAAATGCACAACCGTGGGTATGACGATCGCGCTGCTGATGATGGAAAATGGAATGGCATACACAAGACAAATCCGAAAAGGCTGCTCCATCCAATAATACAAAACACCGGCGAGTAAAAAACTCGATATGAACAAAATGAGTAATGCCGATAGAAATGAATTCCGAATGAGCGGTACACGTTCTTTGGTTAATTTTAAATCCAACGACGCTTCCAGAACGATCATAATAAGACCCAGTGTGCCCAAAAACTCCACATACGGCCGAATTTTTTCCAGATAAATGCCGGTAAACGCTGATGTCTGGCTCAATGCTACGCCTGTAGCCATCAAAAGCAACACGGATGGAATTTTTGACCATCGGCTGAATTGATCAAAGAGATACGAGGCTAGAACAAGACCGCTCAGAATTATGATCGTTGTATTAGTATTGATATCCATGAAGTCTTTTATTCGTTACTTGTTTTTTAGATTAATGACCTGATAGAGATCTGTTCGGCGATCCTGCCAGTTCAGAACGCTGCCTGTCTGCCGGTTCTTCTTCAGCAGCTCCAGGTCGACCTCATCCACAATAATCGTTTCTACGTTCGGTGTCGCTTCGGATTGGATTGCATCGCGCGTGAATGGAATATCCGAAGGCGAGAATATGGCCGACTGTGCGTAATGCACGTCCAGATTTTTCACATCAGGCAGATTTCCTACGCTGCCGGCAATAGCAACATAGACGTGATTTTCGATACAGCGCGCCTGGGCACAGTACCGGACGCGAAGATATCCATATCTTTCATCCGTGCAGAACGGCACAAAAATGATCTGCGCGCCTTGTTCTACGGCCATCCGGCTGAGTTCTGGAAATTCAATATCATAACATATCTGAATGGATATCTTCCCTTTGTCTGTGTCAAACACTCTTAATTCGTTTCCTGCCTTGACGCCCCACCACACCTTTTCATTCGGCGTGATATGCAGTTTGTACTGTTTGTCCAAAGTACCGTCTCTTCGAAATAGATGAGATATATTATAAAGATCATCTCCTTCGACGGTAAAATGAGACCCTCCGATGATATTGATATTGTATTTTATGGACAAACGGTTGAACAGTTCGAGATAATTGGAAGTAAATTTCGCCAACTGGCGAATAGCCAAGGCCGGCCGGTCCGAGGGAAGAAAACTCAACAGCTGAGTTGTAAACATTTCCGGAAATACTATAAAGTCCGATTTATAATCGGATGCGACATCGATAAAATACTCAACTTGCCTGGCAAAATCATCAAAACTATTTATCGATCTCATTTGATATTGGACGGCGCATATTCTTACCGGAGCAACGCGGGTCCATTTGAGCGATTTGTGAGGAACGTAATCCAGATTGGTCCACTCCAAAAAAGTCGCAAACCCTCTTGACGCGGCATCGGACGTCATATAATTAGGAATCAATCTCTTCAACACGAATCCATTTGAAATTTGCGTGGTCAATACTGGGTCAATAAGTTTTTTATCAATGACTTTGTCTACATATTCACGCGCTTCCATCTGATCCGCATAATTATCGTACCCGGGTATGCGGCCGCCGATAACGATACGCATCAGGTTAAACTCGCGCGCAACTTCTTTGCGGGCCTCGTACAGCCGTCGCGCCAATTTTAATCCCCGATATTCGGGATCCACCATTATTTCTATCCCGTACAGTGTGTCCCCCTTGGAATCATGATTACGTATGAACCCTTCATCCGCAATTTCCCGCCAGCTGTGCCATTCCGAATACAAATCAAAATTAAGGATGAGACTGCTTGATGACGCGACGATCTTCGATTCATATTCCACGCAAATCTGGCCTTGAGGAAAAATAGACAATTGGCTTTGAAACTGTTCCTGGCTCCATGGTTTCATACCCGGGAAACACTTCAGCTGCAGTTCCGTGACCTTCCTATAGTCTTCATAGGTAAGATTTCGTGTAACTATTTTTTTTTCAAAATCTTTTAAATACATACGTATTCCTTGTAGATTATCGGATTATACAGAATGATAGAGTATACGAATTTAGCGGTTTTGTTGAAAGAACTTTTAGATAAGCATGCCATTCAATACATACGCAGCACTTTTGCTCCGCGGGTATGTTTATACTTCATTTCAACCAAAGCGCGATTGGCGTCTTCAAAAGGATACTCCATAACCTCCGGTTTGACTGGAATTTCTGCGGCCAGCTGCAGAAATTCTGATACATCGCTCCGTGTCACATTTGCAACACTTTTGATTTCCTTTTCCATCCAGAGATGCCGCGCATAATCCAGCTGCAGCAGGCAGTCTTTATCAGCGTCCTCCTTGCGGATGGCATTAATAACGAGCCGGCCGCCGGCCTGTAGATTCTTCATCGCTTCTACAGCCGGTTTCCAAGCGGGTGTGGAATCAATAACTGCGTTCAGCATTTCCGGCGACGATTGCATAATATCGCCGGCCCATACTGCTCCAAGTTCAATCGCAAAATTGCGCTCTTCCTCGCTGCGGGCAAAAACAAATACTTTTGAATCGGGAAACTGATGCTTCACGAGTTGAATCACAATATGTGCTGAAGCCCCAAATCCGATTAGCCCGAGATTCTGGCCATTTTCCAAGCCGGTCAAACGCAGTGAGCGGTATCCGATGGCGCCCGCGCACAGCAGCGGCGCCGCTTCCGCGTCGGAAAAAATGTCCGGAATCTTGTAGGCATATTGTTCCTCGACGGCCATATATTCCGCATAACCCCCGTTAGCGTCCCGGCCCGTTGCCCTAAAACTATCACATAAGTTTTCTAAACCGCCGGTACAGAAAACACACTTCCCGCAGGCCGAAAAAATCCATGCGACACCGACACGATCACCTATTTCGAATTGAGAAGCAATTTTCCCCTTTTGCACAATCCGGCCGATAACCTGATGTCCGGGAATCACCGGGAAACGGGAGGGAGATGTTCTGCCTTCAACTTCATCCAGTTCCGTATGACACACTCCGCACACTGAAATCCGGATCAAGATTTCTTTAACGCCCGCCTGCGGCTGTGGAACGTCCTCCATCATTAATGGATTTGCATTCTCCGATAATGCGGTGGTTTTATTTAGAATCATCGCTTTCATAAATATTCGATCACATAAGGCTTGATGAAATTATCATGCATTATACTCGCCGATATTAATGCAACGACCGCTCCGGACTTACGGTAACACTTTCCGAGATGTTCTCGTCTTCATTTGTTTTTTCTGAAAACCAGGGCCGGAATCACCAGGGTCAATCTTTGTTTTGCGCTGTATTCCTTTTGCGCCCAATGCTTAAATTGTTTCAACTTCATTTTGAACCCGCCGATCATGCAGCCGATCTTATCGGACAAATGTTCCTTTGGCCCGTTTAGAGATCATGAAATAAACGGTCCACAACAGAAACCAAACCGCACCGATGGCAAATTCACCAACGCGAAGTTTCGGCGCGACGCCGGCGATCTCCGACGGCAGCCATTGCGTGATCGTACCGTTGACCGCAACAAAGAACATATTAAAGAGAAATAATATAATGATGAGCATAGGCGCACTTTTTCTCCGCTGAAAAAAATACACCGGTACAACCAGTGAATACAGAAGAAATACCGTGTTCAGAACGACTTCAAAAGGCCCGATCGCTGCCGGAATGTTTTCAAACGCGGGGAATGAAACACTTAGGATCACGTACAAAATGCGGATCGGATTGAGAATGAGCATAATAGCAACGAGTACTAAAACGCCGCCAATCCGATCATAGGAAGTTTGGTTGGATTCCATAGTCTGCCTCCTTTAAAATGGAAATGATTTCTATGGAAATTGGATTCTCAAAGAACGGAAGAACCGTCTAAGTTTACAAACCTCATTTTCTGAAAGCAATAATTTAATTACTTTGGTCAATGAATTATCATCATTTACGCAATTATACGTATTGAAAAGGCGATATATTAATCGTTAATTAAGGCCTAATATTGAATAGGTGTTCCTCATGAATATTCTCCTTACCGGCGCGAATGGCTACATCGGAAGAAGACTGTTAACGGCATTAGTCGACAAAGGACATAGAGTATACTGTGCCGTCAGAGATCCTGAGAGGCTTCATTTTCCGGCATCGATTCGGGATAAAGTTGAGGTCGTTGTCTGCGATATGACTATCAGGGAGTCATTTGACAAGCTGCCTACGTGGATTGATGCTGCGTATTATCTCGTTCATTCGATGGCGCAATCTGCGGACCATTTCAAGAATCTAGAGGAGATTTGTGCTCAGAACTTCGCCGATTGGGCGAGGTCAAGCCATGCGCGCCAGATCATTTATCTCGGCGGTATAGCAAATGATCCGAGCTTGTCACATCACCTGACCTCCCGCGTCGGCGTAGAATCCATATTGCGATCCTCCGGCATACCGCTCACCGTACTTCGCGCAGCCATTATTATTGGATCCGGTAGTGCCTCATTTGAGATCATACGTGATCTCGTTGAAAAATTACCCATCATGATTACGCCGAAATGGCTTCGTTCTCGTTGTCAGCCAATCGCCATTCGCGACGTCGTGCGTTATCTCAACTCCGTTCTGCATCATCCATTAGCAACCGGCAATGTGTTTGACATCGGAGGCCCGGACATTCTGACCTACAAAGAAATGTTATTGCGTTTTGCCAAGATTCGCGGTTATCGTCGCTATATTATTACTATTCCGGTTTTGACACCCCAATTGTCATCTTACTGGCTGTATTTCGTTACCGCCACATCATTTCCCCTCGCCAAGGCGCTGGTTGACAGTATGAAAAACGAAGTGGTATGCGCCGTTGGAAATATCACCGATATAGACGCAACGCCTTGCATTTCGTATGATGAAGCAATACGGCGGGCTTTCACACGAATCGAGCAGAACGAAGTCATGTCAAGTTGGACCGATGCTTTGTCAAATACACCATTTGGACCGGAATTTAAGGAATATGTTCAAATTCCTGAATTTGGCTGCCTCACAGATGAACGAAGAATTTTGGTTACGAACGTTCCTCAAGCCGTTGAGAATGTTTGGCAAATCGGGGGAAGTCGTGGATGGTATTACATGAATTTTTTGTGGGCGATTCGCGGCATTATTGATAAGTTATTTGGAGGAGTTGGATTGAGACGCGGCCGTCGTCATCCTGAGGAACTTCAAACCGGCGATACACTCGATTTTTGGCGCGTAATACTGGCCGATAAGGATTCGCGGCGACTTCTTTTATTTGCGGAAATGAAATTGCCCGGTGAAGCTTGGCTGGAGTTCCGTTTTGAAGGCACGACGCTTATTCAAAAAGCAACGTTTCGTCCGCGGGGATTATTGGGGCGAATGTATTGGTACGGAATCTATCCTCTGCATGTGATGATATTCAGGGGAATGTTGAAGCGCATTGCAGCCTATCGGCCTTAACCCGCGGTCAATGCTCACGGATGAAAACCTTCAACAACGATCATTTTTGTTTTCGCAGTTCTATGCCGAATGGCTTTCGCATCTGCATATTCGGGAGAACCCCACCATTGTTTTGCTCGCTCAACGTCTGAAAACTCAAGCACCACGATTCGTCCGTGAGGCCATTCGCCTTCAAGTGTTTCCGTTGCTCCGCCCCGGACTATGAACTTTCCGCCGTAAGCTGCAAGAGTTGCGGGTGTAAGTTTCTTATACTCCTCATACTGCTGAGGATCGGTGATCTCAATGTCTACAATAACGTAGGCGGACATAAGTGGTTACCTTCAAAAATATAATTTGTATTGTCTGTATGTGATGTGAATTTTCTTTAGCAATTCGAATGAGTCAAATTTGGTAGTCTGATAGATTGAGAACTTGGGGGGATCTAACAAATTTAAGTGCTTTTACAATGGCTAACCCCCGGCCATAGCTCCCACAATCAGAAAAGGTTCATCACCCTTCACTACCGCATCCGGCAGCATCGCGTCGGGTGATTCGTGGGACAAGTCTTCTCCGCATGCGAAAAACCTGACGAACGGCCTTCGTTGTTTTGAGGCATGATCGCGGATCGTGCCGCGCAAAACCGGATACATAAATTCCAGCGTATCCAAAACAGAACGTTGTGTGTATGGTTGTTTGATCTCGATCTCGATCTCTCTCGGAATATTCGCGAGATTACCGAGATGGTATGGGATCTTTACGCGTATCATTTCAATGTTGCACCTCCACGCTCAATACGGAAGGAAGGTTTTCGGCAATGGCAAACCAAGAATCGCCGGAATTGGCCGAAGCATACACCTGTCCGCCAGTAGTGCCAAAATAGATTCCGCATTTATCCAGCGAATCCACGGACATCGCATCGCGCAGGACATTGACATAACAATTTTTTTGCGGCAGACCTTTCGTGAGAGCCTGCCATTTGTTGCCGCCGGTTTTGCTGCGATAGACGCGCAGTTTCCCGTCGGGCGGAAAGTGTTCCGAGTCGCTTTTGATGGGAACAACGTAAATAGTTTCCGGCTCGTGCGCATGCACGGCAATGGGAAATCCGAAATCGCTGGGCAGATTCCCGCTGATCTCGCGCCAATTTTCTCCCGCATCGTCCGTACGCATCACGTCCCAGTGTTTCTGCATGAATATGACATCGGGCCTCGATCGGTGCATAGCGATATTGTGCACGCAGTGTCCGACTTCTGCTGCGGGATCCGGAAGTTCATACAGCGATTTCAATCCATTGTTGATCGGTTTCCACGTTTGTCCTCCGTCGTCAGTGCGAAACGCGCCGGCGGCCGAGATGGCGATGTACATGCGATTAGCATTGTTTGGGTCGAGCAAGATGGTATGCAATCCCATACCTCCAGCGCCGGGCTGCCAGAGGTTGCCTTTGGCGTTTCGAAGGCCGGGCAGCTCAACCCAGGACTTCCCTCCGTCCGTGGAGCGGAACAGCGCCGCGTCTTCGACACCGGCGTACACCGTATCCGCATCGGTATAGGAAGGTTCCAGATGCCAGACGCGCTTGAATTCCCAGGGATGCTGCGTGCCGTCGTACCATTGATGCGTGCCGGGAGTACCGTCATACTTGAATTCATTCCCGACCGCGTCCCAGGTTTTTCCGCCATTGTCGGAGCGCTGAATCACCTGGCCGAACCAACCGCTGGTCTGTGACGCGTAGATCCGATTGGGATTAATCGGTGATCCTTTCATATGGTAGATCTCCCAACCGGCAAAAAAAGGGCCTTTGATATTCCATTTTTTGCGTTTGCCGTCCGAGGTTAGAATA
>JAEUSK010000213.1 GCA_016787925.1 bacterium | reverse complement strand
GGTGTCCGGTGAATGAGTCAGCAAATTACCTTTTGAGTCCCATTTAATTTCTTCGGTCGTGCACCAGCCGACGCCTTGAACATACCCGCCTTCGACTTGTCCGATATCGATCCCCTCATTGATCGAATCGCCGACATCGTGTAGAATATCGGCTCTCAAAATTTGATGCGCTCCGGTAAGCGTATCGACCAAAACCTCGGTCACGCACATGCCGAATGCATAATAATGGAACGGCCGCCCTTGTCCTTTTTCTCGGTCAAACCACACATTTGGGGTTCGGTAAAATCCCGTCGCGCTCAAGCTAACTTGCTTCATAACGGCTAGGGGCATGAGTTCACCAAAACCAATTCTTCTTTTGACATGACGCATATCGCAAATGGAATTATCTTCAAAAACAATGTCCTCTGGAACGGTTTTTACTTCGAGCGCTTGTTCGTTAAAATGATCCGCGGCGACTTTTGCGAGACGATATTTTAATTGATCAATCGCGTTTTTGACCGCCATACCGTTGAGATCCGTTCCGGCAGACGCGGCCGTCGCCGGCGCATTGGGCACTTTGGATGTGTTGGTGGGGCTTACTTTCACAGTATCGGCTGGAACCCCAAATTCTTTCGCAGCAATTTGCTGGATTTTGGTATGCAGGCCCTGCCCCATTTCTGTACCGCCGTGATTAACAAGTATCGTTCCGTCTTTGTAAATATTAACTAACGCGCCGGCCTGATTTAAAAATGAAGTAGTAAACGAAATTCCAAATTTCACCGGCGTGACCGCCAATCCTTTTTTATAAAATTCGTTTTTCGCATTAAATTCATCCGCCGCTTTTCGCCGCAATTCATAATCTGAAGTTTTGACTAACTGGTCATAGATCAGGAACAGATTATTTTTTTCAACTTCTTCACCGTAATGCGTGACATTGTTCTTCTGAAGTCCGTAGAAATTCAGCTTCCGGATATCCGCCGGATCTTTTTTGAGATAGCGGGCAATACGGTCGACGATCTGTTCAATTCCTGCCATTCCCTGCGGGCCGCCAAATCCGCGGAAGGCGGTATTGGACGGTAAATTGGTTTTCCATGCCCGTCCGATCACCTGCATATGTGGAATATAATACGCATTATCCGCATGCAGCATGGCGCGTTCAAGAATCGCAAAGGAAAGGTCGGTTGCCGCGCCGCCGTCGGAATTGAGTTCAACTTTCACTGCCTGAATTTTTCCATCCGAATCAAATCCCGCTTCGTATCTGATTAAGAACCTATGGCGCTTGCCGGTCATTTTCTGATCGTCGTCTCTGAACAATTTAATTTTCACAGGCCGTTTTGTTGCATGACAAAGCAGCGCAGTCCACGCGGCAGTGTGATTTCCCTGTGTTTCTTTTCCGCCGAAAGCCCCGCCCATCCTGCGAACTTCCACTTCCACTTCATTCTTTGGAATGCCCAGCACTTCGGCAATGATCGCCTGCGTTTCGGAAGGATGTTGTGTGGAACTATACACCATCAATTCTTTCTCTTCGCCCGGAATGCATAAACATGACTGCGTTTCAAGGTACCAATGTTCCTGCGCTCCGGTTCGTAATTCCCCGCTGATCACATGTTGCGATTCTTTTAATCCCTGTTCAACATTACCGCGTTCAATCTTCCGCGGCGGGCCGAGCAAACTGTTGTTCTTGATTGCAGTTTCAATATCCAGTATCGCTTCAAGCGGCTCATATTCTATCTTGATCAATTTTTCCGCTTCAATACACACATCTTCTGTCTCACCCGCAATCAAAAATATTGCCTGCCCGATAAACGTCACTTCGTCAACTGCAAGACATAGTTCGTCGTGCACCACCGGCCCCATTTGATTTTTTCCGGGAATATCTTTGTAAGACAAAACCGCATGCACGCCTGGAATTTTTTTTGCTTCCTTTAGATCAAAAGATTTTATTCTTGCGTGAGCATAAGTACTGTATACGACGCGGCCAATGAGCAAGCGCTCATCCGTAAGTATATCATCGACGTACACCGATTCTCCGGTGACGTGTTTTATTGCGCTATCGTGAACGATCTGTGAATTCATAATACAAGTCAATAGTGAGTAGTGACTATTTTGTTCTTACTCTATTCGTTGTTTTCAAAATAGAGAATAGCATCTTGCAAATTTCCTGACAATCTTTGTTAATGGAGTCAAATGACTTTTTATCTATGTATTTTGTTTCATGCAAGAGTTGAAGCCAGTATTCAGTTTCTTTCGCTTCCTTGAAGGCAATAGATACCTTTGCAGAAAATTCAGCTTTTGAAATAGCGCCGTTAGCTTCAGAAAGATTGGCTCCAATGGAAGTCCCGCTTTTGAGTATTTGTTTTGAAAGAACAAATTCCTTTTTCTTCGAAATTAGGAATTTATAAAGATTGACAATCCGAATCGAAAACTGAAACGATTTGTCATAAACTTTACTTTTCGCCATTATTCACTTCTCACTATTCACTGTGTCTCGTTCCAAAACTTCAATAAAAGATTCCTCGCAGCAACTCGTCGAAATTCCTCTCCGGCCCGTGCATCAGATATCGGCCGAAATTCCAGATCGATCAGGTTCATTGCGGCTTCCGCATTTTCCCGATTCCATGTTTTGCCCGTTAAAAACTTTTCCGTTTTTTCAGCACGCATGGTTTTTTCAGCCATACCGCCATATACTAATTTAATATTTTTCACTTCGCCGTTGGCGTCTAATTCTAATCGGTATGCGCCGCTCACCGTCGAAATATCAAGATCTTTCCTTTTTGACACTTTGTACGATTTGACGATCACTCCGCTCTTTGGCTTCGGAATTTTCACAGCTGTAATAATTTCCTCCGGCATTCGTACCGTCTGACGATAACCTTTCACAAAAACATCCAGACTTACTTTCCTCTTACCGTGAATGCTTTCCAAGATGACTTTTGCATTATAAGCCATCAAAACCGGTAGCGTGTCGCCTATCGGAGAAGCAGAACCAAGATTGCCTCCCAAGGTTGCAAGGTTGCGAATTTGCGGTGAACCAAAAACAGACAACATTCCGTGTAAAGCCGGAAAATCATTTTTTATTTTTATTAGGACTTGATTCAACGGAACGCCCGCTCCG
>JAEUSK010000151.1 GCA_016787925.1 bacterium | reverse complement strand
GCCGAACAGCATTATTATGTGATACAGGAATACTTATGGGGTATGAATCTCCGCGTCAGTCTGCTCAAAGGCGGGCAGAAAAAAAGCGATCGTGAAAAAATACTTTCAGACATTCAAAATCATCAGACGGATATTGTGATCGGAACGCATGCGATTTTTCAGGAACAGGTAGAATTTAAAAAATTAGGTCTGATCGTAATAGACGAGCAGCATCGTTTCGGCGTCATGCAAAGAGCGGAGATCAGGCAGAAGGCGGTAGCAAAAGGGATTTACCCGGACGTTCTGGTGATGACTGCAACGCCGATCCCCCGCACTTTGGCGATGGCGGTTTACGGCGATCTGGATATATCGGTTATTGCAGAATTACCTATCGGACGCAAACCGATCAAGACGGTTTCACGCAAAGAAGACGCGCGGAAAAAAATCTACGAATTCATTCGCACCGAAATAAAAAAAGGGCGGCAATGTTATATCGTCTATCCCCTCATTGAAGAATCGGAGAAGTCTGATCTGAAGGCCGCCACGGAGGCGTATGAACATTTGTCTAAAAAAATCTTTCCCGACCTGCGACTCGGACTCCTGCACGGGAAAATGAAAAGTTCTGAAAAACAAGCGGTGATGTCCAAATTCAAAAATCATGAGATCCACATTCTTGTCAGCACCACCGTGATTGAGGTAGGCGTCAATATTCCCAATGCGACGATCATGCTGATCGAACATGCCGAGCGGTTTGGCCTGACACAATTGCATCAATTGCGCGGGCGAGTAGGCCGAGGGGGGGAACAGTCGTACTGCGTTTTGATGATGGCCAAAGAAGGAATGACCGAGGAGAGCGTGACACGAATAAAAGTCATGGAAGAAACGAACGACGGATTCCTGATCGCGGAAGAGGACCTGAAGCTGCGCGGGCCGGGAGAATTTTTTGGGACCAAACAATCCGGGTTGCCTGAACTCAAGATGGCGCACATATTGTTCGATCATGAGTTGCTCAAAAAAGCGCGTGAGGCTGCATTTGAATTGGTTAAGAGGGACCCGCAATTGCGCGGAGCAGAAAATGTGTCAGTGCGAAATAAATTCATGAAAGAATATTACGATAAATTAGGACTAGGTGAAGTGGGATAACCATTGAGAAAGTCATTGGAAAAAACCATCAGAATAGATACATTTACGAACGATTATGATGGTTCAGGTTGCCTATAATGTTTTTATCTTAGACAATTTTAGAAAATGAAGAAAACCCCTTGTATCCCCCTTTCCAAGGGGGATTCTCCACACCATTTCCTGTTGAAAAGGTGGCGAGGGGGATCATGAATTTAAATCTTACCTGAAGATTGCATGAAAGCCATAAAGCCAAATGCTAAAAATATAAGGCCAGTGATATCTTTAATCCGGATGAAAAGAAAAAATAATTTATGATTCCACTCCGAGATACAGTTCCGTCCTCAACGTTTCCCGTTGTCACCGTTGCATTGATTGTCATCAATGGAGCCATATTCATTTTTGAATGGTTTTTGGGATCAGATATCAGCGCTTTGTTTAGTGTTTTAGGCATCATTCCTGCCAAATATTTCTGGATGGCGCAGCACCAGCCGGCCGACTATCTAGGCCGATTTGGCCCTTTGGTCTCTTCTATGTTTCTCCATGGCGGCTGGATGCATGTGATCAGTAATATGTGGTATCTATGGATTTTCGGCGACAATGTGGAAGATCGAATGGGCCACAAAAAGTTTTTGTTATTTTACGTTCTCTGCGGT
>JAEUSK010000274.1 GCA_016787925.1 bacterium | reverse complement strand
ATCTGCGCACTGACCGAATACGTTCCCGCATCAATCCCTATAATTGAAAATTCACCAGCGGAATTGGTTGTGGTCTCGAAATACGTTCCCTCGATCTTAACGAGGGCATTTGGCAACGCCTCTTGTGAATTTTTGTCAACGACTTTTCCTTTAAGCCTGCCAGTAACGCCGGCGGAGGCTGTTGAAGTTAAGCATAATGCGATAAGAACCGTTATTAAGGCGGGACGTACCAATTGTAAAATACGTCTCATAAATTTTCTCCTTATTAAGCCCAAGAACATGCGAAAATGTTGTGATTATAATAGTGCTCTACGACGCCTTAAAATTACAATCTTTTTTAATAAAAACAAAGAAAGATAAATAATTAACAAGACTCAGAAGACGGTCAAAAATGGAGAATGAGAAAAAAATGAAATAAAATTTGACAATATGAGACGAGTTGTATAGATTAGCCGCCATTAAACAAGTTCTTACATTGTGAAAGATTGATCGAAGATTGAAATCCATCGTTTCGTCCTACATTACTTTGACTAAGCCGACGATCATGCTGCTCGTGCTATTTACAGGAGCAACGGCATTAATCGTTGAAGGCAGTATGGTACATGAGCCCGGCAAATTCCTGCTCGTCATGTTGGGATTATATCTGACGGGCGGCTGCGCCAATGCGCTCAATCAGTATTTTGAACGTCATATTGATGCGAAAATGGAGCGCACGAAAAAACGCCGCCCTCTCCCAATGGGCGAGATCAGCGCAACGCACGCTTTGATCTTCTCGATCACGATCGGCCTTACCGGCGTGTTGGTTTTTGCATTTGTGTTTAATTTACTCACCGCGATCCTGTCCTTGTCAACCATTCTGTTTTACAGTCTGTTTTACACTTTATATTTGAAGCCGAATACGCCGCAGAATATCGTGATCGGCGGAGCGGCCGGAGCGATGGCTCCCGTTGGCGCCTGGGCCGCCGCTACCGGTACGATGGCCGTTGCGCCCTGGCTTATGTTTGCCATCGTCTTTTTGTGGACGCCGCCGCATTTCTGGGCCCTCGCTTTGTTCTGCAAAGACGACTACGTCAAAGCTAAACTTCCTATGATGCCGGTCATTAAGGGAGATGACAGCACGCTCCGGCAGATGTTTTTATACACGCTGGCCTTGGTCGCGAGCAGCCTGTCCCTGATCTATTTTCATTCCGGCCTTTTTTACGGCCTCGCCGCCGCGGTGTTAGGATTCTTCTTTATTAAGAAAGCCTATCGCGTGATGATGAACAAATCTGAAACACTTATTCGCGGACTTTTTGGTTATTCTATTATATATCTTTTTGCATTGTTCTTTGCCATGATCATCGACAGTTTTATAGGCGTAAAAATTTAGTTGCGCTTTTGAATGCAAACTTGTATTCGATTTGCAAAAAATATCTTGCATGTTTTACGGTCGGACAATATATTTTTACCCGTTTGATATTTGTTCCCCGCAAAGGGCTTGTCGAATTCAATTTTATTCAAACAAATATTTTTTCAAAAAACGCCCTCCACATTGAACAGCGTACTCAGCGCAGATTTTTTACACTCTGAAACGCACGAGAACTAAATTTTTGTAAAAGTTGTAACTTTAAGGAGACAGAACGTGCCTCAAATATTTCCCAAATCAGCGAATAAGCTGCCCTTGATATCGCTTGCGGCTGTTCTGGTATTGGGCGGCGCGCTGACCGGCTTTTTATGGTATTTTGCTTCGCCTAAGTTTACCGATGTCGGTTATCGTCCGAACCAGCCCGTGCCGTACAGCCATAAACTTCACGCCGGCGATCTCGGCATGGACTGCCGTTATTGCCACGTCGGAGTAGAGACCTCGGCCACCGCCATGGTGCCGCCGACCGCCACGTGTATGAATTGCCATAATCTGATTCTCACGCAAAGCGAGAAACTTCTGCCGGTGCGCGAGAGCTGGACCAGCGGCACGCCGATCGAATGGGTGAAGGTACACAAGACGCCGGACTACGCGTATTTTAATCACAGCATCCACGTCAACCGCGGGATCGGCTGCGAATCCTGCCACGGCAATGTCGCTCAAATGGAAATAGTCGAGCAAACACAACCGCTCAGCATGGGATGGTGTTTAGACTGTCACCGCAACCCGGATATGTCGTTACGCGATCTGAATAAGGTCAAGATCACCGATATGAATTGGACCCCGCCGACAGATCAACTTGCTTTTGCTCAAAAAATTAAAAAAGAAAAAAATATTGCTCCACCGGAGGATTGTTCCGCATGTCATCGATAAACAAAAAAAATATGATCGTTCAGAACGGCAAAGAATACTGGCGCAGTTTAGACCAACTCGCCGACACGCCGGAATTTAAAGAATTTGTAGAACGCGAATTTCCGGAAAACGCTTCGGAAATGACCAATGGGGTTACGCGCCGCAATTTTCTCGGGCTCATGGGCGCCTCGATCGCTCTTGCCGGACTAGCGGGTTGCCGCCGGCCCGTTGAAAAGATCATTCCGTATGTGATCAAACCGGAAGAAATCATACCGGGCATTGCGGAATGGTATGCCACCACGATGCCGCTGGGATTGAATGCGTACGGCGTCTTAGCTAAAAGCCATGAAGGCCATCCGACGAAGATCGAAGGAAATGAAAAACATCCTTCTTCACTCGGTTCGTCCAACTCGTTCATGCAGTCGGCGATACTTGGATTGTACGACCCGGACCGTTCGAAATTCATCATTCAAAACAATGAAGAAAAATCGTGGTATGATTTCGTCACGTTCTGGCGCGAGTTGTACAATCAATATAAAACGTCCGAAGGCGAAGGATTGGCTTTATTGAGCGAATCTTGGGCGTCGCCTAGTCTGGCGCTTCTGCAAACGCAGTTCAAAAAAACATTTCCGAAAGCGACCTGGGTTACGTATGAACCGGTAAGCGATGAAAATATTTTCGAAGGGGTCAAGGCGGTAACAGGAAAATATTACCAGCCTTTATATTCATACCATAAAGCCCGTGTTATTCTATCCTTGGATTCTGATTTCCTTTATACCGGATCCGACAATGTCACGGCTGCGAGAGGATTTGCAGACGGACGCCGCGTCAAAACTGAAAACGATGCGATGAATCGCCTGTACGTTGTTGAAAGTGTTTTCTCAATCACCGGCGGCATGGCGGATCACCGTTTGCGTATGCAAAGCCGTCAGATCGGCGCATTTGCAGCCGCATTGGCGAAGGAACTTACCGCACAGGGCGTTACGGTTGAAGGCGCAGCAGGTTTGGCGAGCGGAAATTTTGACCAGAAATGGCTGAGCGCTGTTGCAAAAGACCTGATCCAATCGCGCGGCAAGTCGCTTGTGGTTGCGGGCCCGCGCCAGCCGGCCTCCGTTCATGCGCTGGTCTATGCTATAAATTCTGCTCTAGGCAATATCGGAACAGCCGTCAGCTATCGTGAAATGAAAGACGCCGCTCTGCCTGACCGCGGCGCGTTTACCGCGCTGGTTAAAAAAATGCACGACAGTAATGTATCAACATTAGTGATCATGGGCGGCAATCCCGTATACAATGCGCCCGCCGATCTGGAATTTGAATCGGCCATGGGAAAAGTCGGGAATACGATTCACTTAAGCGCGTACATGGATGAAACGTCATCGCTGGCCAAATGGCATATTCCACAAGCGCATTTTCTGGAAAGCTGGGGTGATGTTCGTTCTACCGACGGATCGCTAAGCATAATACAGCCGTTGATCGAACCGCTATTTGGCGGCAAGACGGCGCTGGAGTTTTTGAATCTCGTTGCCGCAAGTAAAGACGATCGCGGATACGATATCGTGCGAGAGAATTGGAAGAATATACTAAAAGGAGATTACGAAAAATCCTGGCGTCTGCTGCTGCACGATGGAATTTTGGCGAACAGTGCGTCGCCGCTGACTTCGCCGAAAATAGACCGTAAATCTTATTCAAGTTATCTTTCATCTAATCCGTTTGCTTCCGACGCTGCCACACCGGATAATTTAGAAATTGTATTCCAGTCATCGTCTGCAACATTTGACGGACGATTTGCCAATAACGGCTGGCTGCAGGAACTGCCTGATCCTGTTACGAAGATCACGTGGGATAACGTAGCCATGATCAGCTTTGCGACCGCACAAGCGCTGGGATTGAGTAATCAGGTGATCAAAGGCGAAAATAGGCAACCGGTGATCACATTACAATATGACGGGCGCGAACTTGAAATGCCGGTATGGGTTCAGCCGGGCCATGCGGATAATTCGGTAACGGTGGTATTAGGTTATGGGCGCACTGCCGCGGGACGCGTGGGTAATGGCGTCGGTAATAATGTTTATACTTTAAGAACATCCTCTGCGCAGGATTTCGGGCTCGGATTACAAATAACGAAAACAGGAAAATTGTATGCTATCGGAACCGTGCAGGATCACGGCGGATTTGATACGGAAGCGCTGGCGGCGGCAGAAATTGCGCGCCGTGTTCCGACGATCTTACGTGAAGGAACTTTAGAAGAATATCAGAAAAATCCTAATTTTGTCACTGAAATTGCGGAGATGAATGAGGAGCTGATCGACAAAGAGAGTAAAAAGAAAAATCCTCAATTGCCAAATCCTATATCAATTTATAATGCGCATAATTACGATGAGGGTTATCAATGGGGCATGTCCATTGATCTAAATGCATGTATTGGATGTAACGCCTGTACCATCGCGTGCCAGAGCGAAAACAATATTCCCATCGTCGGTAAATCGCAGATTCTCAAAGGGCGCGAAATGCACTGGATGCGCATGGACCGCTATTATAGCGGGGATGTGGAACAACCGGAAATTGCGTTCCAGCCGATAGGATGCCAGCACTGTGAAACGGCGCCCTGCGAACAGGTATGCCCCGTTGCTGCGACCGTTCATGACAGCGAAGGATTGAACGTGATGGTGTATAACCGCTGCGTTGGTACCCGTTATTGCGCAAACAACTGCCCCTACAAAGTTCGCCGTTTCAACTTTCTAGAATTTAATCCGGGCACCAGCGGATTTAATCAGGTGGATGGGCCGGAAATTCTCAAAATGTCAAAAAATCCGGACGTGTCCGTTCGTATGCGCGGCGTGATGGAAAAGTGTACGTATTGTGTGCAGCGTATCAGCGGCGCTCGTATCACTGCAAAAAAAGAAAATCGGCAGATCAAGGACGGCGAAGTCGTTTCCGCTTGTCAGCAAAGTTGTCCTACGCAGGCGATCGTATTTGGTAATATCAACGATCCGGGCAGTAAAGTTGCCGAGATCAAAAAGCTCAATCGTCAGTATCAATTATTGGGTGAACTTAATACACGTCCGCGCACATCGTATCTGGCGAAATTGCGAAATCCGAACCCGGAGTTAGAAGAACAGAAGAACGCTTAGCCGTTGTATAAATTAATTAATGTCACGTTTACAACTTAAACTGAAAAATCTGTGAGTGCAGCAACAACAAATCATACTGAACCTTTCGTCGATGAAGCGCCGTTGATAACCGGTAATCCGACATTTAAGGGTATATCAAATCAGATCAGCGAAGTCGTTGAGAACAAACCGCCGAAACCCTGGTATATGGCGTTCCTGGTTGCCAGTTCCGGCCTGCTTCTGCTCTTGGTTTCCGTGACCTATCTGATCTTTGAGGGCACCGGTATCTGGGGCATAAATAATCCGGTTGGATGGGGCTTGGCGATCGTGAACTTCGTGTTTTGGGTTGGTATCGGCCACGCAGGTACGCTGATCTCGGCGATCCTTTTTTTGCTGCGTCAAAGATGGCGTACATCGATCAACCGATTTGCCGAAGCGATGACCATTTTTGCCGTTATTTGCGCCCTGCTCTTTCCGGGAATTCACGTTGGCCGTATTTGGGTGACGTATTGGTTTGCGCCCGTGCCTAACCAAATGGGTATGTGGCCGAATTTCCGCAGTCCGTTACTTTGGGATTTCTTTGCGGTGGGAACGTACTTTACCGTTTCATTATTATTCTGGTATGTTGGATTAATACCTGATCTTGCCACGCTGCGTGATCGCGCGAAAACACGCACGCGCCAGATCATTTTCGGAATATTATCGCTCGGGTGGCGCGGCGGCAACAGGCAGTGGAAGCATTATGAAATGGCGTACATGATTTTGGCCGGGCTATCAACGCCGCTGGTTTTATCCGTTCACAGTATCGTGTCCACAGACTTCGCGACGAGTATTGTTCCGGGCTGGCACACGACAATCTTCCCGCCGTATTTCGTCGCCGGCGCGATCTTTTCCGGATTTGCCATGGTGATGACACTGGCCATTATTGCGCGTAAGATATACAAACTTGAAAATATTATTACGATCTACCATCTTGAAAACATGAATAAGGTCATGCTCGTGACGGGCATGATGGTA
>JAEUSK010000269.1 GCA_016787925.1 bacterium | reverse complement strand
AATTTCATGGCGTTTCTAAAGAAAAATTTCCATTATATCTCAAAGAAATGGAATTTCGTTATAACCATCGTAAAGAAAATTTGTTCGATCTCTTCCTTCAAAGTATATGTAATCTTGTGCAAAATCGTTTATAATTACCTTTTCTTTTCATAGCACTTGGCCAAATTAAATACGGAAGGTGCAAACTGTGGATCAATGGCAACCGCTTTGCGATAACTTTCCATAGCATCATCCAACTGATCATTGGCAAGAAAGCCGTCACCGAGGCTATCGTACGCATTGGCATTGCCCGGATCGCATTCTGCCATTTTTTTAAATTGCTTGATCGCTTCCTCATAGCGTTTTTGCTTAAGATACAAATACCCAAGCTGGTGGTACGGACGAGATAGCTGCGGTTCAGCGGCAATTGCTTTGGCATAGTACGCCTCGGCTGAGGCCAGGTCTTCTTCATAATCTGATATCATCGCGTAACCCAGGTAACCCAGACAGGCATTCAATTGCATTAGAGCGTCAGCCTGTTTTCTTGCTTTCGTGATGCTTCCGCCCATAATGCCCGGCATCATGACGTACATCTGAAGCAAACTCATTCTTGCTTCGGCATTATTCGGATTGAGTTCAACCGCTTTTTCCAGTTCGCTCTTAATCCTTCGAGCAAGCATCGCTTGCTTGATTACGTTACTCTGCATTATTTTGGCGCCCAAAGCATTTGAAAGTGCCATGTGATATTCCGATTTCGAATTATCGGCTTCAATCGCTTTTTCTAAATACTCGATCGCTTTGTCCGGATCACGTTCAAACCTCAAATAAATGGAACCAAGATAATAACAGGCTTCGGCCTCATGACCGGATCCTTTAGAAATGTTTTCAAAAATCATTCTTGCTTCAGCGTATTTTTTATTCTTAAATAATTCTCGGCCACGTTCAAGGTCGGATTGAGCAAAAACAGCGGAATGAGCCGGCCACAGAGCCAGCAATCCTTGAGCCAGAATTAAATGCGTTACAAATAAACTTATTAATTTTTTCATGTATAACTCCTATTTTTTACACAATGATAAGGACATTACCGCCCCGAAGTTTCAGAGTTTAACGTCTGAGTTCATAGGTTTACTTTTTAGGGCTCAGCTATACCAGATGGACGCAATCCTTTGAACAGAAGCCAAAAGCCCAATACCATCTCGAAGATTACCATAGGTGTGTCGAACCACATTGGGTGAACTGTATTCTGGAAGTTGGGGGATATGAGGAAAGCGAAAGCACAGAACACGCACCATGCAGACGAGATAACGCCAAAAGCAGCTAATGTTGTCGGAATATACTTGGACTTGTACCACAGGTAGCTGCAAACCGTGGAGGCCAATGTCCAGAACGGTAAGCCAATGTAGTACGCGTCATAGCTGGAGCTGAGTTGCAGCCGTGCCAATGTCTGTAATTGATCTGCCTCGAAGACCGGCAGGTAAGCGGCGTCACCCAGGAGCCGTAGAGCGCCAAGCATGTTGAGCGCGGTAACACCCCACATCAAGGCAACCACCAGTCGGCAGAATGCCGCAACCAAGGCAAGGTTCCGGTCTACTGGGTTGAGGATCACGTAGAGAGCTGATAGGATTACTCCAATGGTTGCGCCATAGAGCAGATTGCAGGCGATGTTGATTCGAAACAGTGTTTCGTGCGCCATGATGTTCCGGGCGGTTTCTGCGGCATTGCCGGGAACGCTGAGGCGAAAGCTGATGCCGTAGTTCGCAATGACCACGATCGCCATCGCGAACAGGAAAGCGAATCCCGCAACCTTTGCGGCCTTGCGTTGTGACTCATCAATAATGCTGATTGTCATTTCATTTTCTCCTAATATAGATTCTTGTTCAGAAATTGTTAAGCATCAGGGTTCTTCGTCCTCATTGCACGGGCGCGCTACTCATAGTCTGTTCTTTTGCACCCATGATCAAAAGCCACAGCATGATTGCCACCTCTCCGAGCTCGATCGGCAAGGCGATCGGGCTGTTTAGAACCATATCCCTATATTGAGGCAGCATGATATCCGTACAACTCAGAACCAGATAAAAAAAGCCGGTGATGAATAACCAAACACCCAGAAATCGCGGAAGGAAACGGGACCTGTAGACAAGAATTGCTAAGGGGAACAGCCAAAGCCCCCAGAACGCTTCTAAGATTATAACTACGTAGTCATTAATTTTAAGAAGGAACATGGCCAAGTCTTGTCTCTGAGCAAGTTCAAATGTATTCAATATTTCGCCTTTAAAGATCATAAGCGAAGCGATATTGAATGCCTCCATAAAAAAGATAGTAGGAATTTGTGACATGACTAATGCAACCAAAAGCTTAGCCTGGAGTTTGTCGACTTGTTTGAACAATCGATAAAAAACCAACACCATAATGATCCAAAGGATGCCGCTGAAAATATCATTGACTATACTTGTCCGAAATAGGAGTTCATTAGAGAGAATGTTTTGGGCCGTAGAAGCCGCATCACCCTTCATATTAATTTGTGAGGGCACATAAAACATCGCGAAGAGGCCTGTGATGATCCAAATAAGATACAATACGCCGGCAAATCTTGCCGTTTTTTTGAGCGAACCTGAGTTTATTTCCATAGGATTTTCTCCTTAAGGTTTTTAAAATGACGCCTGAGTTCAGTGGCTCACGTTATCGACTCTGCTACCCCAGCTTGCCTTAATCTCTTAAACAGAAGCCAAAAGCCCATAGCTATCTCGAAAACACCCATAGGCGCCATATAGGCCATGGTAACTATCCTCTCGAGATTTGGGAAAACGATGAATGCGAAATTACATATTGCCAAAAGCAACGACGAGAATACTCCCAAGACGGCTAATGCTCTGGGAATATAGTTCGATTTTAACCACAAATAGGAAAACACTGTCGATCCTAATCCAAGAAACACAAAACCAATTTTATAACCGGCGCCAAACTCACTAAGTGACAGTTTCGCCAGTGCCTGTAATCTATCCACTTCAAATACCTGTAGATATTCAGCACCACTCAAGAGTTTAAGAACAACAAAACTACTGAGCGTACTAACAACAAGAGTTGCAGTTTCCATGAGTCTCAAAAATACTGCAAGCAATACAAAGTGCCGATTGACCGGATTGAGAATCACGTAAAGCGCTGTGATGAGCACGATATCAATCACGTAGACAAGGAGTTCACTGGCGAGTACCAGTCGAAACAGGTATTCGTGCGCAATGATATTCTGAGCGGTTTCCACGGCATTGGCGGAGACTATAAGAGAACCCCGGAAATAATTTCCAAAGACTGCTGTTACCATTGCAAATAGGTAAGTAAACCCCACAACTCTTGCGGCCTTGCTCTGCGACTCGTCGATAGTGCTGATTGTCATTTCATATCCTCCTAATGCATAATGTAGATTGCTTGTCAGAAAGGTTAAACACCACCGTGCTACAAAACGCCTGCTTTTTCCTCCCACTTCGTGACATTGATCCCTTTCACGAGGAGCCACAGGGTCAACGACACTTCTCCGAGAATGCCTGGGATCAGGATGTAAGGAGACAGCGAGCGGCCGAGTGCGGGCGAGAGGGTGCTCGAAAGACCAAGAATCAGCCAACCAAAACCACCAATTGCCATCAGCGCACCAACAAAACGAGGCAGGAAGGTTGATCTGAAAATGAGGTATCCCACCAGGAGACAATGTAGTCCGAAAAATGCGAAGCTGATAGTGCCGACCTGAGCAAGCACGATCAGAAACATGCGCGCCAGCCCAAGAGTACACCCCACAAGGCTGAAGCACGCCGCAAGCAAGGAGAGACTCCTGTTCACCGGCTTCAACAGATAATAGACGAGCAACGTCGCAGCGATATAGCACACAGTCGAAACGATGTTGGCGGCCTGCCCCAAATCACCGCCGACGAAGAGAGCGAGTGAGCCTCCCATTATCGTCATCAACCAAAAAAAACCTGCAGTCCTGGCCTTAAACTGCGGCGACGTTTTTGCAATTCGTTGGGTTATTTCCATGTTCCTCCTCAGTAGTGATTAAATTATGCGTTCATGCGAAGTTGATCGGCCCGGCAATCTTGGCTTGAAACGTGGCAATGCGTGATCATCCAACCTCTCACGACTACAACAAGCGCCTTTCGCTCTTTTCTTTCAAAGCCATTTACGTTCCCGTATAAAGTAATGTTGCAAAATATCTATCGACATTCATCAAGCCGCCGCCGTGGCGACGCCTTTGATGACCAACCACAGTGCGAGCACTACTTCGAACACGAGCATAGGCATCCAGATAAACCAGTTACCTTGGATGAATCCGGCGATCTGCAAAGGAATCGCAACCACTAACAGAATTGACGCAATCACGCCAAGCCAGGCCAGCGAAACGGGAATGTTTCGGGCACGCAGGAAAAGGTAGGAGAAAAGCGTGCTGGCGACAGCGAAGCAGGTCGCGGAAATGAGAGTGCTCGATCTATCCAGTTGCATTAGCAAAGCACCGAGTGCGTTTGTTGCCGCAGAGTCCGAGGTCGCTGGTGCAGTACTCGCTGTTGCTACGGACACAAGCCCCAGCGTCATTACAGCTGAAAAAGCGTTGATCATTCCCTCCCCGGCGCGACAGAACAAGGCCAGTATCGCGAGGTTAGGATCCTGATCGCGGGTGAGCACGTACAACGCGACTGCCAACGTTACTGCGATAAAGAATGTAAGCAGACCGAACAAGGCCGTCAAACGCACGAGAGGCGCATGTTGGGCAATACTCGCGAGCTTCGCGGAGGTCCCCTCGGCGCCGCTAGTTGCTTGGCTGAATATGACCATAGAGGCGATGCCAATTGCGATGTATAGGAGAAACATGAAACCTGCGAGCCGCGCGTAATATTGTTGCGATGTTTTGACGCTATAAGTTGACATTTTCTTCTCCTCTTTGAGTGTTATTTGATGTATAAGTCAAGACATCTTCTGACAGTGCTATTGGAAGAATGAATGGAACACGGTTCATGTACTCCGCATACGATGAACCGTACCGCGCCAGCAACTCACGCTTTTCGAAGTACAGCAAATTGAATGCATGCACGGGGATAATTACCGCAAGTACGCCGAGTAAGAAATAGCTGGAGCCGGCGATGAGGCTGATGCCAATATAGGCAAGGTAAAAGCCGAGTGACATGGGATTCCTGGCACGCTCGTAGACGCTCTGTACGACGACACGGCGCGTTAACTTGAAAGAGGCGAAGCCAGAACCTTTTACCTTTAGGGCCACGTTGGACATCGCCAGGTAATAAGTTCCGGCTAATAGTATCGGCCACCCGGTTATCTGCATCGCCAGGGGATAGGGAAGCGACGGTAACCCAAGCAAACCGTCAAATGCTATTAACCCCGGATGAAAGACGCCGATAAGCTCGGGCAGAACCAACCCACTCCAAAAAAGCGTATGACTCACCCGACTGAGTCGCTCGGCGTTTGTTTTTGTCGGACTTCGCCTGATGAGTAGACCGATGAACAGGGTGTTAATGAAAAAAGCAAAAGCCCCGAGCACCTGGAAGAAAATCGTTTCCATAAATTACTCCTGTGCAATTAGTGAAGGCCTAACGCCCAAGTTAAGCTGCGAAACGGCCCGCACTGAGCCTTCTCTGCCGAGGCAGAAGAGGAAGATGAAGCCGGCGAACCGCGCGTAAAATGGTGGTGAAGTACTGAACGTTTAAACTGTCATTTCGGTTCCTTTCAAATTTGACATCAGTGTCGTGCGATGGATCGATCTAGTAATTTGGCTCCTGAATCTTTGAACCTCGAATCAATAGCCAAAACATAAAAATCAATTCCCCATAAAACGTATACTTCGCAAAATCGATATTTATATCGGGGAAAAATGGTTTCAAAGAAGTTATGAAATAACCTAAACCGGAAATGATCACCAGCACGCCGATCGTTTTTGGAATATACTTCGATCTGAAAATCAAGAACCCGAGAAGCCCAAGATGAATGCCGAAAAATACAATACCGAAATGAAAGCTTTTCTTAAACGCATTGAGAGAGAGCATGACTTGAGCATACAAATGATCCGGTTCAAATACTTTTAAGTAATCGGAAGGACCTAATAGTCGTAAAACGGTAAGTAGATCCAGGAGAGCAACTATGGCAATAACCGTATACACCAGCCTGAACCATGATGTAAGCAGCGAGAGATGCTCATTGACGGGTTTGAATAAAACATAAAGCGCCCATGACGCCACAACATCCGCAATGAAAGTTATGAGATACGCAAATATGGCTGCTCTGAAAAGCGTTTCATTCGCCATAATGTTTTTGACTGTTTCTGCCGCGTTTCCTGCGATAACAAGCTTAGGGTACACATAAAGTTCTGCAAAGGGAGCCGCGATGGCCATGGTGAGTATGGCTAGTCCTGAGATGAGAGCAGCCGAACGGAGGGAGGTTTTGTTTGTTTGATCTGTCATTTTAATGTTTCTCCGGGTTTTTTAATTCTTTGGTAACGATCTGATATGGCGGTTTATCACTCGGGTTAATCTGCAGCTGGGTTCGTCTGATACGGACACGCCACAGCCAGTACAACAAGAGCAGGAGAGGCGCCAGCGCCAGAGCCATAAGCAGAGGAATGATGCGGAGAGGCTCCGGAATTTTGTCGGCCTGGCCCAGAAAAAAAGAACCCGACGCGATGAAAAGCGCGAAGCACATGCGCCAAAGGTGTCTTGCGATGCGGCGCGTTCCTTGAACTCCCCGTGCCATCATACGCATGTCGCCAAACGCCGCCAGCAGCGCCACAGCGCCAAAAATGAAAACAGGAACTATGGGCTGACCGTCGAGTTTTCCGTTATTGTTTACACCCTCGAAACCTAATGTGACGCTGAAAATACCCACGGTCAGCCCAACAAGCATCGCACTTGCGTCAATCCACAGAGAACCCTGGGCACGGGGCGGCCGTACTGTTAACAAGGCTGTTATCACCAGATAAAAGGCGAGGGCACCGGCAATCACCGAAACCCTCTGGGGTTCAAAGTGATCGCCTCGAAGTCCTTGATGGGGCATGGCCGCCAACGCAGCACCCACCGCCGACATGACCAACATCGTGTAGACAAAGATGATCCCGCTCTTGCGATGCAACTTTCCTCCCTTGAGGGCATAAAGCGCAACAGCGCCCGAAACGAGTCCTAGCCCACCTGCAAGAATGTGTGCAAGTAATATTATTAGCATGAATATTGATATTTCACCAGACATCTTGAGACCTCGACTGATTCTTTCGTGCTTGAGTTATTTTTAATCGTTAAATTATTTAGAATTTACTACCCCATTTTTTTAATCGTGCTTGCTGCGGAGATTTTTGTCTAACGACGTTTCGAAACATCCTTCTATATTCATTGTTGTTTTTTCGATTTATCGTGAACCCCATTCCCAAAGCCCATATTGAATCTTTTGGTTCACCGCGTGACCCGATTGTTTCAAGGTTAGCATAATTTGCCCTCTGTGATGGCTTTCGTGAGAAACCAAATAGCCGAAAAAGCCGGCAGGATGTGGCTTGAAACCTTTAATTTTTCCTTCCTTAAAACCATTGTCTAATAAAGACGCTATTGCTCTTGCACTTTTGATCAATTCGGTTGAAAGTAGTTTTTTGGAAGGTTTGGGGTCTTTTTCAATTTTTGTCTGTCCCATAAGTAAGTTGGGATTAGCCGCTTTCAACCACATCAGTCGCACATTGTGAATGTGAGCAAATTGCTCTGCAACATTTCTTCCCTTTGAAGCAGAGACGTCGGCCAAATGTTCCTCTTTGATTGCATTTAATAGATACAGATTGATTCTATTGTGGATGTCCCACGTTTCGATAAGGTGTTGTGTCATTATTTTGATCTCCTCAAATTTTTTTGTAACATTTGTTGTTAAAAAAAAAGCTTGTACTTAACTTTAGGTGCACAACGAAACGGCTTCCTGTTGAACGGAATTGTTAGCATCACACGCGGCATGTAAACGCATGCCCAGCAAGAGCGCACTGCAACTCATTTCCATCGATCTCCAGGCTTCTTCACGTAATTTGCAAATACATAAGGCCAAGGAATAACCATCGGCACTATGACCGCCATTAAGATCGACGGAAACGCCTCCAATGTGTCCGGGTCCATTTGCTCAGCCAACCACAGTGGGAGCGCAACTGCGATTAACCATATCGACTTCCAGACCAGTTCGAAGAGAAGCAAAGGTAACATTTGTAACGGATACCGAATTCCCAAAGCCGCCAGAAGCGCTATAGAAAACAACAAACTGCTGCCAACGCCATGCCAAAAGGTCAAAGCGTTTGTGTGATGGATGATTGTTGGCCATTGTATGGTTCCTTGCCCCACGAATATGAGTAGGTAAAGGGCCCTCAGTAGATACAGACGGAACGTTGATACTCCATCAGGGCTTAGAGGATTAGCCTTAAAAAATTTAGAAATTCTATCTTTCATAAATTTCTCTTTCTGGTTTTGAACCTGTTAACAAGGTTTTCGGGCTTGCGTTCGCGCGGGTATCGAAGCATAAAGTTTCAATTTATTACTAATGTTTATTTGAAGCACAAAGCTTCAAGTTGGCCATCAACCTGCCTGACGCAAAACCTGTCTTATGGGTCGGCTTTCTTTTCTGTTCGTCAAACTATTCCATTATTTTATTTTGTTGTTTTACCGTCATTTTGGTCAGCGTCATTTGGTTCCCATAATTCTATTTTGTTGCCTTCTGTGTCCATAATATTTACAAATTTTCCATAGTCGTAAGTCGCAATACTGTCAAGAATGGTTACTCCGTTTTCTTTAAGTTTGTTTACAAGTCCTTCAATATTTTGTACTCTATAATTGATCATAAATTCCTTTTTTGAAGGTGCGAAATATTCACTTCCTTTTTTAAAAGGACTCCATTGGAGAGTATTTATCTCGTCAGGTCTGTTAATGTTTCTGGATTCAAAACTCGATGAACCCCATTCATTGATTTCTAGCCCTAAATTCTTGGCATACCATTCTTTCGTTTCCGTCGGATTGTCTGAAAAAAAGAAAATGCCGCCAATTCCTGTCACCTTTGGTGTTGTCTCAACAGGTGAAATTGAGTTGTGTGTTTGATTATTTTGGTCTTCCATATTGTTTGCCTTTCTAGTTGTCGAGTTGCAACTTGTAAGAACCGTTACAATCGAAAGTGTTATTATTAGTCTAATCATTTGTCTTTCTATTTTTTACTGTCGTGTTATCTTTAAGCAGCCGCATAATGTTGACGCATCAGGCATTGTCTGATCCCCTTTCTGCAACTTGGTTATGCGTTACAACTCGTGTTTGTTCTTTCCACTTCTCCATGTTCACCCCCTTCACAATCAACCACAAACACATGGAAGATTCCCCAATGAACGCGGGCAGTAAACTATATGGGAACAGCACTGCGAGTATGGGAGGAAACAGAAACATGGCTAAGCTATTGCTCAGATAGCCAATGCCTGCTAAGGTGTAAATAAGTCCCAAAATTCGAGGAAGAAAATTTGACTTATAAATAAGATACCCGATAATTGGAAAATAGAAAGCGAACAAAAGGAGGCTTATGCCATAACCTTGTGATTGTAAATTGAGAAAGAATAGCGAAAGCGTCTGCAGCTGCTCCAGAGTAAATGCTTTTAAGTATACGGCCTTATGCAAGAGCAGCAAAGGCGCAAGCTGGTTGAGCAAGTTACCAGCCATAACTGCGCCGGCGACAATGGAAAATATTAATGCAAGCAGCGACAGGTTCTTATTCACGCGTTTAAACATGACATAGAAAATGAGTGACAAAAAAGTACCCGAGATCAGACAGACAAGATCGGCTACAAAACCAATACGATACACCTGTTCAGAAGCCAAAATATTCTGTGCAGTAGCTGCCGCATCACGTGATACGGTCAGCCCTTCTCTAACGAACATTTCGGCGAACCCGCCCGCTACAATCATAATCAGGTATAAGACGCCACACACCCTTGCATAAAATTGCGGTGAAGTTTCTATGGTTTTAATGTTTATTGTCATTTGCGCCGCTCCTCTAATTTTGATGATTATTATTAAACTCTTGCTGGTCAACTTGCAATTTTTACTTCGAGACCCTCTCAAAGCCTTCCTTGGCTTCCTTCAAACTGTTGTCTAATTCTAACGCGATCCTGTATAATTTTTTTGCGTCGGCTTTGTCGCCCATTTTCTCTTTGATTTGCGCCAGGCGCATGTTGGCGCCTGCGTGAGAAGGTTCGCCCGATTGAGGTGTGTGTGCCAAATATTTTTTTAAACATTCTTCTCCACGCTCCAGGCTTTGGCCGGACAACGCGCTCGCTTTTCCATAGTGATAATTAGAAACATAATCTTCCGGGCTTTCCTTGAGCGCTTCTTCAAAAAGAACAAGTGCCTTTTCATAATTTTTCTCCACCATGTATATTTCACCCATCTCGCGGTGCCCTATGGCGGGATCTAACTTAATAAGCTGGTTAGCTGCTTCCTTTGCTTTATCTGTGCTCCCGCCCATAAAGCCGGGTGCCTCTGTATAATACCCGATCAGTGAAATACGGGCATCTATGTTTTTGGCATCAAGGGCAGCCGCTTTTTCCCAAGCCTTTCTTATTTTTGGCGCCAGCATGGCACCAACGAGCGGGTTTGAGGTCAATGCCTTATTTCGATATGCATTGCCTAACCAATGATGATAATCGGCAACTTTATCATTGGCATTTACTGCCTCTTCAAAAAAATCGATCGCGTCGCTATTTTCTTTTTCATCAAGAGCAATACGGCCCAGGTAATACTGAGCAGCTGCAAAATCGGGATCTTTCTCGCCAACGGGCGTGAGCATTTCTTTTACCTTATTGTATTTCCGCTGTTCAAAAAGAATTTTCGCTTGCTCTATTTTTGTTTGGCCAAACGCATTAACTGAGATTAGCAAAATGGCGCAGCCGAGTTGGATAGATCGTTTCATGGTTTTGTGTTTACTCCCACAAATTATGCTTTAAATACATTCATACTTATTCCAGATTTTCATCTTAGTTAATGCGTCAATGTTTCAGAGTGTTACGGAAATATATTCATAAGTATGCATTAAGACGGACTGTAGTCTACAGACTACCGGCATTGGTCAACGAACGACATGGTCAGGCCGATTAATAAATTGATTGTGTCAGCGTGATGAAGTAATTTAGGATCAAATGACGCAGGATTGTTTATCCGGCCGATCTAACGGAGGGTATTTCGTTGTATGTCAACCAATTTTTCAGCGGCTGCGGCAAGAAAAGAACGCTTTGTCTTCTATGTGTGGTTAGGGATCATCTATTTCGGGCTGATGTTGCTGTTTGATGTAAGAAATTATCCTGATACCTACATCCAAAGAACCATCAATTCGCTATGGCTTACGGCTTATATCCTCAGCTCATACTATTTTTTGTTTGAATATGGTCTTCCCTACATCAGGTTTACACTTGCCGGAATTTTCGCATCGCTATTAGTGTTGCTGCTCTGGCTTCTGTTAATTTCATTAGGACTTTTTTTTTGGAGATATTTTGGAATATGGATAGGATTATATTCGCCTTATCTAGAATACGCATCCCTCATGGCTGGAGTTTACGATCAGTTCCAAAATCACGCCTTCTCGCTCGCATTTTTTGGAATCGCTAAGCACTTATCGACTCATTACCGATTAAGGCTCTTAACCCAACAACTGCACATTGAAAAGCAACAGGCAGAACTCAGTTACATAAAAGCTCAAACCAATCCTCACTTCTTATTCAATACGCTTAATAACATTTACTCCTTGGCGCGTGACAAGTCAAACCTGGCACCCGAATCTATTTTGCGGCTATCGAAAATCCTTCGTTATATGATTTATGATGCCTCAAACGAATTGATCGACATTGAGAAAGAAATTAACATCATCGAAGATTATCTCGCTCTTGAAAAATTACGATATGACCATACATTACATATCGTGTTTGAACATACCGTAGACAAGAATCATCTTATTCCGCCATTGCTTCTGATCCCGCTTGTTGAAAATGCTTTTAAACATGGAGCATCTCAGTCGGTATCAGAACCGTTTGTCAGAGTTTACCTCACTGTCGCATTCGGTAAATTGGAATTCAAAGTTGAGAATTCCATTGATTCGGAGACAAGCATTCTCCCCGGCAAAGAGAATATTGGCCACCAGAATCTGAAGCGGCAATTGGAGCTGATGTTTAGGGAATCTGAATTTTCAGTTGAAGGAAGGAACAACGTATATACGGCGATATTAAAAATAAATTTAGGTAGTTATGTCACAAATAAACTGCATCATCGTTGAAGACGAACCATTGGCGGTAAAGGTTTTGACTGACTATGTTCGTCAATTACCCTTCCTGGCGCTTAAAGGAACATTTAAGAACGCTTTGCCGGCTGTTGAATTTCTGAAAAACCACAATATAGACCTGATTTTTTTGGATATACATTTACCCAAAATGAAGGGATTTCAGTTTCTGAAAACATTGCCTTCACCGCCCTCCGTGATCGTGACCACAGCTTACCACCAATATGCGCTTGAAGGATTTGATCTCAATGTTACTGATTACTTATTAAAGCCGTTTGAATTTGAACGATTTGTGAAAGCCGTAAATAAGGTAGAAAGAAAACTAAAGACTTCCGGCGAAAATTCTGGAACGAACGTGGATTATTTTTTCCTCACGGTCAGTAAAAAGAAAGTTAAGCTAGCCTATTTGGACATTGTGTATATTGAAAGCCAAAGGGAATATGTTAAAGTCGTTACCCATGAAAAAGCTTATCTTTCAAAGATCAGTACTCATGAGATAGAAAAACTTCTCCCGGCCAGCCTTTTCAAGCGGGTTCATCGTTCTTATATTATTTCGACAAAATGGATAAAGTCCTATACATTTGATCACGTGGACGTTGACGGCATTTCTATCCCCATTGGAAGAAATTATAAAAACGTTACGGATGAGTTCTAAAACGATGTCCGGCTATCTAAACTCTACGACGTTTGTTCATCTCGTACAATTTCGTGAGGACAGCAATAAATAGGTTCGAAATTTCTACCGTAGGAAGTACGATTAAAAAAACCCGAACAGCGAAGTGTCCGGGTTTTTTTTATATTCTTCATCTTCAAACAGCAATGTGCGGCGACAAAGAGCCGCTACATGTCGTCAGCCGTCGGGCCGTACATACCCGGAACGCGGGCATCCAAAATGCGGAGTAATGTCCCGATCTGAGCGCGATGATGTATTTCATGACAGACCCACGCCTGCGCCATTTCGATTCCCGTTGGATTCCACATGACCTTGCCATTCATCTCAAAAGGATATTTCTTCGTTAAGTTGGCAGGTTGGACATTCTTGGCGACTGCCTTGAATTCTTCAACCGCTTTGTTATAATGTGCCAGGATCTCGGCGGTCGTGTTAATTGTCGATACATTGCCAAAAGTCAACTTCCCGCTCTTCAGCGTCTCAGCCAGTCCCAGGATCGAATCGCCCAAATGCGTCGCCAATTCGCCTGGAGTACGGAATTTGGGATGAACTTTTCTCCCAAGCAGCTCGTTTGGAACCGCGCCGATCATGCGAGCGGAGGCCTGCGATTCCTGCGTATACCATCCCACCAACCCTGCCAGAGGATTGGCAGATGCTGCTTTCTTCGCCTTCGGTTTGCTAACGGCTTTTTTTACTTTCTTAACCGCCTTTTTCGCTTTGGGTTTGCTGACGACCTTTTTTGCTTTCTTGGCCGTTTTCTTCTTTGCTTTCTTTGCCATAGATCGGTCTCCTTTTGTTTTAGGTTTAGGGAATGGGTTATTTTATAGAATTATTAGGATATTCTAAAGCCTTTTTGTTTTTTCCTCAGTCCTTGACGCAACGCACGTAATATGAACTATATTCAATGCTGTGCGGCGTTTGCGCCGCAACGGCCATGGTCAGCAACCACAGTAAAAACGGCTTCATAGCGCATTTTCTCCAGTGTGAATTTACGCACTACGTAAGCTGTATGAGGTTCCTCTTAACCAATCTCATCACAGATTTTTTTTGTAACAGGCGTAGGGACATTTAATTCACGTCCAAGACGCAGAATGGTTTCACCGAATATATCGCCTTCATTTCGTCCATGATTCGTTGCCATGTCACGCTGATAGGACGTTTGCGCTTCCGGCTGTAATTTCCCGCCGCGCGCCGCCAGCTTTTCAACAATGTCTGCGGAAAATGAAAAACCTTTTTTCTCCGCAATGCATTTGATTTCGGAAATAATTGCCATGACAATGTTTTTCAATTCAGTGTGGTCATGAACGTACCGGATGGTCTGACGTGAATGAGCCGTGGCTAATGCATAGGCGGCAACAAACATATATTTTTCCCAAATAGCCGGGTAAGGATCGTCTCTGAATTGAAAACGCATATTCGATATAGTATTCAAAAATTCTATGGCCTCACTCGGAAGGCGATCGTGATATTTCGGATCTCTGCCGTAAATGACGAGGTCGTTATCAAGATGCCGGACAACCCCCGGCTGTTTTATGAAGGCGCCCATATAAACACAGCCCGGCAAAACGTATCCCGTCTTGATGATGGCCCTTATCCGTTCGTATATATCAACTCCATTGAGTACAGGAATGATCGCCGTATGGTGATGAACTTTGGATTTAAGCTTTTCACAAGCGCCTTCAAGGTCATAACTTTTAACGCAAAGAATACACAAATCCGGGCTGGGAATGTTAGTCAAATCCTCTGTCGCAAGAGCCGGGTGCGCTGTAAACGTTTCGCCTGCGGTTTCCAGAATCAGGCCGTTTTTATTTATAGTGTCTCGATGCGCTCCTCGGGCAATGAAATAGGTTTTGATGTTCGGATTTTTTTCGGTGGCCTGAACGATTCTGCAACCGATGTATCCGCCTACTCCACCGACGCCAAACAGGTAAATCGATTGGATGCTCATGACAGAGCCATTTGGATATAGGTATGCAATTCCATTTTGGCCTTGTCGTCCACTTTGAGTAATGGCAGACGGGCATCACCGCCAAAATAACTTAATAAATCCATCGCGGCTTTGAGTCCCGCTACGCCGTATTGCGATGTGACAGCTTTGGCGATCGGATTTATGTTGAACTGCATATCGCGTGCTTTATCAATTTTTCCTTCCTGAAACAAATGTAACAAACGAATGCACGCCTCCGGTACAACATTCGCCACCGCCAAGATTCCTCCCGCCGCTCCGAGGCTCAGCGCAGGCAGCAACACCGGCGCGCTGCCAACGAAGATCGGAAAAGTCTTCGAAGTAAATGCGATCAGATCGGCAAAAAGGGTCATATCGCCGGAACTATCTTTCATCCCTACAATATTTTTATGTTCTGCCAATCGCGCGACCGTCGAAGCCTGCAGGCTGACGCCGGTAAATTGCGGTACGCTATACAATAGAATACCAATTTTTGAAACATCGGCTACACGCACATAATGCTGATACAATGCTTCCTGCGTGATCGCCGACTTGAAAAAGGACGGCGTGATGACGAGGGCGCAGTCGGCGCCGCA
>JAEUSK010000230.1 GCA_016787925.1 bacterium | reverse complement strand
GATTTTTTCTTTTTCTCTTTCGAGTCAAAAAAAAAATTCATAACGTTTCACCATATTTGTTTAACTCTAAATGAGGTATTTCTATGCCTGAGCAAAAATCTCAAAATTTATTGAAATCATTTCCCGGCGTGTTTTGGCTGGCCAACGTGATGGAACTTTTTGAACGCGCCGCCTACTACGGACTTAATTCAGTACTTGCCATTTATTTGACAAACTCCATCCATGAAGGCGGGCTGGGCTTTTCAGAACAATCGGTAGGTTTTCTGCAGGGCCTGATCTATGCCTGTACGTATATCATTCCAATATTAGGAGGCGCTTTAGCGGATCGCTACGGTTATCGCCGCATGCTCATTGTTGCCTTCTCATTTCTTGCCGCGGGTTATTTCATCAGCGGCCACATGAGCGCGTATGGAGCCGTTTTTGTTGCGTTGCTCATTATGGCAACGGGTTCGGGTCTGTTTAAGCCGATTATCAGCGGAACGATCGCGCGGACGACGACGGAAGAAAATTCCGGATTCGGTTTTGGCGTGTACTACTGGATGATCAATCTGGGCGCGTTTTTAGCCCCGCTGGTTGTCAGTGTGTTAAAGGGATTCGATTGGAGTTATGTTTTCACCGCTTCCGCGTTGTACTGCGCGTTGATGTTGATCCCAACCGTGTTCCTGTTCAAAGACCCGGCGAAACCGGCAAATACGAAAAGCCTTAAAGACGTCTTGGGCGGCGCCGCGATGGTGCTCGGCGATGCGCGGTTCATGCTGATGATATTTATCTACTCCGGATTTTGGATTCTCTATTTCCAGAATTTCGGGTCCGTGTTATGGTTTCTGCGCGATTTTGTGGATACAGCGCCAATTGATAAAGTGTTTGCTTCTATCGGTATCCCGCTGAAGTTCGATGCGGAACACGTTACGGTTGTAAATGCGGGTACTATTATTCTATTGCAGGTTTTTGTCAGCAGAATTGTAAAAAACGCCAAACCGCTCTTAACCATGGTGGGCGGCATTGTTCTGGGTGTGCTCGGTTTTATTTGTTTGGCTTATGCAGGCAATGTTTGGATATTCGTGCTCGGCATCGCAGTTTTTTCTATCGGCGAAATGACCGCGCATCCGAAATACTATAGTTATGTCGGACTGGTAGCGCCCGTGGAAGGGAAAGCGGTTTACATGGGTTACGCCTTTCTGTACGGCGTGATCGGCAGTTTGATCGGTTCCAATCTCGGGGGCGCCATGTATGAGAGTTTCCTGAAACCGCTTGTTGGGCAAACAGGCATTGAAAATGAACTGAGGAATTTCTGGCTCATCTTTGCCGCCCTTGGCCTGCTTGCAATGTCAGGCCTGCTCTGGTATAACAAATATTTCGCCATTGATTCGCCGGAAACGAATCGCAAAGCGCGTTTCGTCATGATTGGTATCTACGGCTTTTTGATCGTGGTGGGAGGATGGTTTTTTTATAATTCCGTCTTTGGAGGCGCTGTAGTTGCCTACAAAACGATGGTTCAGGCTCTTATCATGTTGATCATCGGCGCCGGCGGCATGGCTATCAGCATGAAACCCAGATCATAGGTTGAGTGACTAACATTTTCTATTAACGGGCAGTTATTATGACGTCATTCTCGATAAGGTGTGAATGATGTAATTCTTTTATTTAATTGTATAACGCTTGTTAGAATGACGAAACCTACATTCTATTTCATGTGATACGATCTTGTTTTGGTCTTTGACCAACAAGTATTAACTTTTGATCAACTTGTAAGTGTAAGGAGTTTCAATGCGTATAAAAACGTTTGGCATAATTTCATTGTTATTGATTCTGAACGGCTGCGCCGCTTTTACGGAATTAAAGCCCAAGCCGGATATTATTCCGACGGAAGGAACCTATATCGAATTAAAGAACGACAAAAAATATTTTGAGCTGAAAAAAGACAAAAAATATTTTATTAAGTTCCCCAGAATTCGTGAAGATCATTTTTATCTCGTTTTAAATATATCCCATAAATCGCTGATCAACTCCTACCTGACGCAAAAGTTTAATGATGGCAAAGGCGTCATTACCAAAGTCAATGATGAAACGCATATCATAGACAGTATTAGTGTTTTTCCGTTGGACAGCGCTTCGATAAATTTTTTCTGGGTTATTGATTCTGTGCGGCAAGATCACTTATTGCGTTTGGATTACCGGTATGTTCCTGTCTGGCGATATAAGTGGGAAGTAAAACATGTGGAATTGGAAAACGGACTGAAGCAAAACCGCGTGGACCGAAATTCATACAATGCTCTCGGAAGCGGGTTTACGTTCGAGAGTTTCGATTTTGATAAGGCCGCCGGAGAGATTCAAACAAAATCGCAGGCAATAAACAGAGTCAACGAGGAACTCGAGTCTATTAAGAAGACTTTTCCCGATGACATTGTTTCATACAATGATATTGCATATCAGAACTATAAACAGTTAGTGGCCGACATTGCGGAGGAATTGAAGTTTCAAAGCGATTATCTGCTGACGATTCAAATTTTTCAGGCTGAATTTAAAACGCGTCAGGATACGGCGGCCTTCGTTAAGACGGTTCCGGCTTTGCTCGATTATATGAATCAGAAAGAACGCTGGCCTTTGAACGTATCGACTGAAGCCAAAAAGACATTCGGCGCACGTTTACCAGGTGTCTTTTGGCACTACGACGGGATATTAAGAAACAAGAATGATGTCAAACCTATTACCGTAGAGATCGGCAATATTGAATTGTTACACAAAGCCTCCGCAGATAGTGTTTCAAATGATTTCAGTGCATTGGCCTCATTTGTTCGTCAATACAATATCCACGCTGAAAAATATGTACCATTTACGCCTGATTTCGCTGCGCTGAAAAGCAAAGTTAGTTCCCGGAAATCATGGCCGGACAGCAATTTTTATCCCGGTATTCTGACGGAATTGTCGGCGGTGAAAAGCAGAATTCCGAAGGTTGACGTGAATGCATTTGGTAATTACAAAACCTATCGGTGCGTTGGTCTTTTAACGAGAGAATCGCAGGAATCGCAGAAGTCCGTTTCATTGCTTGAAGCGCTCTATCAGCGCGCGAACGGCCTTGTCCCGCAAATTAATTCCATGAAGGATAGATCGGACTTTCAGCCGATTATTCGCCTGTTGAAGAAAAACAGCGATCTGGATTTTTTTGTCGCGCATTATGCAGACGTAGACCAGTTATCCCTAAACCAGCAGAAGATCTCCATTAGTTCAGCGCTGAAAGACAGTCAATGGGCGGGAGCGGAATTACATTTACGCGGGCTCCATATCGATCAGGAGTTCCTTAATTTCAATGCGATCGCCGCGGTAAAGAATCAAACGGTCAAAACACTGGAAGAAGAATTTTTCACCGGCGTGGAGAATATTTCAAAGCAGACGGCAGCGCAATTTATTGAATCCCATAAATTGACAGCGGATACGGTGGAAAATTTATATAAAAGCGCGGCTTTTAAGCCGGTGCATGATATTACATTTTACACGGGGAGTGAAAAAGAATTTAACAAACGCAAGAAAGCGATGAGCGACCGCCTTGACGTTATGAAAAATGAAACTTTTCCGGCAACGGCCATAGAGGCTCTATACACGGATTTTACATCCAATATAAATAATAACGGCGTTGCGAAAGCGCGCGCCGTGGCCACGCACGGCAAATATTATAAAGGCAATGATAAGAAGATCATAAATATTGTAGCCGAGTGCGATACGCGCATGGCGAAATGGATTACTAAGCCGACTCAGTACCGCAAATTTTATGTTCTGCCCGTCACGAGCAATAAGAACGGGACTAACGAATATCTGTTTCGCCTCAATGTTCAAATCGAATCCGAGGCTCAATTCCCGGTATTTGATATTAACATTAAATTGCCTGAAGAAGTTGCGCAATCCTCCGGCTTAAGCCAGTGGTACGACGAAATTACGATCAACAAAAAAGCGATCAAGAATGAAGGACGTTTTTCGATCACGTCGCCGACAGCAGGGAATAGCTATGAGTGTCAGATAACGCCCGTTCAAATGTCTAAAGGCGGCGATAATATTCTTGAAGTCAGGTTTAAACACAATTCGTTTAAAGTATTTGAGGTCAGCGTGATGGCACAGAAACCGATCATCAAAAAAAATTAATGTAAAAAGATGTGAAAAAAGGAGTTTGAGGTATGAAGAAAAAATATAGTATCATCGCCGTATTGGTGCTGGTTATTGCCGCTCTTATTATATTTTTATGGCCGTGGAATCGGCTAGCGGATAAAGTTGCGATCCCATACATTGCTCACCAAAAACCTCAGATCGATCCGCAATTACCGGGAGCCGATCCGCTGTCTGATAAATTAGACGAGGTGCTTTTTGACGGCTTGTTTAACGTTTCAGCCAACCCGAGCGGCATAACGTATGAAGACGAATTAGGCGAGATGGTCGGTTCGATCAGCGATGATAACGTCGTAACTGTACGGCTTCATACCGGCAAAAAGTGGCACAGCAGTTTTAATGTCGTCTCCAAAGATGATGACGTGATGGTTTCAGAGGGCACGACGCGTAATTTTTCCGCCAAAGATCTCGCATTCACACTTCAGCGCATCGAACAGTTGGGCAGTTTATCGCCCGATTATATTCTTGTTTCGCAGGCATTGGAATCACTTAGCTTTGTTGGTCCGGATCAGAACAATGAAATAAGGTTCAAATTCAAACGCGATCGAATCTGGACGGATGCGGATATCAAAGAGGTCTTATCGTTCAAGATACTGCCAAATGATGCGAGCCCCGTTGCGGCAAGTTATACGAACGGCACCGGACCGTATCTCGCGGCAGGCTCCAAAGAAGATGTATATACGTTTTATAAGAATCCATCGGGCTCCGCTTCC
>JAEUSK010000226.1 GCA_016787925.1 bacterium | reverse complement strand
ATGTTGACTAGAAAGTTCGTGCATGAAAGTGATCTTTTTTCTTTATTTATTCCAGAATCCATACCCGGTCGAACTTTGCAATCAATGGAATGCTCTTTATGAAAAAATACAATACGGGTCGGTGGATCGTAAAGAAAATGGAAAAGTGCTCCGTCACATCGTCAAACAACTCCGTGAATTAGTCACGGTTCCCCAGGACTCTGTATTTTTTTTCCCAATTGGAGGCTACCATGTCGCGTCCGTCGGCGGTAACGGAAGCGGATTTATTGAGCGCAAGTATAATTTTCTGCATGGCAATGCGCATCGCGGCCATCCGGCGCATGATATTTTCATTCACGACGCGGATCAGAACGGATTGGACGACAATACGGGAAAACCGGCGTATGTCATTGCGATGACGGATGGTATTGTTTTGGGAGCTAAGACCAATTGGACGGAACCAGACACTTTGCGCGGTGGAAATTATCTCATGCTATACAACCCGAACCTGGACCGCTATTATTATTACGCGCATAATAATCAAATTTTAGTTCAAGTTGGCGACATAGTCCGCGCCGGAACACGCATTGCTACGGTTGGGCGGTCTGGCCGTAATGCGTTCCCGAAACGCTCGCCAACGCATCTTCACCTGATGGTATTACAAATCACCGACGAAAAGGGAATGCCGTACAATTATTATCAAGAACTAGTTACATCAAGACGAACGCAGATACAAAACTAAGTATGTCATTATTTCACGAAGACGAAGAAACCTATTCCCCTGTGGAAAAAAAACTACGTGCGCCTCTTGCAGAGAGAGTTCGCCCCCGGCAGTTAGCAGAATTTGTCGGGCAGGAACATCTTTTAAGTGAGGGCAAAGCCCTGCGCGCCCAGATCGTGTCAGGGCAAATGGTGTCGATGATATTTTGGGGCCCGCCCGGATCAGGAAAAACAACCCTTGCGCGTATCATTGCAAAAGAGACCAAATCCAAGTTTGTTGCCATTAGCGCTGTGGATGCCGGCGTGGGAGAAGTTCGCAAGATCATTCAAAACGCCGAAGCGTTGAAAAAACAGACCGGCGAACGCCTGATGTTATTCATCGACGAAATTCATCGTTTCAATAAATCTCAGCAGGATGCGTTGCTACATTCCGTCGAGGAAGGTACGATCACGCTCATTGGCGCGACTACGGAGAATCCTTCATTTGAAGTGATTAATGCCCTTCAGTCGCGATGTAAGATTTACCGGCTCGAAGCCTTAACCGCCGAAGATCTAAATAAGATATTGGAGCACGCCCTGACTTACGACGATTGGTTGAAGTCAAAACAGGTCACCATTCAAGACACGGAAACTTTGTTTTTTTATGCAGGCGGCGACGCGAGAAATTTGCTGAATACACTGGAATTGAGCGTTCAGATGACAGATTCTTCAGCAGACGGATCTACACATGTGAAAACGGAGGTGATCGCAGAAGCCTATCAGCAGAGGAATATTCACTATGACCGCGCCGGTGAATACCATTACGATATGATCAGCGCCTTTATCAAGAGCCTCCGTGGAAGCGATCCGGATGCGGCTTTGTACTGGATGGCAAGAATGCTGGAAGGCGGCGAAGATCCGAAATTCATTGCGCGGCGTTTGATCATTCTTGCCTCCGAAGATATCGGTAACGCCGATCCGTACGCGTTGACCCTGGCGGTTTCAGCCTTCGCCGCCGTCGACTATATCGGCATGCCCGAGTGCCGCCTCAATCTTGCTCAGTGCGTTACTTATCTCGCCAGTTGCCCCAAAAGTAATGCGTCATACCTCGCTCTCAATCAGGCCGCCGAAGATGCCCGCAGCGAAAAAGCGTTTGACGTGCCGCTTCATCTGCGTAACGCTGTAACGAAATTGATGAACAAAATGAATTATGGAAAAGGTTATAAATACGCACATGACTTTAATGATCGCGGCGAGACCAATTTTGCCGAACAGGATTTCCTTCCTCCCGAACTAAAAGAACGCGTCTATTACAGGCCAACTGAAAACGGAATGGAAAAAAAATTTAAAGACCGATTAGAAAAACTATGGAAGAAGAGAAAAAACAGTTGACTGCTCATGCGCTATCTGTATTGAATGTTGAAGACAAAGTCAAATAATTTAATAACAAACGGGCGCCATTTGCCATACAACCCCGATTTGAAAGAACGGGCGCGAGTTCTGCGTAAGAACATGACTCCTGCAGAAAAAAAACTTTGGCATGAATATTTAAGAAACTTCCATTATCCCGTTTTACGTCAAAAGCCAATAGATCATTTTATCGTCGACTTTTATTGTGCAAAACTAAAACTGGTTATTGAAGTAGATGGCGATACGCATTACACTAACGAAGGTCTTTTGTATGACAAACGTCGAACTGAAATACTCGAGAAATACGACTTGAAAGTTCTTCGTTTTACTAATCATGAAGTGATGAATAGTTTTGAAAGTGTCATTCACATTATAGAATCACAAATATCAAATCCCCCTGACCCCCTTTAGTAAAGGGAGTGTCCCGCAGGGACGGGGGATTAAACAAGGACCTATGCAAAATCTCAAAATTCAACGTATTCATCCTGACGCAAAACTTCCGGAATATGCGCACCCCGGCGATGCCGGTTTGGATTTGTTTTCCATTGAGGAAACTGTAATCAAACCGGGTGAATCCAAAGTCATCGGAACGGGTATCATTATCGAATTACCAGAAAATACGGAAGCGCAAATTCGCCCCCGCAGCGGCCTGGCATTGAAACACCAGATCACCGTCCTTAATTCACCCGGCACGATCGATCACGGTTACCGAGGACAAATTGGCGTTATTCTGATCAATCATGGGAATAAGACTTTTACCGTAGAATCAGGTATGAAAATAGCCCAAATGGTCATAACGCCGGTTTTGTCGGTTAACATCGTCGATTCAAAGGATCTGACCGAATCGAAGCGCGGCGAAGGCGGATTCGGTTCAACCGGAACATAATTCAAAAATGAAGCCAATAAATATTTTGAAACTCGGCCTTTCAGATTATGCATCAACGTGGGATTTGCAGAAAAAATTATTTGATCTGCGGTTGAACGGTAAGATAGAAGACACGTTGGTGCTATGCGAACATCCGCATACGTACACCGTTGGCAAGAACGGCGTGGATAATGTCGGCAAACATTTGCTGATGAATAAAGAAGAGCTCAAGAAGAATAATATTTCGGTCTTTGAAATCGACCGCGGCGGCGACATTACGTATCACGGCCCGGGGCAGATCGTCGGGTATCCGATTCTGAATCTGAATAACTATTACCGCGACATGCACCGCTATCTCAGGGATATTGAAGAAACGATAATACAGACTTTGGCGGATTTCGGAATTACGGGAAAACGGGTTGACACCGCAACGGGCGTTTGGGTTGACACGCCGCGCGGCGCAGAAAAAATATGTGCCATCGGGGTTAAAGTAACACGATGGATCACTATGCACGGATTTGCGCTTAACGTAAATTCCAACCTGGATTTCTTCAACAATATCGTTCCATGCGGTATTACCGACAAAGGCGTTACCTCTATGGAGAAAACAGCAGGAACTCAAGTAGAGTTATCACGAGTTGAGGATAATATCATAACGTCTTTTGAAGACGTATTTCACGTTACATCACAAATTGTCAAAAAAGAACATGTAATTAAGCTGGAGACTTTCCATGAATAATAATTTCAAAATTAAAACCTTCCGTTTTGCTGAATCTTCCTGTTGCGCTGCGGTATGTTTGCTTCTATGTACGGTTACCATCATTGCGCAGAACCCGGACAAAGCAAAAAAACATTTTGACAGCGGAAGAAAAGCCTATCTGAAATTTACCGTTGACGATTATAATGAGGCCGTCGGCCATTATGAAAAAGCCCTGGCCGCCGATTCCAATTTCGCTCCGGCGTATGCCGGTTTATCAGAAGCGTATGCGCTTGCAGGATTTGAACTTGAAAATATGGGACAACCGGCTGAAAATCATTACAGCAGGGCGTTGACGAACGCGCAAAAGAGCATTGACAAGGATTCGACACTGGCTATGGCGCATCGCGCGATGGCTCAATCATGTCTAAATGCTAATCCGAAAAAATTCGGCCAACTTATTTACGATGAACTGACCCGCGCGCTGGAACTGGATTCTACCGATGCCGAGAGCCATTATCTTATGTGGATTCACACAGATAACGCCAACACGGAAAGCCCGTGGATCACGAAGTCGATCCAATTCAATGACCGGTTTTTTCAGTCTCACTATAGTCTGGGATTGCTATACGCAAAACAAAAAGATTTCCAGCGAGCAGTTGGGCATTATAGGAAATGCGCTGAGATTAATCCCAAAAATTATCGAACCTATTTTTCATTGGGAAATGCTTATTCTCAACAGAAGAAATACGATCTCGCAATTCCGGAATACGAAAACACTCTGAAACTAAATAGTAAGAATACGGAAGCGTACTTTTATCTCGGACTGGCTTATTATTATAAGGATAAGAACAAAGACGCCAAGAAAAATCTGGAAAAATATCTGGAATTGTCTCCCGCAACAACGTATCGCAAACAGGCGGAAGCCATACTTAACGACATAAAACAACAATAGCCGATGGACATTAGACCCGCCGGCTATTATTTAAAATGCATACGACAATTATCTTTGGATAATCATCTGCGAATGTTCTTTCGCCGCATCGATGGGTTTATGATGCTCATGCGGTTCCCAACCTAAGATCCAGAGCATCGCAAAAAAGCCGATTACATATGCAATAATGATATGCCACCCATGCTTCAGCCACAAGCCAACTGATTTGGCCTCCGGAAAAATATTCGAAATGGCCACGCCTGCCGACGAGCCGAACCAAACCATAGATCCGCCAAAGCCCACGGTATACGCGAGAACACCCCAATCATAGCCGCCTTGCTGCAGCGCTAATTTCGTCAATGGAATATTATCAAAAATTGACGAGATAAAACCTAGCGCAAATGCCGATTGCCAGGATGCCGCAGGCAATTCCTCCACCGGCATCATGGAAGCGCTCAAAACCAGTGATAATAAAAATACGGTACCTTTTGTCGCGTGGTTTACTTCTCTCCAATCGGTTTTACAGAAAAGCGCTCCAATGAAAATCGCAACCCACACACCTGCCGCCGGGAAATCGAGCAGTACATTGGTGGAGACCGCGCCCACTAAAATCATAGCTACAACAATTATCCTGATCCAATTGATTTTGATGTCACCGGTATCCGAAGCGACGATCGGCTGGTACCCAAATTGTTGCTTAGACGCAAAAACGCCAAATGACATCAGCGCAACTGCCGCGGGCAGGAATGCGGGCATAACGTCAAACGCTGAAACACCGTCGATCCACATCATCGTCGTAGTCGTATCGCCGACCACGCTGCCTGCTCCGCCGGCATTACTTGCAGCCACTATTGCCGCCAGATAACCAATGTGCACCTTTTTTTTAAATACGACCAGCGCAATGGTTCCACCGATCATGGCGGCCGCAATATTATCCAGAAATGCCGACATTATCCATACCAACCACAGAAGAACAAATCCGCCGACCCAGCCCGACGGCAGCCAACTCGGGAGCAAGTCCGGTATGCGCGATTCCTCAAAATGTTTTGCCAGAATGGCAAATCCTAATAGGAGGCCGAACAAATTGATTAAGATAGATGCTTCGTGTTGAACATGTAATACAATATCAAACCCAATAACCGTCAATTTATATATCGTGATAGAAGCAAGTCCGGTCAACGCAACCTCTAAAGTACGATGATGATACAGGGCTACGCCTAAGAGAGTTAGTCCAAACAGAATAAATTCGAAACGGATACCCAAAATAGCCGGCGCCGTACCCTGCGCACCGTGAAATAACTGGGGTATCATAAGAAGCACCGCAGCACCACAAAGTAACACGAATAATCTATCAACGAGATTTAATTTCATACAAGCCTCCTAATTATTTCTTTTTTTAAATTAGACCGGACATGCGAAGCACGACCGCGATCAGACCAAATCCAATAATACCCATTAATATATAAAATTGCATTTTAGGGATCGGTTTTACGTTTGTTGTTTCGTTTTTCATCTGAATTTCCTTTCGTATAAACGAGTAAAAATATTTCGTCAACGCCAGATTATCATTGTCTTTGACTATTGACGAATCATGGCACCAAGCATGTATAAAGCCCATGTAACGAAAAGAAGTAAATTTTTATTGACGCAATTAGAACCGGAAATTATCCGCTTCCGGCTTTCCAGAATTTAATCTGCGAATCGAAATCATTCATAGTCCAAAAACTATTATGATCATCCCTTGGCGAGGAAAGCGTCAGGCTTCTAACGTCGTTTGGAAAAAGACTTTAAACATGGGTGAACATTCGGCGACGGGCGGAGCTCGACTTTGCCGAGGCCTGGAGAGGTTTTTTTCTTGGATAACCGTTTCATGGGCATCAAGACGCACCCACGATGTATAAGATAGGTAGATTTCAATTTTTCTTACCGGAAGAAACGTGATGTGATGTGACGATTCTTTGGCAGGGCGAATATGGTCCGCAGACGTGATCTGTATAACCAAAGCGGAAGGATAGGCAACGTCATTGACACTAAAAGACAATGTCGAATCGACCGAACAAACCGGCCTGTCTTTATGCGTGATAGCCGAATAGCAAATAAAGATATAGGTTAGAATTACGGCCTTGGAAAAAAATATTTTAATAGTACCTCGAAGTCTATAGTTCATAATACAATATACCCAAGCCTGGAACTTATGTCAATAGCAAACGACCCGATTTATTAATTATGTCCTTGTGATTATTCAATTTTTTCGATAAAATTGGCGAAAATTGAGACGAACATCGCCAGCACAGAATTAATTCATTGCAAGGAGATCCATGTCCACCAAATTACAGACTGCAAACGTGAAACCGGGAATTCCGCCGGAAAAATATAAGCTGACAGATTTTCCTGAACTAACGAAAGAACGCCTGTTACAAGCGTACAAATTGATGTTGCTATCACGCCGTTTGGATGATAAAATGCTGCGAATGCTCAAACAAGGAAAAAGTTTTTTTCACATCGGATGCGCCGGGCATGAAGCGGCGCAGGTTGCCGCCGGATTTGCTATGAAACCGGGCAAGGACTGGTTCTATCCGTACTACCGTGATCAGGCATTGACGATGAGCGTAGGAATGACCGCGAAAGAGATCATGCTGTGTTTCTTAGCCAAAGCCGATGATCCCAATTCCGGCGGCCGCCAGATGCCTCAGCACTACGGACACAAACAACATCGAATTGTTTCCCAATCCAGCCCGACCGGAACTCAATTCCTCCAGGCCGTCGGCTGCGCCATGGGCGCCGTGAAAGAGAAAACCGACGAGATCGTTTACGTTTCATCCGGCGAAGGCACCACATCCCAGGGCGATTTTCATGAAGCGCTGAATTGGGCCAGCCGCGAAAAATTTCCCGTTATCTTCTTTATTGAAGACAACAAATATGCTATCTCTGTTCCGATATGGCAGCAAACGGCGGGCAACTCCATATTTAAAATCGGCGCCGGATACGAAAATTTAAATTGTTTTGAAATGGACGGAACAAATTTTCTGGAAACCTACGCGACGGTGAAAGAGGCGTCCCGGATGGCGCGCAGCGGGAAGGGGCCTTGCCTGGTCGTTGCGGACGTCATACGCCTGCTCCCGCATTCGTCATCCGATGACCAACGAAAATACCGCAAGGAAGAAGACCTCGCCAAAGACCGCGGACGCGATCCGATAGAGCAGATGTCCCTATTCCTCATTAAGAATAACATGATAACGGCAGCCGAAGATAAAACAATCCGCGAAATTTGTCATAAGGAGGTTGACGACGCTGCTGAGTGGGCGGAAATACAGCCCTCGCCGGAAAAAATTACAGCAACTAAATTTGTTTTTTCGGAAGAGTCTGATGAACTAGAGTATGAAAAATCAAAACCGTTCGGAAATCCGATCGTCCTCGTCGATGCCATCAACCACGCGATGGCCGAAGAAATGGAGCGCAATCCGAAAATGATCATGTTCGGCGAAGATATCCAGGACGATAAAGGCGGCGTTTTCACCGCTACCAAAGGATTATCAAAAAAATTCGGTAATGACCGCGTGTTCAATTCTCCCCTCGCGGAATCAAGTATCGTAGGAACTGCTATCGGCCTGGCCACGCGCGGTTGGAAACCGGTGGTGGAAATTCAGTTCGGCGATTACGTGTGGACGGCCATGATGCAGATTCGTAACGAACTCTCGACGATGCGCTACCGTTCCAATAACAACTGGGCATGTCCCCTGGTTATACGCATTCCCATCGGAGGATATATTCACGGCGCATTGTGTCATTCACAGAATATCGAATCGTTTTTCGCACATATTCCCGGGCTGAAGATCGCATTGCCTTCGAATGCCGCCGATGCTAAAGGATTGCTCAAAACCGCGATTCGCTGCGATGATCCGGTTCTATTTCTTGAACATAAAGGGCTTTACCGTCAAGGTTTCGCGCAGAGTCCTGAACCCAACGCGGATTACTTATTACCGTTTGGCAAAGCCGCCGTCAAGCGTGAAGGTGAAGACCTCACTATCGTGACGTAT
>JAEUSK010000189.1 GCA_016787925.1 bacterium | reverse complement strand
TCCTTATAAAGGAACGCGCGCGGCGCTTTGAATACCAAATCCAGATAACGGCTGTTGAGCGTCCGAACTTCAATGGCGATCGTCGTGCCGTCAATGATTTTTTCGGCTTTGCCGAATCCTGTCATACTGAAAATCATAAATACTTTCTGTTCGTCTGATAAATGATTATTTAAATCGTGATTGATGCCAATTCCATGCTGTGGAAACGATCTGATCAAGGCTGTTGAACTTAGGTTTCCAGCCCAGCACACGACGCGCTTTTTCTGAACTGCCGATAAGCACGGCCGGATCACCTGCACGACGCGCTCCGCGTGTAACAGGAATGGCCCGCCCGGTAATTGTTTTTGCAGTTTCGATCACTTGGTCAACGGAAAATCCGTTTCCATTTCCAAGGTTAAAGACGTCGCTCTTATTAGTTTTAGATAAATACGTGAGCGCAAGAAGGTGCGCATCGGCCAGATCGGTTACGTGGATATAGTCGCGGATACATGTCCCGTCTTCGGTAGGATAATCATGGCCGAAAACCGTAATGGCCGGGCGAATTTGGAGCGCCGCATCTAAAACAAGGGGAATCAAGTGCGTTTCCGGATCATGATCTTCGCCTATACCGCCGTCCGGATCGGCGCCCGCCGCGTTAAAATATCGGAGACAGACAGATTTGAGTTCGTACGCTGTATCGTAATCGCGCAAGATGGTTTCAACGGCCAGTTTCGTGCGTCCGTAGGGATTGATTGGCGATTGGGGATGGTTTTCTCCGATGGGAATTTCAACCGGCTCACCGTACGTGGCACAGGTAGAGGAGAAGATGATCTTTTTGACGTCGTGTTCAATCATTGCGTCAAGCAAGTTCAATGTACATGCCACATTGTTTTGGTAATATTTCGACGGGTTTGCGACGGACTCGCCAACTAAAGCGTAGGCCGCAAAATGCATGACCGCAGCAATCTTATTTTTCGAAAATATTTTTGTAAGAAGATGTTTGTCTGAAAGATCACCGGTGATCAGCTCGTTGCTGTCAACAAATTCCTTGTGGCCGTACACCAGATTATCGAGCACCACCGTGCTATGCCCGGCTTTTTTCAATTGCCGTACGGCGTGAGAGCCTATATAGCCTGCACCGCCGGTAACGAGTATGGTTGAATTAGTTTTCAATACTATATCCGATTTAACACTCTTTTATAACGATGGTTTTTAATGAATTGCTGACCCACGACATACGCGAAATGACACGAAGGCTAAAAGAGGTTATCAAAATTCTTGCGTGTGTTTTGCGGGAAGCAAAAGAGGCTCATTGACCATATCATCTATAATTATCGAACTGCATGGCGAAATCAAATTCTTTTTCTTTCAACAACTTCATGATCGCTTGCAGATCATCAATACTTTTTGCCGTAACGCGAACCTGGTCACCCTGGATGGAGGCCTGAACCTTCATTTTCGTGTCTTTGATCGTTGCGGTAATTTTTTTTGCATTTTCCTGTTCAATGCCTTGCTGAAGCTTGATCTTCATGCGAACCGTTCCGCCGGTCGCTTCTTCTTCTTTCCCGTATTTTAAAGCTTTGATCGGGATCCCGCGTTTGATCATCTTGTTCTGCAAAATATCGATAACGGATTTTAACTTAAAGTCGTCGTCGGATAGAACAGTAATTTCTTCTTTACCGAGTTCGATCGAACTTTTACTGCCTTTAAAATCATAACGCGTTTCGATTTCCTTGGTTGCCTGTTGAACGGCATTGGTCATTTCCTGCATATTAATTTTAGAAACGATATCAAAGGAATGCATGTCGGCCATACGATTGCTCCGAAAAATGTGATTGAAAGCTAAGTCTTGTGATAAATAAGAAAAAAGGGGGTCATTTGCAAGAATCTCTTTGAGAGGAGAGGTATAGTATAAGGCATTCGCCACAGAGCTCACTGAGAATACATTGAGAGGGATTGTTTTAAGAACCTCATTCGACAAAAATACTCTCTGTGATCTCGGTGGCAAATTGTTTTTATTTACATAATTTATGTCGGAATCTAAGTTATATTAACTTCCACTTTTACAAATACATCGCCATTCTCGATTTCAACGTCGTATTGCCTCAGCTTGACAAACGGCTTACCTATACACTCGCCGGTCGTAATGTCGTATTCCCAGCCGTGCATTTTACAGGTGAGTTTGGTTCCGTCTAGTTTTCCGGTGGAGACCAGCGGCGCTTTCATGTGCTGGCATAAACCGTCAACTGCTCGAATAGTTCCGTTGATATTAAAAACAGCAATCTGACGCGCTAATACCTTGATCGCCCTGGCAGAACCTGCAGTGAGTTCATCCAATTTGCAGACGCGAAATTTTTTCATTTAGAAATGTTCAGCCTTTCTTGGAACCGTTTTTGAATAGTCCAGGATACAATTTCTGCTGACAATCGCTGCAGATGCTGTGGCTGAAGTCGGCTTCCGAGTGTGATGCAATATAACTTTCAATCTGATGCCAGTATCCCTGGTCATCTCGAATTTTTTTGCACGACGCACAAATAGGCAGCAGTCCGCTTAGCGTCTTTACTTTCGTCAAGGCGTCCTGCAATTCTTTATATTGTTCGGTCACTTCCCGGTTCTTCTCTTCAAGCAGTTGATTGGACTTATTTTTTAAACGATAAAATCGGTACAAGATAAACAGCGTAAAAATCAGCAGGGTAAGGCCAACTAAGAGGATATTATACTGAAAATCCTTCGATTCAAGCGTTTCCTCAATGTGCTTAAGCCGAATGTTGTTTTCGTAGTCAGTCAACAACGATCGATAATCTTTCATTTTCTCCAGAGGATGAATTTCAGCCTGATGTTTCACCTCCTCGGCATAGGCCCGAAAATAACGCAAGGCATTATCTTTCTTTCCTTGTTCGTCAGAAATTGCCGACAGCAGGAGCAAGGCGTTCTTCTTTTGCTCTAATCGTTCGTTGCTATCGGCCAGTGTCAGCGCAGTCAACGCATCGGTCTCTGCTTGTTCCCAAAGCGTCATACGACAATGGACTTCTGCCCGTGACATGTAAATATTGATCACATAATTTATGTCTTTTGATTTGTGCGTATAATTATCAAGCGCCAATTGCAGATATCTGAGGGAAGCTTCGTACTCGCTTGTTGCCATACTTAGTGTCGCCAGCGACAATCTTAAGTCGCCCTGGACATAAAGGATGTTTGTTTTTTCAAATTTATCATGGGCATGAAACAACGCATCTTCTGCGATGGAATCCCCCCTCAGTAAATATTGCCGGGCCTCATCGAAGTTCTTTTGAATTTGATACAATTTGCCCAGATAGTTATAAGAATGGGCGATCAGAAATGGATTATTCATTTGCTGACGATAGTACAGTGCCCTGTTAAAATAATAGGCGGCTGAATCGGTTTCGTTGATGCGCTGTTTAACGAGAGCGATGTTGTTGTAGGCTACGGCCAGTCCCCACAAATTATCAAGGCGGGAAAATGTTTGCACTGATTTTCGGTAAAACTGATCAGGCAATTGGTTCAGTCCTTGCGCGTAATACGCGTTGCCAATGTCTATAAAAACGTATCCCAGGGAGTCTTGAAGGCCATTTTCCATGTAAAGCTTGTAACACTTAATCTGGTAATCCAAGGCTTGATAATACAATTCAAGGTCGAAATAGAAATTTCCAAGTATGTTATACGAAAAGCCGAGTATGAATTTATTGTCATATTTCATAGCCAGGGAGGATGCGTTGCGAATGTAATCGATGGCCGTAATGGGTTTTTGAAACTGGGTCTCAAACCGTAGATGGTACAAATCCCAATTTGCTTCGGCCATTTTTTCCTGACTGAGATGGGTTTCGAGTTGGCCTAGCAGACTGTCGGCAGGGCTTTGAGATACTGCGGCATGGCAGGTCAAAAAACAGAGGATAAAAAGTAGAATTTGAATCTTACGATATGCCATAAAAAAATGTAATAATAACCAGCCAATGATTGAAGGCATAAATTTAAAAAAGCGCGTCCGTTGTATGCCAGGCGCTCCAGACGGTTTATTATTCAAAATACTCATCGATCAGGTCACGGAATCTTTCCTGAAAACGCACCGGTTCCCACACTTTGTCTTTCTGCAGTTTTTCCTTTTTGTTGAAACCGTTGTCTAACGCTTCACCCAAAACACGAAAGGCGTCGTATTCCTTTTTTGTCAGCATATAGACGCAGGCCATCTGATATAAATAATCCGGATTATCCGGATCCAGCACTTCGGCTTTTTTGAAATTATCCAAAGCATTGTCCAGTTGATTGTTATTCAAATAGATCAACCCAAGATTGTAAAAAGGCTCGGCAAAACCGGGATTGGTCTGAATGGCCTTCTCGAAATTTTCAACCGCTTTGTTTCCCTTATTTTTAATCACATAAAACAAACCGAGTGTATTAAAAGTTTCCTCATCGGCGTCTTTGGATTTCTTTATTTTTTCGTATTCGTCGATCGCATCATCAAGCTCGTTTAATTTGATATACGTATTAGCCAGCGCCTTACGGGCGTCGGTGTATTTTTTGTCTTTGCTTAATGCTTTTTTGAAATAATCCCGCGCTTGTTTCAGATTTTTTTCATCGGCAAGTTGATACGCGGCCATGCCTTTAGTATAGAATTCGTACGCTTTGGCGTTTTTCGTACCGCTCTTTTTTAATAGTTCTATTTTGGACGCCTGCTTTTTGGTTATCTTAACATCGAAACTTTTCAAAAGGTCTTGAATGAGCGCGTCGTACAATTCGAAAATATTATCGAGAGATTCCTTATGGGTGAACGTATGTTTTTCATCCACGACGCCCGTCTCCACATCCACAATGCGCGACGTCACAGAAATAGTCTCATTGATAACCTGGTAACTGCCAACAAGCAGTTTACCTGCGGACAGCACATGGCCGATCTTCACTGAAGAGTTTTGGTCCGCGATATCGCTCATTTGAAAATTCTGTTCGGTCAACACTTTCTCCATCTGCGTTCGCTCGACCACGTTGAGTGAATTAATTTTAGCTAAACCGTTGGTGATCTGTTCGGATAAGCCGCTTGAGAGCCAGTCTTCTTCGGGATTTTTCGTTATGTTCTCAAATGGTAAGACGGCGATCGTGATCTTTTGGGGCTTGGTCCCTTCCTGAGCAAAGACCGAACAGCACAAAAGAAATATTAGGCACACATACGTTTTCATAGAATATCCTTTATAATTGTTTCCCGCAGATTCCGCAAATCTACGCAGATAAAACGGTCTCTGTAAATCTGTTAAATCTGCATGAGATAATTTCATAGTTTTCTTATTTAACTTAGTCGTCATATTTTATCAAAAAGCATATACACAAGTTTTAGCACGATGAAGCCGCTAATCTACCCGAAAAAACTTCTGCGTGTATCTGCGAAATCTGCGGGAGATGCATTCATAGTTTTCTTATTTAACTTAGTCGTCATATTTTATCAAAAAGCATATACACAAGTTTTAGCACGATGAAGCCGCTAATCTACCCGAAAAAACTTCTGCGTGTATCTGCGAAATCTGCTGGAGATGCATTCCTAGTTTTCTTATTTATCCAGTTGCATTTTATTAAAAAACCTGTAACACCATGCATTTCAAATATTCCGTTTCACGCATGGATAGTAAAACGGGATGATCTTTCGCCTGCGTTCGATTTTCAAGCAGTATTGCATTTTTTCCTGCGCCATACAGCCCTTGAAAAACAACATTACGAAACGTTTCCGGATCGATCACGTGCGAACAACTGCACGTGTACAAAATTCCGCCATCCGTCAACGCTTTTGCCGCGCGCCGGTTGATTTCGCGGTAACCTTTGATAGCGTCTTTGATATGAGCTCGGGATTTCGCAAAAGCCGGCGGGTCGAGAATGATTACATCGAATTTCTCTTTCTGTTCATTGATATTTTTGAACTCATCAAAAACGTCGGCTTGTTTAAATGTACAATTTGGTATATGATTGAGTTCCGCATTATCGCGGCATTGTGTGATGGCCTGTTCCGATTTGTCGAGGCCGATAACTTGGTTCGCGCCAAACCTCGCCGCATTTAGGCTCCAGCCGCCAACGTAACAAAAGCAATCTAGAACGTTTTTGCCTTTGACGTATTTCGAAGTGGAAGTATGATTTTCTTTTTGATCCAGAAAAAATCCTGTTTTCTGCCCGTTGAGCAGATCTAATTTATACGTTAGGCCTTCGATATTCACTTTGACCATCGGCGGTAATTGTCCGAAAACAACTTCTTTTTTGATTTCGAGATGTTCCAGTTGACGAACCTGCGTATCCAAACGGGCAACGATCGCTTTTGGATTGAACAGCTTCTTCAATGCCTCGTAAATTACATCCAAATGTTTTTCGATACCAAACGCCGTGCTTTGCACAACGAGATAATCCTCATACTTGTCTACGACAAGGCCGGGCAATCCGTCACTCTCGCCAAATACCAAGCGAAACGATTTGGAGTCGGGGTAATCGAACTGCCTTTTATTATACGCTGCAATGATCTTTTTTTCAAAAAAAACAGAATCAATTTCCTCGATTTGACGCGTGAGGACGCGAACGCTGATGAGCGAATGCGGATTCACATATCCGATGCCGATGAATGCCTGTTCAGAATTGCGAATCTCAACCAGTTCGCCCGGCTCGTAGTCCTTCAGATTGCTCTTAATTTCATTACTGAAAATCCAGAGATGTCCGTTTTGAATTCGGCGCTCTTGTTCCGGTTTAAGTGTAATTGGTTTCATCGATTGTCAAATAATGAATGGAACACGGGTGTTGGGTTCATCAAAACCAGGATTAATCAGTATCTCGGCACTCATCCGTCGGATCCGCTTTATCCGTGTGCAATGGTTCGAACATGTTATCAAATAAAAATTGATTTTGCAAATCCTAATTGATATATTGGCGCGCATTTATAAGAAATCACATAAGCAGTTGAGAAAAGCGAACACATGGCCATTGAAAACATAAGAAATTTCTGTATTGTTGCGCATATTGACCACGGGAAATCCACGCTGGCTGACCGTTTGCTTGAATACACGCATACGATCAACAAGCGGGAGATGCATAGCCAGGTATTGGACAGCATGGATCTGGAGCAGGAGCGCGGTATTACAATCAAGGCGCATGCCATTCGTATGGATTATACAGCCAAAGACAAAAAAGAATACATTCTGAACCTCATCGACACGCCGGGCCATGTGGATTTTACGTACGAGGTGTCGCGCAGCCTTGCCGCCTGCGAAGGTGCCATATTGGTGGTAGATGCGTCACAGGGCATCGAGGCGCAAACGATCAGCAATTTATATCTTGCCATCGACGCGGGCCTGCATATCGTTCCGGTGGTCAACAAGATCGACCTTCCCAGCGCGCAGCCTGAAGAAACATGCCGTGAAATTATCGATCTGATCGGGTGTAAACGTGAAGACATAGTTCTCGCGAGCGCAAAAGCGGGAATTGGAATCGTTGAAATTCTAGATAAAATCGTGAGCGATATCCCGGCTCCGGCGGGCGATCCCACAAAGCCTCTTCAGGCGTTGATCTTCGATTCGGTGTTCGATCCGTTTCGCGGCGCGATTGCCTATGTGCGTGTATTTCAGGGCGAATTGCCCCAGCGTACGCATTTGAAGTTTTTTTCCAACGACCGTCATTACGATGCGGATGAGGTCGGATATTTACGCATAGATAAGATCAAGTCGGATAAATTGTCCATCGGCGAAGTTGGGTATGTGGTTGCCAATGTTCGTGAGATCAGCGATATACGTGTCGGTGATACGATCACCAACGCCGAGAACCCTGCCGTAGAACCGCTTGAAGGTTACAAAGATATTAAGCCGATGGTTTTCAGCGGTATCTATCCAACCGATAGCGATGATTTTGAAGAACTACGTCATTCGCTGGAAAAGCTCAAACTTAATGATTCGTCGTTGATCTATGAACCGGAAACTTCTACTGCGCTCGGATTTGGATTTCGCTGCGGATTTCTAGGATTGCTTCACATGGAGATCGTGCAGGAACGTCTCCATCGCGAATTTAATATCAACATGATCACGACCGTCCCGAGTGTTCGTTACCAGGTTTTCAAAACCGACGGCACCATGGTCGAAGTCAGCAATCCTTCACTTATGCCGTCCCCGGGCGTGATCGAACATGTAGAAGAACCTTATATTAAAGCGCAGATTATTACGCCGACCGAATTTATCGGCAATATTATGAGTCTCTCGATGGAGCGCCGCGGAATTTACAGGAATACCGACTACATTTCACCCACGCGCGTGGACATCAAATTCGAGTTCCCGTTATCCGAGATTGTTTTTGATTTTTACGATAAATTGAAATCATGCACAAAAGGCTACGCATCGTTTGATTACGAATACATCGGTTTCAAAGAAGGTAATCTTGTTAAACTAGATATTCTGATCAACGGCGATCCGGTCGACGCGTTTTCCGGTATCATTCACCGCGATAAAGCATACGAATGGGGGCGCAAGCTGTGTGAAAAATTGAAAGATCTCATTCCGAAGCAGATGTTCGAAGTGGTCGTACAGGCTGCGATCGGATCCAAGATCATCGCGCGTGACTCCATTCGCGCCATGCGTAAAGACGTGACGGCAAAATGTTACGGCGGCGATATTTCCAGAAAGAGGAAATTGCTGGAGAAACAAAAAGAAGGCAAAAAGCGGATGAAACAGGTTGGGAAAGTTGAAATCCCGCAAGAAGCTTTTCTGGCCGTATTAAAAATTACCGAGTAAGAATTATGTCCGATCAATACGTCGTGGTTCTCGTAACTACGGAAAATATGGCGGAGGCAGAGACGATCTCAAAAACACTCGTCTTTGAAAAGTTGGCCGCCTGCGTGAATATCGTGGATAAAATTCGTTCGATCTATTATTGGGAAGGAAAAGTTCACGACGAGAGCGAATATCTGCTGGTGATCAAATCGACGGCGGAGAATTTTGAGATGGTGGAAAAACGCGTCAAGGAACTGCACAGTTATAAAGTGCCGGAAATCATTGCATTGCCGATCATGAAGGGTTCAAAAGATTATCTGCAATGGCTTAGCGACAATACCCATCAGGCAAAAGCGTAAACTTGTTTTTTGTCTCCGACCGGTTTTTCCAACGCTATTTTTTCATACGTTGCAATAATGTTTTCGGTCTTGTTTTCGATGTATGTGCATAAATCCAACAGAAAATTCAACGAATCCGCCTGCTGAGGGCCTTCTATTTTCAAGCCGAGTACATTTTCCCTCGCCGTTCCCGCATATTTTTTGATTTCCACCAACATAATTTTAAAGATCGAGTAACTCTTCATGATCTGAATGAGCTTTATTGATTTTTCGCGATCAATATGTTTAATCCATTGCATAATCTCGGGTTTCAAATCTTCCGCGGCCGCGTTGAGCAATTCAATGACCGGCAGGCTGATGTATCCATGCTGAAGGTCATTGTCGGAACCTTCTATCAGGCCGAACATATCTTCCAGATCGTCGGTTAATTGATACGCCATGCCGAGGTGGTAGCCGAACTGCGTCAATCGGTTGATCTTGTCGGCGTTGTCGGACGTGATGCGGATGCCGAGCGAACTGGCCAGTGCAAACAGCGACGCGGTTTTTTCGTCGATGATCTGCAGAAATTCTTTTTTTGAAATGTCAAGATTGTAGAGCAGTTTATGTGAGTAGATCTCGCTTTTGATCATCTTTTTTATCGTGGCAAGAAAATATTCGGTCACCTCTTGAGGCAAATGACGGATCATGACATTAATACTCTCGGTCAACAGATAATCGCCGGAGAGAATTGAGGTCAGGTTGCCGATTTTTTTCTGCGCGGCAAGATGCATCCGCCGCGAATCGGTATTATCCAATACATCGTCATGAAATAGGGAAGCGAGATGGAGGAGTTCTACTGCTACGGCGCCGTATTTTACCGCGTCGGATGGTTTTTCGCCGAGGCGCGCGGAAGCGCCGATGATCGTGGGCCGCAGGCGTTTTCCGCCCTTGTGCTGGCTTTTCAATATTTCTTTCAGATCGGCGCTGCCCGTATTTTCAAAAACCTCGGATATCGATCGGTCCGTTTCGTCGATGAATTGTTTCAGCCAGGGGATCGTATCAAAATTATTCATGCTATATCCTTTTACGAAAAATAAATTTAAAATGGTCGGCCTTGGTAGCCGCAAGCTTTAGCTTGCGCGGACCAGATATCGAGCGGTCCGTTTTGTCGATGAATGGTTTTAGGAAGGGAATCGTATGAAAATTATTCATGATGTATCCTTTGTAATTACTCAATGAGAGAATTGTCGCATAAGATTCCTTCCAACGCGCAGTTGACAACCGCCCCCTGTCTCCCCGCCTTGCGAAGGCGGGGGCGCGTACTAATTGCGTTTACGACGTCGCCAAGGTTGGGGGCGGTAGATTGAGCGCTGACTTCGTGACTATTTTCTAATATACTTTACTAAAAAATTAAGATGTCGAGTCGTTACTATCCTTTTATTAATCGCGCATGTTGTTAGCCCCGGAGGGGCGCAATATGTATAGAAATCTGCGTATCTCTTATTTTAAGCCCCAGCGGGGCGACATAACATTACGCTCCTACGGAGCTCTATGGTTCTTTTTCGATTCATTCTATAAGTATCTCGCTCCTAACGGAGCGTTTTTAATTTAAACCGGAATGGTCGTTTTAAGCCCCGAAGGGGCGTAATATTAATAGAAATCCGATTAAATCCATTTTCAAGCCCCAGCGGGGCGGCATAACATTCGTTCCTTTTGTCACTTCCAATTCACCGGAATCGCGGTGATCGTCTGCGACGTCACTTCTTCGCCGTGCATGAATTTCTCCAGCATCCGGCTTACGCCTTCCGAAATTTCTATCATACTCTCCAGTCGCTTCAAAAAAACTGCCGCTTGTTTTTTTTCATCCGCGCTCATCGTTTTCTGATTCTGGCGAAGGAGATCGGCGGAACGGTTCATCGTATCGAGCACGGGCTCCAGTTCGCGTTTTTTTCGTTCGCGGACGAAGTGAATGATAATCTTCCAGATATCTTCGTCGAGTTCGTAATAATCTTTACGGTCGCCTTTGATGCGAACTTTCCGGATGACGCCCCATTCTTTCAATGCGCGGATATTCATGCTCGCATTACCCCGGCTGATGCGCAGCTGGCGGCACATATCGTCCAGCGTCAACGGCTGATTACTGCTGAAAAGCAGGGCATACAATTGGCCCATGACCTTATTGATGCCCCAGAAAAAACCGATCTCGCCCCAGCTTTGCGTGAAGTGATCGATCGATTTTTGTAAGGCTTTATTCATCGCTGGCAGAAATTAAATTGGATCCGGTGACGAGTTTGAAGTTTCAAATATTTTTGAAACTTCACTACAGCCAATAATAATGGAAAAAAGGGGAATTGTCAAGAGGGGAGGCTAGGGAAATGATTAAGTTACGTGTGCATCAAACATCTTACAAATATTTGGACGTTGGCGCAGAAGCTGACGTGTAAGCCGCTTGCTATGAATGGACGCTGTGCCTACTTTTTCCTAAGCTTTCTTATATAGGAGTCTGGGTCATCCATAATAACGTCATACTCACCCTTATGAATGCGCTTTGATTCGAAATCGATTCTGATGTCTTGGATGAACTTGCTGAAATCAGTGTTGTTTTCACAAAGTTTGTTCATGGTGTCCCAATCCATGGTTTCTCGGACGCGCGCCGGGTAAATTACTTTCGACGAATCGAAATCTTCAAGATCAAGATGTATAATGCCAATTCCAAAGGACATAGACAGCCTCTCAAGTTCAGAAAGGAGATCATCATCCTCCTGAAGTTCTGGAGCTACCAAATATCCTTCATTTGCCCAAGAAGAATTGGAAACGGCTTGGAAGAAGGATTCTCTATAATTTGATCGACTTAGCACCTTTTTTACTTCAAATGAGTAAATCTTGAGTGAGCTGTTATCGGAAATCTTGTTTAGTTCGATCAGATGCTCATTCCAATCTTCAAGAGGCAGATAGAATCCAACCAAATCCGGATGAGTCCATTCGGTATACCCAGTCTTTCGAGATTTTTCATGAAAAATAGTTTTGGTGTAAATACTTCTGCCCCGATTAAATGCTAGGTTGGCATAAGCATAGTAGCTTACTAAAGGATGAAGATCGCGTTCTGGAAATGAAGAAGTTTCCTTTCGAGGAGATATTTCTTCCGCTGGAGTTTCATTAGCATCCTTAAGCACTTCACTTGATCGAGAACGCAAAAAGAATTTGGCTGGATTACGTCCAACCTTAATAAAGGGTGAATTTTCATTGTCCCGAACATCGACATAAAGGCGTGCTCCGAGAGTTTGCCAAGGTGTCTTTCCAGAAATCCTGACTTTGGAGTCTAATTTAGTCGCAACTGCGATTTCCCAGATTTCCTGGTACGTAATCGGCCTTGGATATGATTTCAGAACTTCTTCAGCTAAATCCAAGAATGTGTATGACATCATTATCTCCAATGTTAGGGTTTTGGCACAGCAATCACGGATAACTTTTTTATCTACTCAATTACGCATATTTCAAACATGTTCAAGCGATTTACTCTTTGGTACGCTAGAATGTTACGTCTATTTTCAGTACTGGTCAATCAAAAAAAAGTGTCCACCCTGTGTCTTCTGTGGTTTTCGTATTCGTTTTTGCTTGACGTTATGTAATACAATTGTTATAATCATGTAACGAAAGGAAAGAATATGCAAAAAACCTCCGTCCGGAAAGTAGGGAATAGTTTGGGGATCACTTTACCGAAAACTATTATCGACAATTATCAGCTCGCCGAAGGCGACGAGCTGCATCTGATCGAAACGAATGAGGGTATTGTTCTCTCGCCGTTCAATCCAGAGTTCGCCGAATGGGCAGAAGCATACGATCAGGTGAATCGTAAATACCGCAACACATTGCATAAACTCGCCCAATAATGCCCGTTAAATACCTTCCCATTGATCTTGTAAAGATCATTCATGCAAACCAGATAAGTCGTTACGGCGGCAGATTCGGAATTCGGGATATTGGTTTACTAGAATCGGCTCTTGCTCAGCCGCGCATGAGCGCAGGCGGAAAACTTGTGCACAAAACGATTTTTGAAAAGGCCGCAGCTTATGGTTTTCACTTATGCAAAAACCACCCTTTTATCGACGGAAATAAACGTGTCGCTTTCATTGTCATGTATATTTTTTTGTCTCACAACGGATGGTATGTTGATGCTTCAGAGCAGGATGCGTATTCGATTATGATAAGACTTGCCGGTGGAAAGCTGTCGAAGCGGGAGCTCTCGGACTGGCTCAAAGCACATTCCAAAAAACAATTGGGATAATTCACGTCTACAAATCCCCTTGAATAACTTAAGTTGTTTGTCTAATTTGACAAATGTTTTTCTACCACAAAGAACGCAAAGGGAATACCCACTAAGATCACAAAAAAATGCTTCCGATTTTCCTTTGTGCTTCGGCTTTGTGTCCTTTGTGGTTTGGTATTCGTATTTTTTATGACAAAAAAAATTAGATGATCGACCACGAATCCTTCATACGTCAAACGCTCAAACTCGCACGAAAGGGTATCGGCAAGACCGCGACGAATCCTTTGGTGGGCGCCATTTTGGTTAAAATTGAAAACGGCGTAGCCCAAATTATAGCGAAAGGTTATCATACCGCTTACGGCAAGCCTCATGCAGAAGTGGAGGCGATCCTGCGGGCAAAGAAAAAGGGTTTTACGGATTTATCGAATACCATACTTTATGTTAATTTAGAGCCCTGTTGTCATCACGGGAAAACGCCGCCGTGCACAGATCTGATCATTCGGGAAAAAATCCCGCATGTGGTTTTCGGCACGCTCGATCCTTTCATATCGGTTTCCGGAAAAGGCGCGGCACAGCTTATCGCTGCAGGAATTAAAGTTGAATACGGTATTCTTGAGAACGAGTGCATCGAATTGAATAAGGTTTTTTTCAAACACGTTCGAACCCAATCACCCTGGGTGACGCTCAAATTTGCCCAATCGCTGGACGGTAAAATTGCGACTGCCAGCGGCGATTCCAAATGGATCAGTTCTGAATCTTCACGCCGGTATGTTCATCAGTTGCGCGCAGAATACGACGCCGTACTGGTTGGCGCGCAGACGGTGATCAAGGACAACCCGCATCTGGATGTTCGCCTCGTGAAAGGCCGCGATCCGAAACGAATTATCGTCGACGGCCGCCTGAGGGTTCCGTTAACGGCAATAGTTTTTAACGAGAAAAACTCTTCGAAGACGATTGTCTTAACCGCCAAGAATTCAAATCGAAAAAAAATTGATCAGCTCATTAAAAAAGGCGTTCACGTCTATGAATTTCCGGCAAAAAAATTTAAGATCGACCTCAAGAGTGCATTAAAAAAATTACTCAAGGAAGAAAAGATTGCGTCGATACTTGTGGAAGGCGGTTCGGTTATTCATGGCGAACTTCTGAAGAATAAATTAGCAGATGATATGATCGTATTTATTGCGCCGAAGATCATAGGAAAGGGGATTTCACCTGTCACAAGCGAATTAACAAAGACCATTGGCAAGGCCGTTCAGCTAAAATCAATTTCAGTGAAACCCATTGAATCGGACATCGTAATTCAGGCGAGGATCATTTGATGATATTTCAGGCTACAACGGCGCTCATTTTAGGGTTGGGAATCGGCTTTATCAACTCCATTCCCATCGGGCCGATCAATGTATCGATCATCGATACCAGTTTCAAGCGCGGGTTCCGGCACGCCATTATGATCGGGCTCGGTGCGCTGGCCGTGGATATTTTTTATTGTGTGATAGGAATTTTCGGTGTCTCGCTGATCAAGGACTATATCGTGGAAATGTTTCAGCCCCTGGGATTCCCGGTTCTTGCGCTGATCGGCGGACGGTTGGTTTATAAAGGCTACAGTAACAAAATGATCCAGACGTTTCACCCGCCGACACAAAAAGAATTGACGAAAAATTTTTCGCTCGGTTTTCTGATCTATCTGACCAATCCGCTCGCGATCGGATTCTGGATCATCACGGCAGGATTTATTTTTTCACACCGGATGATCGAAAAAAACATCACGGATCAAGTAAGTTTTATTTCAGGTATGGCGATAGGAACGGCGGCGTGGTTTTTTTCGCTGGCAAAGGTCGTTGCTTATAAGCGTGCGGTAATCTCCGAGGAAACGGTAAAAAAAATTACAATGGCAACGGGAACCGTATTGATCGCATTCGGAATATATCTTGGATATGACTTCTTGTTGTCTTTAAAGAAATGAGATTGAAATGACTGATATAGATCTGCTGATTTTTGACCTCGACGGAACGCTGGTTGATTCGTTGGACGATATTGCTAATTCGGTGAACTTTACATTGCGGCAATTGGGGCTGGATAAAATTTCGCGCGACGAAATTCAAAGTTATGTCGGCGACGGCATCAAGATACTGCTTATTCGTGCCGTAGGAACGCAGGCCGACGTTTCGGATGAATTGGTCGAACGCGCGCGGAAGATTTACTATGAGCATCATGAAAAACACT
>JAEUSK010000185.1 GCA_016787925.1 bacterium | reverse complement strand
CATTTATAGCCGAAATATCTGCAACGACGGAGTGTGTTTTGATAAATTCCTGATAGTCGTTTACGGCGCTGGTCATGTCTTTATGAAGAAACCGAATTAACCGCTGGTAGCCTACGGTTGCGAGTGGGAATGTTGCCAGGGCTGTGATAAAAAACATGACGGTCAATATGCGATCCAGACGGGAACCGGTGGATGTTCGGAACGAATGCGGGAACTGCATATCGAGTGGAAATACGCCTTTTCGCGCCGATAAAGGGTAAAGAATTTTTACTCCCTGAATTGTGAATGTATCGAGGATGGAGTGTGTCCATAAGCCTACGCTGAAGGCGATAGATAGACCCCCCAGCCCCCCTAAAAGGGGTGCATTAAGGAGTACGTCCGTTGCAAAAGCGGCAGGAATTAAGACTGCTGTAATGATCAGCAATGTAAGCCAAGAGTGCGTGATGGTCCGGTGGCCCCAACGACGTTCGATACGGCGAGAAATCCATGGGAATAATTTTCCAACTGTGCTAGACTGCGTGTCAATGTCGGGTAGAATGGCGCCGATTGAGATCGCGGTGATCGTCCAAACGTCTGTTACTATGCCCATTGCCGCAAGAACGACAAAGAAGAAAGTCCAGGAGAAGGTTATGTGGGTTGTTAAAATCATTTACGATTGTAGATTGACGATTTATGATTTCAGTGTTGAATAGATTTCGGAGATACCGTCAAGCAGGTTGAAATGGTCTAAGAGTTCGTAATGATCGTTGTAAAGGCCGGTGATCAGGATTATCAGTTTTTCTTTGAGCGCTTTTCTGGCTCGCATGCCTGTAATGGGATTGAAATGAGATATTGAAGCATGACAAAGCTCCAAAACACCGAGCAGAGCCTCCGTGTGAACATTGAGGACGTTTTCTGTAATCGTGATCGAACCGAGCGGATATTGTTCATGCACTTCGTGCAGCGCATCTTCAATAATGATGTCACATTTTTTTGAGTGCTTTTTCAATTCTACCCTGTATTGGTCATAGAATTCTTTGAAGATATCAAGGGCGTGTGTGTGGATCGTTATGGGCGCATCGTTCGATGAGGAAGTAGGTGGTCTGTCCAGAGCAATGCAATTTGAATCTGAAAGCGCTTCGCCTTTTGATAGCTTCTCCATGACCATTTCAAACTCTGTGTACACAGCATCATCCGGCGATGTATCTACAGGAAAGGGCTCCACTATTCTTTGTTCGACTGCGGCGGATGTCTTACTGAGTAAACCCGGTATCGAGTTCAATGGCTTAACCGCATTTGCTTGGTTAAGATTTTCCTGAAGGAGTTTGTCCAGATGAGTAAAGCGCGATAACGGCGCGTCTAACTCTTCGTATCTGGATAGAAACTTGGCCGGAAAAATTTGTGTGTTTTTCTCTTCGTCATAAAACAAGAGACGCGACGCCCGGGATCGTTCCAAGATCATGATCTCATTCAGTAATTCCGTGTGGTTGTTATCCAGGACATGAAAACGAATGGACGCTGAGTTCGGCAGAAAAGTGTTTATCTCCATGATACCTTTGGAACAAGTGGTAATTTCATCCAAGGACTGAATACCGGAAATATCTAAGACGTGGGTGTGAAGTTTGAGACAAGGCTCGAGATAGAATGTTTTTCTGAATGTGGTCAAATCCTGGTCATTCATATAGGAAAGTGAAACTACGGCTTGCAAATCGGTGCTCTTGGCTGTTTGAGCGCAATCCAGCGCGGTATCTAAGTTCAGTCGAAAGCGAAAATCGGCCGTTATCCGGCCCACATCAAAAATTGCTGATCGTTTGATAAAGAAAATGTCCGCATACGCTGAATAGACTACGGCGATAAAGCCCGTAACATTCCTGTTTTGGCTGCGGGCCAAATGCAACGGATCGAGAAATGAAATCGGAATATCCTGTAAAATCGGTTTTGCTCCGGACACGTTAAGCATTGTTTGTTATTCTGATTGATTTTCTTGCGTTGTAAACTGCTCCAGTTGACGAACTATCTGTGAATACCTTTGTTCTTCTTCCGACAGTTTTTTTTCAACGTCCAAAACTGCGAGTTTTTTTTGAATTACAAGGTCGCTGAAACATTCGCCTTGGTTGAATTTTATGACTGCAAGTTCCAATAATTCTTTTGTCAGTTTCAGTTCTTCTTTTGTATTTGAAATTGCTTTTTCCTGAAGGACTTTTTCACTTAACCACTTTTCTTTGAGATAGTTTTTTGCCTGACTTCTATGTTCGATCTGTTTCTTTATAACCCCATACTGGTGATTGGCATGACGTAACTCGAAATATGCCTTTTGCCGGGTTGCAGTCGAGAGAAGTTCGGTTATATTCCATGACATCGTCATGTGGTAGCCGTTTCGCGGCGCAAATCCCTCTATAGACTGATCATAGGTTGGAAATAAATATCCAGACGTCAAAAGACTCATAGAAAAAACGACTTTGGGGATAAGCCGGTGTAACAGAGTTGTTTGATCGTATTCCCATTTAGCACGCGATAAATTGGCAAGGGCATTTCCTGCGTCTGATTCTAAGGAAGAAATGAAATAGTCTTGTCCTGAAAGCCGGTCTATCGGTAAAGCGGAGACGAATAAGATTAATAATATCTGAATGAGCTTCATTTTCATATCCTTGCAGAGAGTCTGCTAATCGCCTGCTGACGGCTGGCCATGGGTACAGGTAAATACCTTTGTGTTGTCTCTATCAGCACATGCCCTAACAAGTCTTGAATAGTTTTAAGGTTTTCCCCGTTGTGGGCAAGGTTCGCAGCAAATGTAGCGCGCAGCACCCGCGGTGTGATGCGCGTTTTTAGAGGAACCCGGAGATTTATTTCTTTGAATAAATAATGTATCGTATAGATCGAAATTGGCTTATCGGACTGCACCCGAAGGAATAGATAATCGGATGAAGACGAACGGATTTTCAGATATTCTGCGATGTTTGCATAAAGGGATGGGTGCAATGGAACCATTCTTTCTGTGTCATTTCCATGAACCTTAAACATCCAAGATCTTATTTCTGATCTGACAAGGTCAAAAATCCTGAGGTTGACAATTTCTGAGCGGCGAAGACCTCCGAATATCATCATTTTGAATATCAACCTGTCACGCAGAGCTGCCGTTAGCGCCTTCCGGGAATGTGTTCTTGAAGATTCGGCTTTTCTATCGAGATAATTAAGAACTCTAGCGACCTGATCCCGGGTCAATACCACTAATGGAAACCGTATACTTTTGAGATACACATAACCATCAAAAGGGTTATCGGTAATGAATCGAGAATGTCTGAAGAATTGAAACATTGAGCGCAGGGAAATCATTTTACGATTGATCGACGAGTTAGTTAGTCCCCTACTCTGCTTCATATAGGCGGAATAATTTTTGACTTCATCCTCTGATACCGCCAGCAGTTCTTTTGAACCGATGAAATTCAAAAAGTGCAGAATGTCGTACGAGTAACTTTTGATTGTCCAAGGGGATGCGCCTTTGACATCAGTTAAATGTCTCAAAAATGCTTCTGTCAGCTCGTTATTTGTCATTTTAAATTTGCGGTTATCATTTAATCAATCTTCGCATACCGGCTCCAGAA
>JAEUSK010000159.1 GCA_016787925.1 bacterium | reverse complement strand
AATTTCATGGCGTTTCTAAAGAAAAATTTCCATTATATCTCAAAGAAATGGAATTTCGTTATAACCATCGTAAAGAAAATTTGTTCGATCTCTTCCTTCAAAGTATATGTAATCTTGTGCAAAATCGTTTATAATTACCTTATTTTTTCTATCCAAAATCCAAACAGGAGACTCATTATGCGTAACATATCCATTTGTCTTATAGGTTCTATTTTATTGTCGCTCCATTCCTTATCAGCTCAAGACAATGGTTTTGGACTTGGCATCATCGTTGGCGACCCGACCGGTATCAATGGGAAATTATGGACGTCGCAAAGCACGGCATTCGATGCCGCCGCCGCGTGGGACTTGGGAAAGAACGGAGGTATACAAATCCACGGAGATTTTTTGATTCACAAGTACAACTTAATTACCGTTGAATCAGGCAAACTTCCGGTCTATTTTGGAATCGGCGGGCTTGTCGGACTTCATGACAAAACAGCCCTGGGCGTGCGTGGGCCGGTTGGACTGGATTATATGTTTGCAGCTTCTCCTGTTGATGTTTTTATCGAGTTGGTTCCTGTTTTTGTTCTGATCCCAAAAACCGCTTTCGGATTTAATGGCGCAATCGGAGTACGATATTTCTTCAAGTAACATAGGTATTTATGAACTTCAAGCCTGAACCAAAACCTTTTCTCTACCGTTTCATCCGCCTTATCGGCAAAATTGTAATGGCGATTTTTTTTAGAAAAATAGAAATGCGCCATACCGAAAATATCCCGGATTTGGGGCCTATTGTGTTTGTTGCCAATCATCCGAATTCGATCATGGATGCCTTCGTTATCGGCGTGGCGATCAAGCGCAAAGTTAATTACATAGGCCATTCAGGACTATTCAAACATCCGTTGGCGAATAGATTTCTTCGAAGCTGCGGGGTCATTCCCGTCGTGCGAAAAGGCGAGCAATCGGATAAGCTTCAGGACAATACCGCGTCATTCGAGGCGTGTTACCAAGCGCTCGAAGAAGGACAAACTATCGGCATTTTTCCGGAAGGCACGAGCGACATGCTGCGTCAGGTCAAGAAAGTCAAAACCGGCGCAGCGCGCATTATCCTGGAAACGGAGGCCCGAAACAATTATCAATTGGGCGTCAAAGTTATTCCTATCGGATTACATTTTTTTTCGCGAAGCCGCTTTCGAAGCCGTGTATTGGTTAATATAGGAAAGCCGATCAATCTTCAGACGCACAACGACCTTTATCAGCGAGATGCTTCAGGGGCGGTGCAACAGCTCACCAACGAAATTCAGAGCCAGCTTGAGCAGATTACAGTTAATCTGCAGCATATTGAACTCGACGATCTCGTGCGAGATGTGGAACTCATTTTCAGAGAAGAACTCATCGGTGACCCCTCCCTCATTCCACAACATTTGTCCGATAATGTTGAAGAGTTTATTATCACGCAGCGCATTGCCGAGTGCGTGGATTATTATTATAAACGCGAGCCCGGCCGTGTTCAAGCCATGCAAGATCGCATCTCCGCTTATAAACGAAAGCTGAAACGCCTAAATCTGCGTGATGCGATGCTTCAGGAAAAAACCGTTTTCTCGAAAATTCTCGCAGGAAGCGCCAGAAAATTTGCTCTTGCACTTTTGGGACTGCCGATAGCTATTTATGGCATCGTTAATAATTTCTTTCCCCATGGTATCGCAATTTACTCGGCCAAAAAATTCCTTCATGAACGCACAAAGATCCTGACGGCGCTGTTATTTGCCGGCGGGCCTGCATTCTTATTTTTCTATACCATTCAGACTTTTACCGTCTTTTATTTTTTTGGTACATCCTGGGCATTGGCGTACTTTGCGAGCCTGCCGACGTCCGGATTATTTGCCCTTGCGTATACCCAGGATCTTCGGGATGAACAGGAACTTATTAGCTTTTCATTTGTCTTATTTACTAACCGCCGTCTAATTCATAAAATGCGGCGAGAGCGTCGAATGCTGATCCAGGAAATGAATATAGTAAAAACGGAATACGTTGCGATTATACAAAATCAAAAGAAAAAATGAGCGTCCGTTCACGATTCCAAAACTTTTTTGATGGCGGCCTGATTCAGTCCGTCCTAAGCGATCTGAGTTATAGAGCCTCTATTGAGCGATTGGGGCGACTGCTTATCAAACGCGTTGTCTGGAGAAATCACACGGATGAAAAACAAATTGCTCTTACGTTTGATGACGGGCCGCATCCGATTTATACGCCTCAAATTTTAGAAATCCTTAACGAGCATTCTGTCCCAGCAACTTTTTTTCTCATCGGAAAACACCTGACTAAATATCCGGGCATTGCCCGCCATATCGCCGAGTTGGGAAATGAAATTGCCAACCATACCTATTCGCACATGCTTTTGCTGAAATTGTCCGACGAAGAGATCAAACGGGAAATTCAATGTACGCATGATCTCCTTTTCGAACTTAATGGACAGAAACCTCGATTTCTTAGGCCGCCGATGGGCCTTTTTTCCAAACGGGTATTAGACGTAATAGAAAAATCCGGATATCGTACCGTTGTCGGTGACGTTTACCCGCGTGATCCGCATCGCCCGGGAAAAGACAAACTCGTGAAACGAATTCTGGCACGCACTCAGGCCGGCTCAATTATCATATTGCATGACGGAGGCAATACGGAAGTAGTCGACCGCAGCCAGACTGTCAATGCTCTCAAAGAAGTCATCCCCATGCTGAAACAAAGAGGATTTGAATTCGTTACTCTGTCCGAAATGTTTAATGAATCTATAGATTCACACGTTCCATTGATTAACAAGCTGGACTAAAACGGAGATTCTTATGCTGAAAAAATGTATTTTATTTTTGACACTGCTCGCAACCGCGACAACGGTTTTTTCACAGATCAAGATATTTGATAAACCGCTCAGCCCGCGTATCGCAAATTATGCGATGAAAGCGCGATTATTTCCTGAAACTAAAATCGTCGAAGCATCCTATGTTCTGAATTGGTGGAATGCTTCCAATGATACCATCCGGGAATTACAGTTCCATCTCTATCTGAATGCGTTTAAGAATGAAAAATCCACATTTATACGCGAAAGCGGCGGGCGTCACCGTTCCGGCGAAATCAAGCTTGAGAAAGAAAACTGGGGTTTCATTGATGTATTGTCGATGAAAGTGCTTGATGGCGAAGAGCTTAAGTCTAAAATTGAATTCATTCATCCCGACGATGATAATGCCGACGATCAGACGGTGATCCGCATTGTCCTATCCAAACCGATTTTGCCGTCGCAAAGCATCCAGATCTCGTGTGAATTTCGATCAAAGCTCCCGCGGGTGTATGCGCGAACCGGTTTCAGCGATGATCAAGATGATTTTTTTCTGGTCGGTCAATGGTTTCCGAAAATCGGCGTGTGGAGAAACGGCGCATGGAATTGCCATCAATTTCATTCCCAAACCGAATTCTTCGCCGATTTTGGCGTGTACGATATGGAGTTGACCGTTCCGAAACAGTATATAGTCGGAGCGAATGCGGTGCTTGTTAACAAAAAAGAAACGGATAGCCTTGCGGTATACACATTCCATCAGGAAGATGTGATTGACGCCGTTTGGACCGCCTCATCTAAATTTACAGAAATAAAACAGAAAGTGACCATAGCTTCCACAGGGCGAGAAGTTGAAGTTACTTATCTTTTGTCGCCGGGTCGCGAAGTGTATAAGGACCGCCTCTTTGCGATCGCTACAGCGATGTTTAATTATTTTGACGAATGGTACGGCGCGTATCCTTACCCTAATTTAACGATCGTAGATCCGCCCATAAATGAGACCATGACCGCCGGCGGCATGGAATACCCGACACTCATCACAACCGGGTCCTTTTTTTCCAGCGCACGAAGCAATGATTTCCTGGGCCTTAACTGGCCGGAGGTTGTGGCGTTTCACGAATTTGCGCATAATTATTTTCAGAGCATGGTTGCGAGTAATGAATTTGAAGAACCTTGGCTCGACGAAGGTTTCACGACTTATGCTGAACACCGGGCATTGGAAAGATTTGAGAAAGATGGAAAAATTTCCGGCGGCTACGGCAATATTTTCGGTCTGAACTTCTCATCCCTCGCTTATCATAGGTTGAGTTATCTTCCGAGACCTAAGAGCGGTATCGTTGGAGAAAAAGCATGGATGATTCCGGAAAACTTTTATCAGACGGCTGCTTACAGCAAGCCTGTTCTATTGCTCACAACTTTGCAGAATTACCTTGGTGAAGAGACCATGAATAAGGTCATGCACACTTATTTTGAGCGCTGGAAATTCAGGCATCCGCAGACTAAAGATTTCATAGCCGCAGTTAATGACGTGACCGGTCAGGATTTCAATTGGTTTTTTGAACAATTTGTGTATTCCAATAAGACGGTCGATTTTGAAATAAGCAGTATCCGCGCCTTTGAGATCAAAGACCAAATGGGTTGGTTCGGCGACACCGAAGAAAAAACATTTGCTGAAGATAATAATGAAAGAAAAGAAGATAGTACAGAAACTCATACTGAAAAAAGATACCGTTCCGTTATTTTTGTTCGAAATAACGGCGACGCGTTTTTCCCGACAACCATTTTAATTCGGTTCGCCAACGGCGATTCCGTTATTGAGAAGTGGGATGGAAAAGAGAACCCTAAGCAATTTACTTATAATAAAGAAAGTAAAGCCATTTCAGCATGTGTAGATCCTGAGAAAATCATCGTATTAGATCTCAAACTGTCAAATAATGCAAAAGTGGTCGATCCGGAAATGGCCGGCATAAGCCGTTATACTTTGCGTTTTCTTTTTTGGCTCCAATGCATGTTTCAAACTTTAACTATGTTTGTTTAAACGGAGATTACCATGATATTCAGCATTTTTGCCCGATCGCTTAGAACCACGTTACAACAAAAAAAGATGATGAGCCTTTTGTGGGCTATTTCGTTCCTTTTTGCTTTTCCGGGATTTTGGATCACCCATCGAACTTTAAATTCTTACTTCGGCGGCCGGCAGGTTGCCGGAGAATGGCTGCATCAATTTAACTTATCATATCTCCTTGAAATGATCAATGATCTCCCCAGCCTCATACCGGCAACCAACGCACTTTTTTTTGGTTCAGCACTGCTGTTTCTGGTTGTGACGATCTTCTTAACTGGCGGCATTGTTGGTAAACTCATTCAGGCCGTTTCCGGAGATTCGTCAAATGGCGAAGGTTTTGCGCCTTCATTTTTTAGTTTGAGCGGTAAATTCTTTTTCAGGATTTTGCGGGTGTTTCTGTGGACTACACTGCTGAGTCTTGTCTCGTTCGCTTTTATGATGATCGGCGGTTACGCAGGGCTTATCACCGCAGCTTTGATTGCCGTGTGGATTATGACTTCCGATATCACCAAAATTCGACTGGTCTCCGATGATTCCGGAAAAGTAACTAAAACGTATTTTTCATCATTTATCTGGGTAATGAAGAATATACCGTCTGTTGCATTAGTTTATCTCTTGAATTTTTTTCTGCTTGTTATGACGTTTGCATTATACAAATTTCTAGACAACGCATTGATTGCGAACGGCATATTGAAGATTTTCCTGATGGTTGTCATACATCAAATGTTTGTCTTCTTTCGCGGTGCCATACGTATTCAGATGTTCACAAGCGCAATCTTATTATGGCACGCGAAATTGAAAACCATGGCGTCTGTGGCATCAAATCCATCGGAAAATTTATTAGACGAACAAACTCAGCCAGCGTAATTTCATAGGCCGTTTTGGAAATTGATATCCGGAACGGCTTTTGTATTTTTTCAATCTTGATTAAATAGTATACTTTAATCTTGACTAAATAGTATGGATTGATTACTTTAGGTTCAGTTAAAGAATTTTATGATGAAAATGTCTCAGGGAGTTTTTATGAATACAGAAGTTAGCACAATTGAAGCGATTGCTAATAAAGAGTATAAATACGGCTTTGTAACCGATATCGAATCCGATTCAGCGCCAAAAGGCCTCAACGAAGATACGGTCCGATTTATTTCTGCAAAAAAGAATGAGCCTCCATTTCTCCTTGAATGGCGATTGAAAGCATTTCGACATTGGCTTAAAATGCTTGAGGAAGGCGAGCCAAACTGGCAGAATCTTCACTTTCCAAAGATCGACTACCAGGATATTATTTATTATTCAGCTCCAAAAAAGAAGAAAGAACTGAAAAGCCTGGATGAGGTGGATCCGGAAATCCTGAAGATGTACGAGAAACTCGGCATCCCGATTCGCGAACGCGAAATTATGAGCGGCGTTGCCGTTGATGCCGTATTCGACAGCGTGTCGGTTGCAACCACGTACAAATCAAAATTAAAAGAACTTGGCATAATTTTCTGTTCGTTTTCTGAAGCCGTTCATGAACATCCGGATCTCATTCAAAAATATCTCGGTTCCGTTGTTCCGACAACCGACAATTTCTTTGCCGCGCTCAATTCCGCCGTCTTTAGCGACGGTTCGTTCTGTTATATCCCAAAAGGCGTACGCTGTCCGATGGAACTATCAACCTATTTTCGTATTAATGCCGCGAATACAGGCCAATTCGAACGTACTTTGATTATTGCGGAAGAAGGCGCGTATGTCAGTTATCTCGAAGGCTGTACCGCCCCGATGCGTGATGAAAACCAGCTTCATGCCGCAGTGGTTGAGCTCGTAGCTCTGGACAACGCGCAGATCAAATACTCGACGATTCAGAACTGGTATCCGGGCGATAAAGAAGGCAAAGGCGGCATCTATAATTTTGTTACCAAACGCGGCAAATGCGCCGGTGTAAATTCCAAGATCTCATGGACACAGGTCGAAACAGGCTCTGCCATAACTTGGAAATACCCAAGCTGTATCCTGATGGGCGACAATTCGGTTGGCGAGTTCTACTCAGTTGCGCTGACCAATCACTTTCAGCAAGCCGACACCGGAACAAAAATGATTCACATTGGAAAGAATACCAAAAGTACTATTGTCTCTAAAGGTATTTCCGCCGGACGCGGGCAAAACACCTACCGCGGCCTCGTCAAAATCATGAAAGGCGCCGAAGGAGCTCGTAATTTCTCACAATGCGATTCCATGCTGCTCGGCGATAAATGCGGCGCGCATACGTTCCCTTACATTGAAATTAAAAACAATACATCGCAGGTGGAACATGAAGCGTCGACTTCGAAAATAGGTGAAGACCAGATTTTCTACTGTAATCAGCGCGGCATCTCCACTGAAGACGCGATCAATATGATCGTCAACGGGTTTTGTAAAGAGGTTTTTAAAGAACTGCCGATGGAGTTTGCTGT
>JAEUSK010000155.1 GCA_016787925.1 bacterium | reverse complement strand
TATTTCTACTTGCATTTTCTTACTTGAAGGCCTACATTTGCCAGCATTTTTTATGAACGCCCTTGTAGCTCAGTTGGATAGAGCAGCAGTTTCCTAAACTGTTGGTCGTGCGTTCAAGTCGCGCCAAGGGCACAAGGTTATCGTCGATCATTTACTGAAGGAGCATGAAGAGGAATGTTAACGCCCAGAAAAAAAATTTCACGTAAGGAACTTCAACAAGACCCGTTATTGAACAAAATCGCGACAGTGTCGGACTTTACACAGGCTAACCGTCAAACTATTATGCGGATTGCGATGGCCGTCGGCGCGGTTGCCGTGATTATTTACGCATATGTGACCTACCACAAGTCGCAGAATGAAGAATCCATTAACAAGCTTGTATCAGCAGAGCAGATCTATTTCTCCGGAGATTATCGGGAAGCCATTCGGCGGCTTGAAAAATTTTGCACGGAATATGAGGGAACGACAGGTGGCAGTGCCGGAACGTATTACCTGGCCAATTCTTATTTTAATACCGACCAGTACGATTTTGCCTTGACGAATTACGAGAAATACATAGATGATTACGGCGATAACGAAGTGTTCACCGTTTCCTCTATGCTTGGCATAGCGGCCTGCTACGAGGGCTTAAATAAATACCAGGAAGCCGTTGATCAGTACGAAAAAACATTAAAAAAATATTCGGACAATTATAATAAAGCCGAGATCATGATGAGCCTCGCGCGCGCCTACCGCGTGATGAACCAGTCGGATAATGCAAAAACGTGGTATGGGCGCATTGTAAAAGAGTTTCCGGAGACCAGCCTGTCGCGTGAAGCCAAATCGGCATTGGAAGAATTAGGCTCATAAACAAAAACAATTATTTTCACAAATATGGATTATTGAATACTTTGTATTTGATAATCCATTTTTTATTTGTAATTTTTTGCCGATGGATTCCAAACTCAATATCTCATTTCTCTGGCATCAACATCAGCCGTATTACAAGATCATTCAGGCAAACGGGAAAAGTATCTACCAGATGCCCTGGGTTCGGCTGCATGCTGTAAAAGATTATTTTGATTTGCCGCGGTGGATGGATGACTTCCCTAATCTAAAACAAAACTTTAATCTCGTTCCTTCCTTACTAGTACAACTGGAGGATTACGTACACCAAAGGGCTGAGGATCGCGTAATTCAGTTAACCCTTGTTAAATCTTCCGATCTTACAGAAACGGATAAAGAGAGTATACTTAAGGCTTTTTTCCTTGCCAATCATAAACGTCTGATTTTTCCGAACAAGCGATACCACGAGCTTTTCACGAAGAAAGAAAAAAAAGAAATATTTTCTTTACAGGATTTTACTGACCTGCAGGTCTGGTACAATTTGTGTTGGGTCGGCGAATATTGGAAAAAGCAGGATCCTTTCAAGTCTCTTTTAAAAAAAGGGAGTCATTTTTCCGATAAGGATAAAATGGATGTCATAGACGGGCATTACCGCATTATGGGAGAGGTCATACCCCTGTATCAAAGATTGGTAAAGGAAAACAAGATCGAGCTATCGGTTACGCCGTTTTATCATCCCATTCTTCCTCTATTATGTAATTCGGGCGTTGCATACGACTCTGTAAAAGAGAGCCCTGATTCCTCTTTTCTCTTCAAACACCCGGAAGACGCAGAAAAGCAGATTCAGAAATCCGTGTCATATTTTGATAGGTTATTCGGATTTAAGCCGGCCGGCATGTGGCCTTCCGAAGGCGGCGTGAGCGACGAAGCATTGCAGAAGATCGCCGCATCAAATTTTGAATGGTTAGCTACCGATCAGGAAATTCTAGAAAATTCCGCCGTGGATGCTCCCGAAAAGAATATATATTTGCCGCACGTGTGGCAGCGCGACGGAAAGAAACTTTTTTTGGTTTTTCGTGATCACGGGTTATCCGACGCGATCGGATTTACGTACTCCGAAATGACGCCCGAAGATGCAGCTAATGACTTTATTTCACGCGTTGATGCCGTCCGCAAAAATCTCTTGGAAAAAAACATCAACCCCGGCGGGTGTTTATTGAATGTTATTTTGGACGGAGAAAATTGCTGGGAATTCTACCGGGATAACGGAGCCGATTTTCTCAAGCGTTTGTATACTAAATTATCCGAAAGCCGCACGATTCGGTCTGTGGCCATTAGCGATTTCTTAAAACGGGCCAATACGGAGAATATTCATTTGCCGCTTGTTACACAATTGCATCCGGGCTCGTGGATCAGCCACAATTTCGACATCTGGATAAGAAGCCATCGTGAAAAAAATACGGCATGGAAATATGTGAAAGCAACGCGTGATTTTTTGGTAGAAAAATCCAAATCGGATTATTCAGAAGAGACGATTGAGGAAGCCTGGGAAGAAATATATCTGGCAGAGGGCAGCGACTGGTTTTGGTGGTTCGGCGATGATCACCAGGCGGACAATAAGTTTGAATTTGACGCGTTGTTTCGATATCATTTAATGCGGGTGTATGACCTTCTGCATGTTTCTCCACCGTCGTACCTGAGCATGCCTATTATGGCGCTGCAGTCGGCGGGCGCCGTGATGACATTGCCCACTTCGTATATCAAGCCTAAGATTGACGGACGCGTCAGCCACTTCTACGAATGGATCGATGCAGGTTTTTATGAGGCGCATTTGGACGGCGACACCATGCATGTTTCCGACTCCTGGTTCAAAAAAGTGTACTACGGATTTGATGAAAAGTCAGTCTATTTACGCGTCGATTTTTTTGACCATGTAACGGAAAAATTCAAACGTGACGACCGGTATTCTTTACGATTTGAATTTGTATCACATGTGACGTTGATTTTTTCAACCGCATCTTTTGCAGCAGCAGATCATCGGCGGATCGAATGCCGTTATAAACTTGCCCAGATATTTGAATCGGAAATTTCTATGGAAAGTCTTGGCCTGAAGCCCGGCGACTCTATTCAGTTATCCATTTCGGTGTATGAAAACGACCGCGAGATCGTGCGGCGCCCATCGCGTAAGCCTTTGGTAATACCCATTCCGGACGAGTCTTCTGATAAATATTTATGGTCGGTGTAATACAATAAGGGAGAATCAGAACGTGGAAAAAATTCCGAATAATTTTCTAGGTCTAGAAAACAAATTTTGCAATTATGCGGAGGCTGCATTTGCGGTGCTTCCCGTGCCGTACGAGGCTACGACCAGCTACGGCAAAGGTACGCGTAAGGGTCCTTCCGCGATCATTGCGGCATCACAACTGGTGGAGTTATATGACGAGGAACTGGATCAAGATTCGATTCTTAAATTCGGGGTGGCAACACTGAAACCGCTTTTGTTTAAATCTCTCAAGGGTTCCAAAGCGCTGAATTTGATTGAAAAGTCGGTCGGTAAAATTCTTGATGATAAGAAGGTTCCGGTTTGTTTTGGCGGCGAGCATACCGTGACCGGACCGATTGTACGGGCGTTTCATGCGCGGCTGGGGGACGGCTTTTCAGTGCTGCAACTGGATGCCCATTCGGATCTGCGGGAAACTTATAGCGGCACGCCGTACAGTCATGCGTGTGTGATGAAACGTATCTGGGACTTTAACAGAAACATCGTTCAGATAGGCATTCGCGCGCAATGTATGGAAGAGCGACAACTGATCCTGAAACATAATATTGATACGTTTTATGCAAAGGATATTCATAATCAAACTCATTGGATGGAAAAAGCCATCGGCAAACTGAAAGATAAAGTATATATCACGATTGACTGCGACGGATTTGATCCGAGTATAATTCCGGCGACTGGAACGCCTGAGCCCGGGGGCCTGGGATGGTTTGAAACGCTGAATTTTCTTCGAAAGGTCAGCGAACAAAAAACCGTGGTAGGTTTTGACATAGTTGAACTTGCTCCTGCGAAAACGTCACCGATTTCTGATTACAATCTGGCGAAGTTGGCATATCGCCTCATGGGTTATATAAATAAAAAAAAACAAAGTGAATAAAAAGATAGCTGTGTATTGTTCGTCCAGCGATATGCTGGAAGACTCTTACTACGCCGCCGCCCATGACATGGGGGCGTTGATGGTAAAACACGGTTACGACCTGGTGTTCGGCGGAAGCAATGTTGGTTTGATGGGAACCATAGCGCGCGCCGTTCAGTCCCATGGCGGGAAAGTCACCGGCGTCATACCGGAATTCATGCACAAGAGAGGCATCGCCTATGAGGCCTCGAATGAACTGATCGTGACCGCGGACCTGCGGGAGCGCAAGAAGATCATGGAAAACCGTGCTGACGCCTTTATTGCGATGCCCGGCGGTTTCGGAACTTTGGAAGAAATATTGGAAGTACTGGCCCTGAAGCAGCTCCAGTCGCATACCAAACCGGTCATCTTTTTGAACGTGAACGGATTTTATGATCCGATCGCTGCTTTTTTTGAATTACTGTATCAGCGGCGCTTTGCAAAAGAAGACCACCGCAACATGTATTTTGTTGCGGAATCATGTGAATCTGTCTTTGAATTTCTCGGTAATTACACGCCCGGTTTGGCCACAAGTAAATGGACAGGGGTAAATTAGACCGGTTTAGGTATTCGCTCCGGTAGTTAATTTTATACTAAACCTAAATTTAACTTGACTTCATATTTAAAAAAAAGTAAATTCGATGTGATTAAATAAACGACTTATCATATCTGTCTTTATCATGCTCGGTGGGCTGCTGTCAGACTCCATGAAAGTGTCTGTGTTTTCAACACAAAACGAATCTTTGAGGCTATCTATGCAAAAAACGAAAAACCCCGTCAAGTGGATGTTCATAATGTCCGTGCTGATCGGGTTGGGACATATTTTTACAGGCAATGCAGTGGCGCAGAAATCGGACAAGGTCATTCGCAAGGAGTACCGAGCAAGCGTCAGTCAGTATATTCAAAGTCTTGATGAGAGTTTTGCATATCGGTATCTCGATAATGAAGTCATCTTACTTGACTTGATATCAAGCATACGCGGTGAATTCAAGTTCCGTAAAGATAAAAAAACCCTCAGAGTATCCTCCGAGTCTAAAATTATGCTGCCTATGTCGAGGGATTCCATACGAACGAGATTGAAAACAATACGGGATAATTTAGATCTGATGAAGAAAAAGAATTATCTCATGCCGGGCTATACCAATCAGTCGGGACTTAACGAACTCCATATGGAGTACCAAAGATTGTACGGCATGGACTATGAACTCACACGTGTCGAAGCCTTGGGTGTCCGTAACCATCTTGTAAAATCCGGTGAAAACGACCAGGTCAGAACATTGTTTGACCGGCAATTACAGCAGGCATTTAGACGATTTAAGGAAGCCAGTTATACGGTTGCCGCTATAGAATTTCAGGACATCCTCACTACTTATAAGTCTTATTTTACGGAACTGGATGATATTACATTTTATCTGGCCGAGAGTTATTTCCGCATGAAGGATTTCGGTAATGCTGAGGAAAATTATTATAAAGTTGTTACAGATTATCCGTCTTCACCGTTTGTGGAAAGATGCCTTTTTAATCTTGTGGTGATGAATTATATCCAGACGGACCGCAACAGGATGCAGAAATATTTTGCGGAATTTGAATCAAAAGTAACTCCCAATAACAAGAATGATCTGCGGTATAATCAGGTCTTTTATCTGGCCGGCCTCACGCTCTTCAAGACATCCGATTATTCGGCCTCTATTGCCATTCTGAAAAAAATTCCGAATACGTCGCGGTATTACTATCCTGCTAAGTATGTGATGGGGCACGCCTACGCCAATCTGGAAACGTATCCAGAGGCGCTGGAACAATTTGAAGCGGTAGTTAAGCTGGAAGCGAATAACCGCGGTTTTAGTGTTGAGCTGCAAAGACAATTAAAGGATATTGCGCAGCTGAAAATCGCATTTATCAAATTTGAATTGACCACCAATGGGCAGAAACTTAAAACAGTATATCCGTATGCAAAAAAAATTCCTGCTGCGTCAAATGTCCACGATGCCGCTTTGCTTGTCTTATCCTGGTCAGCTTTAAAAGATAACGATATCGACACCGCACGTATTTTTGTAGACTCATTATTACGAACCTATCCGGCGTCGGACTACTATTACGAGGCAAAGACATTGCTTGGTAATATTCAGGTCTTAGACCCCACATTGTCGGATAAAGACCGCGAACTATTGGCCGTTGACGCTTTTAATTATGTAGCCGGCGCAACGGAAGCTAAATATCTTGCGGATCAATATGTTTCGGAACGTGATTCTTCGCTTAAAGTTCTAGGTCAGTTGGGCGAAGCGAGGACGATTGCCCGTCTGCGAAATGACAGTCTGGCTTTTGTGAATTATGATCGTTTATATGATAAACTGGCAAAGGCGACAACGACTAACGGCTTTATGAAAGCGATTACCGCGGACACACGTTCCGCGGGCTATTATCAAACCATGTCAAATCTGATCAGCAAGATCAGAATAGCCGAAGGACAGCTGAGGAACGCCGAAGAAACAAAAGACCAAAAAGAAGTTAACAAACTGAACAAAGAGGTGTCCGGCTATCTGAATGAATTTCAAGCGATCGGCGGCGAAAAATTTTTGGATCAGGTGTACGCAACAGGCAAGGACTCCGTTAGCGGAGCGGCAACCGACACGTATGCTGATGTAGAAACGCAAAGTTATTTCTCATTGCACAAAGTTCCGCGCTCCATCAGTGAGATTGACGCAAGAAACAGGTCGCTTAACGCGCTGAAAGATAAAATTTCCCGTGAGAAAGAACTCATTCAGAATCAGTTGATCACTGTAGATAATATGATGGTAACAGCCAAGGAAAAGAATAAAGAATCCTCGTTGATCAAGCTGCAATATGAAAGAAAAAAATTGGCTGACCTCTACTACCGGTTAAGCGACTATGAAGTGCTGCTCTATACGGAGGATCCGATTGAAAATTATGTCGATCTGGATGTGTGGGGTGATTTTGCCAGTTACGGGCGTAATAACATAACGTACGTTATCAATACAACCAAAAACGAAACAATTAAGGATCTAGCCCGCGCGGCATCGCAGATCGACAAAATACTCTTGACCCGGAAGAAGAATTACGAGAGTCGCATTGCGGCGATCGAAGAAGAGATTAAACTGAAGGAACAGGAAATCAGAGATAAAGAAATGCAGGAAATGCGGGTTTCTCAAAAACAGTTCTTTGAGAAAGAGTATTTCCAGGCTAAGGCTTCAGAAAAACCGGAAGTGGATCCGTTTGATTACAAAGACCTCGTTCCTGAAGTTGTCGTAATTCCTCAGGACACTGTGCCTGCGGAGCCGGTTAATATTCCGCAAGAAGATGAGGAATCGGCGGCAGCGCCAGCGGAAACCGACACGGCTTTTAAAGACGGCGCTGATCAAATCAATAGCGATGCCCCAAGTGAAAAAACAGAGGCAGACAGCGCATCAAATAGCGGCGGGGGCGGGCAAAACGACGAAGGAGAATTTTCGCTGCTGCCGGTTCGGGCGGCTCGTGAAAATACGTATGCCGCATCATTTTGGGTAAACGGCATAGTGAACCCTAATTTTTCTTATCTAACACGCAATCAGAGCTGCTTAATAGAATCATAATGGGATATTTTATGAAAAATGTGTTACATATAACCGTTCTTTTTCTAAGCGTATTCACGATGAGTGTTATGTCCGGAGGTTTTCTCCTGGCTCAGGATCATGTGGCAAAGCATTATGATTCATTAGCCCTGGAAAATGTTTCCAGTGAAGATTTATTGAAACTGAAGGAAGATATCGAAGGCCAAAAATCAAAATTGGAAACAGAGCGGCTGCAGCTATTGGATAAAGGCCTTAAACAAAGTAAAGAATATCTCGAGAAAGTAAGTGTGAGTTCTACGTCGACCGCGCTGGTTCTGTTACAGCGCGCCGAATATTTGTTATATTCATTGAACGACAATTTTCAAACCATCGTTGATTCGATTTCCATAGAGAATGCCAAGCGGCTTGGTGAGTGGGATCGCATGAGGGAAGAAAAACGGCAGCAATGGATTGCGCAAGGCAAGAAAGATAAGGAACTTGAAGAATTGCTTGACGGGATTGAGCCGCCCAAACAGTTTCCTGAGCCGGAAATGGATTACTCCGACGTGTCGAAAACGTATCAGAAACTCATAGAAAGTTATCCTGAAAGCCAGTATGTCGTCGATGCGATGTATAATATCGCGTATATTCGTGAACAGGAAGGCAATCAGTTCCGAAGCCGCGCATTAACATTTCCTGACCAGGAAACACGGTGGAAACAAGAGTCAGAGAAGAAGCAGCGTGAAGCTTTAAAAATTTATCAGGATTTAGCCATTCGTTTTCCGGACAGCAAATATGCGCCGGAAGCGTATAACCGTATTGCTGAATTTTATTTCGTCAGAGGCGGCGATGCCGATCTCGAAAGAGCGATCAAGAATTACAGCAAAGTCATGGACTATCCGACGGCGGAACGATTCCCGGAAGCGGTATATAAATTGGCATGGACGCACTATCGCCTCGGGAACTATCCCCAGGCCATCAGTTATTTTACCTACTTGATAGACGATGTAGATTCGGCCAAGTATTATAATAATGAGACACAGGAACTGGATGTCGAAGCCTTGGTATACATCGGAATTAGTTTTAACCGTTGGGCAGAACAAATCGATTTGGCGCAAGGAACCAATGAAGGCGGCTACAGGTTGATCAAGTCGTATATTGACGAAGCTAAATTAACTGAGAAACGGTACGCGCCTGAGATTATGTGGCAATTAGGCGAGTCTTATAATCTGGAACAGAAAGATACCTTGGCTTTATATGCCTACAAGAGTCTGGTGCAGAATTATCCGCAGTTTTGGAGAGCGCCGGATGCCCAATACAAAATCGTTTCCACATATGACCGGTTGTCACGCGCGGTGACCGACAAGGCTATCGCCAAAACGTTATTGGACAGCGTATTGGAGAATCGTTACAAATTATATAACGCGTATAAACCCAATTCAGACTGGTCGAGAGCTCAGGAAGATAAAGAGATTGTTGCAAAGGGCAATCGCATGGCACGCGATGTCTTAGTCGAAAATATCTACTATTTTTACGGCGAGGCGCAGGCATCTAATGATCTTGGCGACTGGAAAATTGCGATGGACTTCAGCCGTGAATTCATAAAATATTTCCCGGTGGATACCAACGCTTATTTTTTCCATTATAATCTTGCCTTTATACAGTACCGGTTTTTTGGCCTGTTGGATTCCGCATATGAAGACTACGTCAAAGTTGCGACACTGTATCCGCAGGATTTATATCGGTACAACTCGGCTATGACGGCCTATACGATTGCGGATTCATTGTACCGCAAGGCGCCATACAAGAAGCCGGTGAATGCCCCGGCAGATAGTATTATTCCTCTTTCATCCGGCGAGGAGAAACTAATCGATGCCATCAACAGCTATGCCCGTATTTTTTCCGATACCGTTACTCAGTATCCGATTGATTCTCTTCAAAATCTTAAACCTGTCATGGGTGTTCCGGGCAAGAAAACCCCGGACTTTCTGGCGTACGCAGGTCAGATCTATTATAATCACAATAATTTCGGCAGGTCAGGACAATACTTTAATACGATTGTTACACGGTATCCGAACAGTGATAAGGCGCAGATCTCGCAGCAGTACCTGATGCAGACCTATTATGACCGTAAGGATTACCGCAGTTCGGAAATTGTCGCAAAACGGCTGTTGGAAAGCGCGGTTTCAAGTAAGGAGCAAAAGGAACAAGCTACGAATGTTATATTCTATTCAATCTATAAGCGCGGAGAAGATTTCCAAACCAACAAGGAGCCCGCCAAAGCCGCGCGTGAATTCCAGCGTGCGTATGAAGAAGGTACTCGCATCGGCTATTCGAAACGGGACGACCGGGCTTTGTCCCTGTTTAAGTCGGGTATTGAATATAATAATTCAAAGGAGCTGAAGCGGTCAATTAGAGCATACGAAATGTATGCCGATTCATTTCCTGACCTGAAAGATGCGCCCAATGCATTATGGAACGTACAGGCAACCTATGCCGATTTAAAAGAAATGAAGTCTGCCGCAAAGACAGCGGAACGGTTGGCGGATGCTTATCCGAGTTACTCCGTAAACAAAGGCGCCGCGACAGCAGAGATTGCCTTATATAATGCGGAATATTATGTGGAGCAGGCTGCGAAACGCGCGAATGCGCAAGGGGATTCGACAGAAGGAAAAGCCATGAATACCGAGGCAATTCGCATCAGCGAAAAATTTGTCAAACGGTATCCAAAATCAGAATACGCTTCCACGATGGATTTTGGAGTTGCAAACCTGTATTTTTTGATTGGCGATGAAGAAAGGGCCTACCAAAAATACCGTCAGTTTGCCGCCACTTTCCCCAATGACAAAAGAAACGTCCAATCGCTTTACGACGTCGGCATGAACCATCTCCGTAAGAATCGTCGAACGGAAGCTACCTCCGCATTCCGAGACGCCCTAAAGAAAAGCGATGATCTGAAAAAGATCAATCTGGACTTTAATAAGTATTTCTCTTCGGAAGCTGCGTATGAATTGGCCCGGATGCGTTATGAAGACTTTGCAAAAATTCACCTGAAGGAACCCGGGGTAGAACACAAAGAGGAAATGAAAATCTCGATTGTCAAGGAGCTCATGACGTTATATGAAGCCGTGACGAGTTATGCGCAGATTCGTACGTATGAGGCTACTTACTATCGCGGCTTGGTTCGCGAAGAAGTCGGCGACGCATTGGCCACTAAACAATTTCAGCAGGAAAAAGATCTGGTCAAATATATCCAGGCTCAGAAAGATGCGTATTCCGTGGCATCCGGCGCGTACCGCGGTGCGGTTGAAGAATATAAGAACGCGTATGCTTTCTTAGATAAGGCCTATGAAAAATTTGCGAAGGACGAAAAGGAACTGCGGGACTCTATTAATGCACTGTATCCAAACAGTCCCGATTCTGCACAGATGGTGTTCAAATGGTCTTGGGAAGGAAAAACGGCTAAAGAAAAAGAGTTTTCCCTGCACCGCCAACAACAGTTAGCGGTCCAATACCGCGATCTGGCGCGATCCAAAATATCAAGAATATTGTACGCCGTGGCAAACTCGAAGAAATTGATATTAGATACCTATTTGAATGCGCCGCTTCCGAAAGAAATTCTTCCAGGTACGTTGGATTACATAAGTTATCAGCAGCAGATTCTGGTTAAGGCAGTTTTCCCCGCGGTAAACGATGCTATCCTTGCATTTGAAACCGCGGTCAGAGAAATGGACTCGCTTGGAATCAGCGACAAGTACACCAGTGAATGCCGTCGAAATATAGTGCGTTTTACCGGCATTGTGCCTGGCGAATTGGCTAAGCTTTCGTTTATCACCATGCAGCTTTATACGCAGAACTCAGAGCATTATCGCGAAGTCGTTGCCGGCGGGGAAAACTACATTGATAAGAAAACTGGAAAAGATTTCTATACGATTTTCTATGAAATTCCATTGGATATGAATACGTTCATTTCCCAGTTTGCGAAACCTATTTCTGAACAGGCCATAAAAACTTACGCCTTAGCGGTCACGCAGGCAAAAGAAAAGAAACTTTTCGACGAGGAAGCCCGACAGATTCAAAGAGAAATGTTCGAATTTGCTTATCAGTTCGCCAGACTCAACTACCAGGAAGCGGATACGGCGGATAAATATTATAAAGGCTATGAAGCGGAATATTTCAAAAATCAATCCGATGAGTCCTTCCTTTATTATAGTGAAGCCAGCGCGACCTACAGCCAGGTACTCACCTTTGCCAGAGAAAATGCGCGCAGCCTGCTTGAAGAAGCATTCAACTCGGCATCGGCATTGGAACTGGTTAAGCTGAAACAAGATCCAAACGGCCTTGAAGGCGATAATATTGCGGTCACCAATGATCAGGGTACCAAGAGAATATTATCGTTATTAGGCAAATACGATCAGTACTATGCGAAATTATTACAGTTAAAATCACTCAAACGTACGTATGCCTCTAATTACGATGACTGGCTCTCAAACAATAGGTTTTTCGAATCATGGCAGACGCCGGCCTACAGCGACCTTAGCTGGTACAATGCCGCACCGCCGCCAAATACAGAAATTGTAGCGCACGCAATTCTTGATACCAATTTTGCTTACCCTCTTTGGATAGGATTGGGCCAATCGGTTGTTAAACCCCCATTGCCGAAATACGTACCTCCAAGTATCGTAGAAGCTGCCGACACATCGGCGGACTCAATTGGTGTAACGCCTGTAATTACAGATACGGCAGCGGCGGCAGTTGATTCCAATGAAACGCAATCCTACATCCGAGGCTCACGCTTTATCGGTGATACGTGGGTTCTTCAGGACACGTCTGTGAGGCCGATATATACACAGGATATGATTAAGCGACAACTCGATACGGCGAGAATTGTTTATTTCCGTAAGTCATTTAATATAGCAGGTAATCCGCAGGAAGGAAAAATGTTCATTGCCGCGGACGGTGAATATGACTTTTATCTCAATGGCGTTTTAATCGGATCGCAACAACAGGAAAATCCGGATGTTAAAGGCGATTCACTTGACCTGCATTATCTCTTGCAGGAAAACTTCGTTCAGGGTACTAATATTCTGGCAATCGTGTCAAAAGATATCGAAACTCCCAAAGAGCATTATGGTATTCGTTTGTTTTTGGAAGTGAACGAAGTTGAAGATATTACCGCACAATTTGCTGATCCGCCGCTGCCGCCGAACGACCAGCTCAGAGAGTTGTTAATCCGCCGATCACGCGTGGTTCGAAGCAGATAAAGGAGTGATAGTATGAAGATATTGAAACTAACATGCGCAGTTTTCATCGGATGGCTTCTGATGGGCTTGCTCATGTCCGCGCCGTCTTTTGCACAAGAAGTCAAACATCCGGACATGGATGTCGTTGAAGACGAGACCGGAGAACAAGTGGTGATTGTCATTGCAACCGGCAATCCTCCTGATCCAAAGTTATATACTGTAAAAGAGGAACAAGCCGGCGACAAGACCGTTATCGTCGTCTATTATAAGCCTACCGGTGAACAGATAAGCTTTTTTACCAAGTCCACCGTTAAAGGTAAGGTCGAAGGTCCCGGTGTTTCGCTATTCAACCGCCGTGTCGGGCCGGAAATCGAAAAAGTCGTAGGCCAGAAATCATACGACAAGGAAATAAAACGGCGGTATCTCGACATGGTATTTATTGACAAAGCGGAGTTCTTAAATACCGATAATTTGGATTTAAAAGAGATCGACAGGATTATCAAGAAACGGCGCAATTAAAGTTTTTCTAGAGAACGGATACATACTGGATCTTTTTTCCCCAATAATCGAATCGTCTTCATGTCATTTGAAAAATTCGAGCCAACAAAAAACTTGCATTTAAAAAAATAGTATGTATATTAATTGCGTTAGTTTTCACTTCATTAAAGCCTGCATATCGGCAGTAATAGATTCCGACATAAACAGTTCGTAAGATTATTATAGTTAGAATAATATCAAATAAATTCATTCAATGAACTTAAACAGGAGGTTTGTTTCATGAAAAAGAGTATTGAAAAAGTTATGGGTTTGGCACTGGTCGTGCTGATGAATGTAACCATGTTATTTTCGACCAACACTCTGTTTGCACAGGAACCGGCTGCAGGTGAAACGCAAGTGTCAGGAACGGCGGTATTTTTCCAGAAGTTTTTCCAAAGTTTTAAATGGTCTGAAGATGCGAGTTCCTATATGTGGATCATCGCCTTTTGCGCCGTTTTTGCTGTTGCCATGATATCCGAGAGACTTTATTTCATATTTGTTCGCTCTAATGTGGATGCCAACAAATTTATGGCCGAAATCCGCAAGCTGGTTGCCGGCGGTAATTTGAAAAAAGCCATTGCTCTTTGTGAAACAGCAAAAGATAAGGCGTTGCCATCGGTTGTTTTAGCCGGATTGAAAAGAGCCGTTGAAAAAGAAGGCGGGCCTCTTGATTTCCGCGCCATTCAGAATGCAGTAGACGAAGGCACGCTGGAGATCATTCCCAAACTGACTGAACGATCAGGTTACATTGCCATGCTTAGTAACGTCTCGACGCTTTTCGGTCTGATGGGTACTGTGTATGGTCTAATTATTTCATTTGCCGCGGTTGCTAATCCGTCACTGCCTGAAGATCAAAAAGCATTGCTACTCGCAGGCGGTATCTCGGCAGCCATGCAGACTACCATTTGGGGTCTTTCTGTTGCTATTCCATGTATTATTGCGTATACGATCATCACTACAAAGACTACTAAGATTATTGATGAAATGGATGAGCACATGGTAAAACTGATCAACTTAATGACCGGAAACCGATAATTTTCATGGTTTTTTGTAAGTGATTATTGTTGTGATTTCCACATAAGTATGAATTAAGAAGCTGATCAAAAGATAAAGGTGAATTTATGGCATTTAAACCATCTGCGCGACGAAGTATAAAAGTTGAAAGCACAGAGCTTGACCTTCGTCCCATCATGAACATGATGTGTATTTTGATTCCCCTGCTTCTCAGCTGTTCGCAATTTGTAAAGAACAGCTGGCTTGAACTGAACCTTCCGCCTGTTGGAGGAGGATCTTCATCAAGCTCAGAAGATAAACAAGATAAGCCCAAAGAAGAGCCCCGAAAAGTAGGATTGAAGCTTGTTATAACGGAGAAGGGTTTTACCATAGCCGGTAACACGGTGGTATTAAGCGGCGCAGCAGGCGGCGGGCCTACGCTACCGAAACTATCCGACGGGAAATATGATTTTGAGGGTCTGGATCAGAAACTAAAGGACGCAGTGAAAGCGATCGGCGGCAAGGGCTTTGAAGACGAACGTGTAATCATCATCACTGCCGAAGACGTTATCGAATACCAAACCATTGTTACTACAATGGATATTATAGGCGCCTCGGCGGTTAAAGAACTGCAAGATCCGGATACTAAAAAGATTGTTAAACAGCCGTGGTTCATCAATATCGGCGTTGGCAAGATCGTGTTATAATTTTTTAGAAAAGGAAAAAAACAATGGCATTCAAACCATCAGCGGCCAAGAAAAACAGAGGGAGCACAGAGGGAACTCTTAATATGAACTCCATGATGGACATTCTGACCATTATGTTGCTCTTTTTGCTCATGAGTTTTAGTACCGAAGGTTCGCTGGCGACCAAATCAGACGGACTTACACCTCCGAAAGTTCTGACAAAACAGAAACCAAAGAAGGTTTTAGCGATAAACGTATCCACAGTACATCTTTTCTTCAAGAAAGATGCTATAGTGGATGTGGACAAGATCATTGCGCAGAAAAACAGTTTCGTTATACAGGAATTGGCTGATAAATTGGATGAAGAAGCATCAAGGGCCATTGAATTGGAATCTAAATTCGGCATCGAATTCAAACGCGAGTTAGTTATCGTTGGCGATTCAAGATTACCGTTTAACGTCTTACTCAAAGTGATCATAACATGCGGACGTAATGGGTTTGCTAATCTGCGGCTCCTGGGCAATTTGTCCAACAAAGCCGATGTACTCGGGATTTGATGTTTTTAATATCGAAACGAAGAGATGAAATAGTGTCAGATTATACGAATGTATGATCTTTTAAGGAGGTTTCAATGAATCCGTTAGAGAACAACAAGAATTTATACGCCAGCGCTGCGCCTCCGGGAGGCAGAGCCTCTGCCGGCGCGCGGGAGATCAGGATTGTTTCATTCCCGAAAGAATTCCATAAGAATTATTGGGCGTCTTTCGATAAGAAAATCCTCGTGATCTGGTTTGCCTCTTTGGTGATTGTGTATACGCCGCTGCTTTACATGGCTGCGCAACCCAAGCCTCCGGTGAGCACTGTCATTTCGGACAGGCTCTTAAAGAAAATAGGCGTTATCAATAAGATCGACCCTAAACTTCTTGAAGAAATTGATAAGCCCAAAGAAGAAGAAAAGACAGAGACCAGCACTGCAACGGGTCCGGCAACCGTAATAAAAGCTCCTACGGGTAACGTCGGTAAAGCCGGGCGTGCGGCGGCGGCAAAAGCAGCTGCAGCGGCTCGCGCAGGCAAAGCGGCAGGGAAAGCTGCAGGCAAAGGAGTTTTGGCTGTTGCAGGAGCATCGGGAACCGGTTCTTCAGGAAAATATGCATCAGTTGATTTTAGCGGTTCTTCAAGCGGTTTAGATGATGTTTTAGGACAGATTGGCGGTTTAGGTGAAGCTGGCGGCAGCGGCAGTGATCGAACAGTTTTAGGCGCTGGCGGCGGCGTTGGCGGTGAAGGCGGCCTTGGCGATCTTACCGCATTATTAGGCGATCCGGGCGGCTTGTCTGTATCGGCCGGAGAATCGGGCGGCGGTCTGATCGGCGTCGGTAAAGCGTCTATTGCCGGCGGTGCGGGTGCCGGAGCTTCTGCAGGCGAAATTCAGTCCGTAATTGACGCGAATGCAGCTGCGGTAAACTCATGCTACCAAAAAGAATTGAAGAAATCTCCGGATCTTAAAGGCAAGTTAAGCGTTGCGATCAAAGTGAATCAGGCTGGACGTGTAGCAGGTGTCAACGTTACCCAAAACACGGTCGGTAATGCAGTATCGTCTTGCGTTACGAACAAGATTCGCGGATGGAGTTTTCCCAAGGGGAAAAAAGGCGTGATAACGATCAACCAGACCTTTGTGTTTACGAAGTAATTTTTAAGAAGACATAGTACGTTCTTAAAACCGTACGCCTGAGGCGTACGGTTTTTTTATATTTTTCAGGAGTAACTATACAATATGAATCCAGTGGTAAAAACAACCTTACGAACGCATACCTGCGGACAACTGAATAGTAATTTTGTCACACAAACCGTTTCCCTCATCGGATGGGTACATCGACGCCGTGATATGGGTAAATTAATATTTATTGATCTCCGCGACCGCTACGGAATGACACAGATCGTATTTAATCCGGATAACAATGCATCTATTCATGAAACTGCAAAAGAACTGCGTACGGAATTTGTCGTGCGAGTCACCGGAAAAGTCATTGCGCGTGACGCAGGAAATATCAATAAAAATATTGTTACGGGCGCCATTGAGATTGCGGCGGACCAACTTGAAATTCTCAGCCGCGCCAAAACCCCGCCGTTTGAACTTAATGATGAGAGATTAAAAATCGACGAAGACGTGAGGTTGGAGTACCGATATCTGGACCTGAGGCGAAATTTCATGCAGGAGCCTTTGATCTTTCGGCATAAACTGGCTCAAGTAGTAAGGAATTACTTTACTGAGCAAGAGTTCATTGAAGTCGAAACGCCTATGTTGATGAAAAGCACACCTGAAGGAGCGCGTGATTATTTAGTTCCGAGCCGCGTCCATGCCGGAAAATTTTATGCTTTGCCGCAGTCGCCTCAGATATATAAACAATTGCTCATGGTGTCGGGTTTTGACCGTTATTTTCAAATCGTTAAATGTTTTCGAGACGAGGACCTCAGGTCCGACCGCCAGCCGGAATTTACACAGGTAGACGTGGAGATGTCCTTCGTGGATATGGACGATATTCTAAACACGATGGAGTCTCTGATGGGAAAAATCTTCAAAGAGTTAAAAGGCATTGACATATCATTACCGTTGAAGCGCATGAGTTATCTTGAAGCAGTGTCGTCATACGGGAGCGATAAGCCTGACTTGCGATTCGGGATGAAGATACATTATCTCGATGAATTGGTTAAAGATTCGGAATTCAAAGTTTTCAAAGATGTGTTATCTCACAAAGACGGAGCTGTTGGATGTATCAAAGTTGAAGGCCAAGCTGCGGCCTTTTCGAGAAAGAAAGTAGACGAATTAACTGAATACATGAAAGAATTTGATGTCAAAGGTATCGCTACCATCAAAGTAGAGGACGGTGGCGTTACATCTTCAATTTCCAAATTTCTAACTCCGGAAACACTTGCGGCTATTACACAACTTGTCGAAGCAAAAGCAGGCGATATTATTCTGATGGTTGCGCACCAGAGAAAGATCGTTCAATCCGCCTTAGGAAGTTTACGTGTGAAATTAGCCGAAGAATTAAAATTGATAAACGAAAGCGACTTCAATTTATTGTGGGTCCTGGATTTCCCGTTGTTTGAATACGACGCAGAGGAGAAACGGTACATAGCCATGCACCATCCATTTACTGCTCCTATGGACAGGGATCTTGAAAAAATGGATTCGGATCCGGCAAGCGTTTATGCGAAAGCGTATGATCTTGTTCTTAACGGGAATGAAATCGGCGGTGGAAGTATCCGTATTCACAAAAAAGATATTCAGAATAAAATGTTTGACGCACTTAATATGTCGCAAGAAGAACGCGAACTCAAGTTTGGATTTCTTTTGAAGGCATTTGAATACGGTGTTCCGCCCCATGGCGGCATTGCGCTTGGATTTGACCGGTTGACTGCAGTTCTAACGGGTCGGAAATCAATCAGGGATGTGATCGCATTTCCGAAAACGAACAGCGCAGTTTCCCTTATGGATCACGCACCAACAGAGGTTGATCCGCGCCAGCTCAAGGATCTGCACATCGGTATCATTAAGTAAAGTATATCATCGTTACGTTTGAAATTAATCTGTTATTTCTTAATCATACTTAGTCAAATCGTAATTATTCTCAAGGTCACCTAGGACAATTAAGAAGAATGAAAGAAGAGGCGCGTGATGATTAAAAGATTATTACCGCAAAAATCTGTCAACCTTTATCTTGTTGTCTCAGTATGCTTTCTGCTGCCTTCGGCTTTTCTGTTCTACTCAAGCGGGTGCAGTTTCAGCGATCCGTCGCACGCACAAGCTCCCATCGCACCGTCCGAGCAGGGGTTGACTATCCTTTCGGCAACTCCGCAGGGATTGATCGAGGATGTTAATCAATTTTATTCTGTCGTTGTCGTGTTCAGTCAGCCGATGATGCCCGTGGAGGCTTTGCCCGAAGGCGATGGCCCGGGGCCTCTCACGATTACGCCCGCTATAAGTGGTAAGTACCGATGGATGGGTACCAATACTTTGGTCTTCACTCCTGCCGACATTCTCACGTTATCGAGCCGTTATGAAGTAACCATTCCGGCAGGAACCAAGTCGTTGTCCGGCAGTCTTTTAGCCGCTCCCTACCATTTTTCATTTGAGACGATGAGGCCAAGATTTACTCATTCCAATATCTATGATGACGCAAAAGGCGTTACGACCGCGCCTAAAATATACTTGTTGTTCAATCAGAATATTTTGCTTCCTGACGCGAAGAAAAAAATTTCTCTTTCTAATGAACAGTCAGGCCGCCCGGTGGAGTGCGACGTGAGCCTTGCGGACTCGAATCAGGTCAAAGACTATGTGCAGAACTATAATTACGAATACGCTAACTCCGCCATCGCAAAATTAGAAAAAAGATTATTGATTGTCACACCGTTAGACCGGTTATCGATGCTTACGCTGTATACTATTACTATAAAAGAAGGTCTGAAAGGCGAAGTTGGCAGCCTGCCCGGCAGGGAGCCGAAGGCCATTTCATTTACAACTTACGGACCGCTGGAACTAGTCCGTTTCTCTTCGCCCGTATCGCCTAGCCAGCCGGTTAAAATAAAATTGACAAACCGTGTTGATTATGAAGCGCTGCGTAATCACATAACTATGTCGCCCGAAGCTGAGATAAAATATCTGTATGACACCTACTGGGACGAAGAATATTCAACAATCATTTATATAGATCTTAAACCCCGGACACATTACGAGATGCGTTTTGACAAAAATATAACGGATGATTTTGGCAACAGCCTTGGCGTTGACATAGTGCACGAGTTTCAAACAGGAGATTACGAGCCGGGCGTCTTTTTTCAAAGCGGCGAACATATCATCGAATCTTATTTGAATCATAATTTCAATGTTCCGGTATTGAATCCTAAACTTATCAATGTTCGTCTTGCATTATTATCCGAGAATGATCTGATCAGCGTATTAAATCAGGGTTTGTGGAAGCAAGACCTGATCTTTGACAAATGGGGAAGTTCCCGCTCCGAGACTCCTGATGTGCCGTTGAATCTACAAGGCATCTATCCGGTTGATCTTGACGAAGTGTTGGGCGCTGGAAAAAACGGAAATATTCTTATTGAATTTAAACACGGCTCGGAAACCTATGTACAACGAGCTATCGCGCAGGTGACAGAAATCGGAATTTCAGCTAAATTTTCCCGACTAAATAATGTCGTTTATCTGACAAATTTAAAAGACGGGAGGCCGGTCGGAAGTGCAGCCGTTGAAATTCGTGATGATGCCGGGAACATTGCGTGGATGGGACGTACTGACGAAAAAGGATTTGTCAAAACGCCGGGATGGGAAGCGCTGGGGTTACGATCGAGAAATGAATGGAGTGAGCCAAGGCAATGGGTTTTTGTTTCGAAAGCAGGGCAAAAGGCGTACATAAATTCTGATAAGAATGTTGAACTCTATCGATTTAATATTCCCACAAGCTGGCGTGTGAGCAATGCAGACCGTTTATCTGCGACGTTGTTTACAAATCAGGGCATGTATCGTCCCGGAGATAAAGTTCTTTTCAAAGGTATTACCAGAAAATTACAGCAGGACTCCTGGTCGGTGAGTTCCGGACGGCGTGTAACGGTGTCAGTAGTCAATCCGTCATCTGAGGAAATCTTTACAAAAAATTGTACTACGAATACGATGGGCGCTTTTGATTTCGAGTATGACTTGGATGGCAACGCGCCATTGGGATATTATTCTGTGAAAGCGTATGACGGCAAAGAAGAAGTATCAACGGAAAGTTTTCAGGTGCAAGAGTTCAGGCCGGTTGAAACGGAAGTTACCATTCGAACAAAAAAGGACGAGTACGTATGGGGAGAAAAACTGGAAGCCTCACTAGACGCCCATTATTTATTCGGAGCGCCGATGAGCCATGCTGAGATTAAGTGGAGCGTTTCGCGCAGCAAAAGTTCGTTTGTTCCGGATGGCTATGATGATTATTATTTTGGAGCGATTTCGGATGACTATTACAGTTACAGAGGAAGTTACGCGACCGTATTGTCCAGTAAGACTGAAGTATTAAATGAAAGGGGCTTACTCGACGTATCAATGAGTTTAAACAACAGCGTCGGCGAATCGTCCACTCTGGTTATCGAAGGCGACGTGCGTGACAAAAACCGTCAGGAAGTGAGCGGCAGGAAAAGTGTTACCGTTCATGCAGGAAAATATTACATTGGCCTGAAGCCGACCACAACGTTTCATACCCTGGGTGATAACCTGCATGTTGACGTAATAACGGTGGATCCAAAAGGCAAGAAACTTCGGGGAAATTCAGTCCGGATTGAACTTATTCGCCGCGAGTGGATTTCCGTCAGAGAGAAAACAGGCGAAGGGACGTTTCAATGGAATTCACAAGTTAAAGATACGCTTGAGTCATCGTATGACGTGATCTCTGCCGCGCAGCCCATTTCGAAGCTTCTACGTCCGAAGTCTACCGGCTATTATATCATTAAGGGAACAAGTTCAGATGATCTTGGCAATAAGATCATATCATCCTGTTATGTTTACGTGACAGGAGAAGGATACACGGGATGGAATTTACGCGACGACGATGCAATTGATTTAGTAGCTGACAAGAAAACATATAATCCGGGTGAAACCGCCAAAATTCTGGTGAAGTCACCCTACGAAAAATGCAGAGCGCTGATAACGGTAGAACGTGAGGGCATTCTGTCGCATAAAGCAGTTGATCTCAACGGCAATGCAAGTTTTATCGAAATACCCGTGACGGCCGATTTGATTCCCAATGCGTATGTGTCGGTAATTCTTTTACAGGGGCGTACAGCGCTTCCTACGGCAGATAAGTTTGAAGATTTAGGCAAACCTGCGTTCAAGATCGGCTACACTAAGCTGTCGGTAAATTCCGATGCCAATAAACTTAATGTTGCCATTAAATTGGTCAAGGAAAAATTTGCGCCCAACGAATGGGTTGATCTTGAACTTGACATAAAAGACAATGGGAGACAAGGCAAAATTTCTGAAGTAACGCTTTACGTCGAAGATATCGGCGTGTTAAATCTTGTGAATTACAAAACGCCCGACCCTTTCTCCTATTTTTATCAACACCGTGAGTTAGGCGTGACCACATCCGAAAGCAGAAAATATGTTTTGGATCAGATAGTGAACGCCAGCCTCAAAGATAAAGGCGGGGTGGGCGGTGGAGGGGGAGACGACATGTTTGCCGCCGTCAGCGTACGTAAGAATTTCAAAGCATGTGTTTATTGGAATCCTTCGATCATGACCGATGCGTACGGTAAGGCGAAAATTCGTTTTCAATTGCCTGAAAATGTTACCGGCTTCAAGATCATCGCGGTTGCTCATTCCGCAGATTCCAAGTTTGGGAGCGCGGACAAGAATATTACTGTCGGCAAGGAACTTATGATGCGCGCGGCTTTACCGCGATTTGCAAGAATAGGGGACGAAGTAGAGGCCGGTGTGATCGTTCATAATTATTCTGATAAAGACGGAACTGTAAAATTATTTGCGGAAATGGACGGTGTAGATCTGAAAGATTTACCGGCAAAGGAGATATTTTTAAAAAGGGGGGCATCGCAGGAAGTTCGCTACAATTTTAATGTTCGAGACAACAAAACCGGCAAGTTCACATTCAAGGCCGTCATGAATGACTTGGCCGATGGGATCGAAGTCTCGATTCCTCTCAAAATTCCAACGTATACTGAAACCGTTGCATTGTATGGCAGTACAACCGAAACCCATAAGGAAGAAATTAAGATCCCTAAGAATATATACGAAGATTTTGGCGGTGTTTCTGTAAAGACGGCTTCGACAGCACTGGTGGATTTGGACGGCAGTATTAAATACCTGTTTGGATATCCTTACGGCTGCCTCGAGCAAAAAACGTCGCGCGCGCTTCCGATTATCTTATTTAGCGATGTCGTAGAAGCATTTAAATTGGACGCATTACCCGATAAGGCAAAAAGCGTCGATGACGTGGTTCGAGAATATCTGGATGACGTTCCGAAATTTCAGCAGTACAGCGGCGGATTTAGTTATTGGACAGGCGGTGAATACGTTTCTCCGTACGTTTCTGTCTACACGATGTTTGCTCTCACTCATGCCAAAGCGAAAGGGTTTGAAGTTAATCAGGAATGTTATGCCAAAGGATTGGCATATCTCAAAAACATGGTCAGGCAATCCGCTGCAATTGACGGATACGGATTATTCTATTGGCACACAACCCATGCGTTTGCGCTGGCCACGCTGGCGGAAAACGGATATTACGATGCGTCAAGCGCTGAGCTTTTGTTCCAGCGGCGGGATGAAATGCCGTTGTACGCCCGCGCCATGTTGTTAAAGGCCGTCGTCAAGGGAAATGGAAACAGTGCCATTGCAGTGGAACTTCGCCGGAACCTGTTAAATGCAATTAAAATGAACCCGACAACGGCGCATTTTGAAGAACCGGTCAGTGCCGGACTTGAATGGGCGTTTCACTCAAATATTAGAACTACGTCGGCCATTCTGCAGGTATTTTTGGAGATGGACAAAGAGAGTGTTTCATGGGCTGAGAAAGTTGTAAAATATCTTTTGCAGGACCGAAAGGACGGGCGCTGGAGAACGACGCAGGAAAATGTATATGTATTCTGGGCGCTGGGAAGCTATTTCAAAATATTCGAGAAAGAAATTCCTGATTTCAAATCTCAGGTACAAATAGACGGTAAACAAATCCTCAGTGAGATTTACAAAGGGCGTTCAACCGCTACGCACAGTTCCAATATCAAATTTAATCATCTGAAAAAGGATGTATCACTCCCGATGGATTTCAATTTTTCAGGCACGGGACGGCTGTATTATAACGTACGCATGACTTATGCTCCAAAGTCCGGTATTAAGATCAAGTCCCGCGATGAAGGAATAAAAATAACGAAATCGTTCTTTGATGAAAAGGGCAATACCGTCACAACCGGAAAGTTCACAGCGGGCGCAATGTACCGGATCGAATTGAACGTCAGTTCTGCGCAGGATAGAAAATTTGTTGTGGTAGATGATCCGCTTCCCGCGGGATTTGAAGCGGTCAATGTGAATCTGGCAACGAGCGGTTCGTTTGCAAAAGCGATTACCGGATCGGATTCCCGCGGCGGCTGGTGGTCGTATGGCACTTTTAATCATTCAGAAATGCGTGACGACCGGGTATTGGTTTTTGCAGACTGGATGTCCCAGGGTAAGCACACGTTTACGTATCTCGCACGGGCAACCACATTCGGCCGATTTGAGCTTCCATCGACCAAAGCTGAAGAAATGTACTCTCCGGAAATTTTTGGGAACACGAGCAATCTGACTATTATTGTCGAATAAGGAAAAATAGAAATTGAAAATTAGAGTTAAATTTTTTGCCATGTGCCGGGAGATCGCGGGAACGGATGAGGTTACAATAGAATTGCCTTTATCCGCAACCGTTGACCAATTTTGGCATGATATCGTCAACGTATATCCTGAGCTTGAAAAATATAAGCCGCACAGCAGGGTGGCATTGAATATGGAATACGTATCGCCGCAAACGCTGCTGCA
>JAEUSK010000154.1 GCA_016787925.1 bacterium | reverse complement strand
AGAAATCAACTAAGAAGTAATTTGAATTACCTTACAGTGGTTCCATCTGGGTTACACAACTGTAAGATTAGTTGAGCAAGGGGACGTTACACACCCTCTTCGGTTTTGAAAGCAGGTATCTTAATTGATACCTGCTTTTTTTATTTTACTTCAATTCCGCTTGATTGTAAGACTCGATGCGGGTATTATTTTATAAATTCTCATCTAATATAAAGTGACGACGCTATGATCATTAAAACATTTATCACGCTTTTTTGTCTTCTGATTTCGGTTCAAATGAATGAATCGAAAAACTCATCGGTTCATCCCGGAATAGATAACAAAATTTTTGTTCCCGCGCTGCCAGATACGTTTTCATTCTGTGGCGAGCGTGTCCCACTGGAAATTCCGGATGTGAAGGAACGAATGGAGGATATTTATTACTCGCGCATTGGAAACGATGACCGCATTTTCTTACAATTAAAACGCACACGCAGATACTTCCCGCTCTTCGAAAAGATTCTGAAAGAAATGGATGCCCCGGATGATTTAAAATATTTGGCGGTGGCCGAGAGTTCATTGCGTATTGACGCCTACTCGAATGCCGATGCCGCCGGACTGTGGCAATTCATTCCCTCTACGGGTAAACTTTGGGGATTGCGGGTAGATAAACAAATCGACGAACGATTTCACGTAGAGAAATCAACGCGGGCCGCCATCCGGATGTTAAAAAGCTTGCGTGCGGAATTAGGCAGCTGGTCATTGGCCGCTGCGGCATACAACAACGGACTGGCAAATATCAACCGGGTCGTTAAAGAACAAAAGGAAAATAATTATTTCGATCTTTTTTTGAACAAAGAAACGCGCAACTATATTTTTCATATAGTCGTTATGAAGGAAATTCTTGAACACCCGCACAGTTACGGTTTTGTATTAGCGGACAGTGATTATCACCGTCCATACGATGAGTCAACTCATCCCGTCAGCGTCGCAGGGCCGCTTTCGGATCTTGGACAGTGGGCAAAAGAGCAAGGGACAAATTACAAGATGCTTAAACTTCATAACTATTGGATCATGAAAAATGTTTTGCCGGATGGACGCTGGGAATTACTATTGCCGAAAGAAATAAACATTTCGGACCCGAGGCCGGACACGACCTATGGCGCTATCTCGACAACTACATCTTCTTTCTTTATTGAACATACCGTACAGGAAGGCGAGTCGCTTATCAAAATCTCAAAACAATACGATGTGCCGGTATCTGACATCCTAAAGTGGAACAATCTCAAATCCGATGTGGTTTTCATTAATGCCAGGCTGAAAATAGAATTGACGATGTCCAAAAAAATTGTGCACTACGTAAGAGCCGGTGACACACTAATACGGCTTGCGGCTCTCTATCGAGTGAGTCAGGACCGGATAAAAGAGTGGAACAGGTTAACGGGTGATGTAATATCTGTGGGAATGCCGTTGACGATCTATGCGGGCGCTGTCGATTAGAACTTATTATTTATCTTACTTCAAGATAACTGATCATGTCGAAAAAAATATATAATTCGGGATTTTGACAAATATCATTGACGCGCACTTCATAATGCAAATGCGGCCCGGTTGATAATCCGGTACTGCCTACTTCTGCGATTTTCTGATTACGCTTAACTTTTTGCCCGTTACGTACGTGATACGACGATAAATGCCCGTAAAGCGTCTTAACTCCATTGCCGTGGTCTACAATGATAGATTTTCCGTACCCGCCGCGCCAAGTTGCCGTCTCGACAACGCCGTCAGCTGTGACATAGACGGGTGTTCCCCATCGCGATGCAATGTCCAAGCCGGTGTGCGCTTTCCATGACCGAAACGATTTACGAACGCCAAAACGATCCGTCACACGCCCCACCTTTATCGGACAAATGGATGGAATATAATTCACCTGATTCATGCGCGAATTAATTTGATTTTGAAGTTCAGAATAACTTTGCATTTCAAGGCTGAGACTAGCTTCTAATTTATCCAGATTTCTCAGATTGGATCGTATCAGTTCGTCTGCGTCGGAAGAAATCAAGTCCGGATTATAATCAATCTGAAAATCACTGCCGCCGATGCCGGCATCCTTGAGCATATCTTCCACATCGGGCAGATTTGAAACTAAACGCAATTCACTATCTTTTGTATGAAGTGTGTTTATCTCATTTTCAATATTCTTGACCCGTTGTCCTATTGACAAAATTTTGCTTCTCAAAATCCCATTTTCAGTGTTTAGTTCGGCAAGACGCTCGTCACCCGTATATGTTGAAAATAATATGCCAAGCCCCGTCATGGTTATAAACAAAAAACAAATGACCGCGGTGAGCATAAAAACCAACCGATTACGGGATACTATTATCTCCCGCATTTCCGATTGACTCTCGGGAAAATACAATAATCTAAATTTCTTATCTTTCATCAAACCTAACATTGTCTAATTCTTGGTTTATGAACGCAAATTAACAAACTATTTTTGGCAAGTCAAGGTTTATTATGAATTTCCAATATTTTCTATTGCATTTATACTCCCCTTTTAATATGTTTTTTCGTCAAAAAAAGTGAGTGGTATGACAAGAAATTACAGAATAAGAAAAATCATTAAGTCCGTTTTAAGTCGAATTAATTTTAATAGTTTCTTATAAGTCTTTATCTCGAGGAGGAAATGCAGTTGGCATGGAATATTGAAGAATCCAATAAAGTCTACAACGTGAAAGAATGGGGAGCAGGTTATTTTCATATCAATTCCAAAGGCCATATCGCTGTAACGCCCACCAAAGATCCCGAAAAAGCCATTGATCTACATACTGTAATTGAGGAAGTTCATTCACGGGGAATTGAACTTCCGGTTCTGATTCGCTTTCAAGATATTTTGAGAAGCCGTGTCAAGGAACTTAATGAGAGTTTTAGGGCGGCCATCAGTGAATACAATTATCAGGGGAACTACTACGGCGTTTTCCCGATCAAAGTTAATCAACTTCGTGAGGCCGTAGAAGAAATACTGGATGCAGGCATTACCTACGGATATGGGATAGAGTGCGGAAGTAAACCCGAACTGTACGTTGCCCTTGCGTTGATTGAAGATAAAGACCGACTGATCATAGCCAATGGCTACAAAGACGCTGCCTACATTCGTATGGCGCTTTTAGGAAAACAACTGAGAAAAAATATCATTCTAGTCGTGGAGAAACTGTCCGAGCTTCGCCAAATTCTGCAGATTTCGCAAGAATTGAATATTGAACCTGCTATAGGTATACGAGCGAAACTCAGCACAAAAGGTACGGGAAAGTGGGAAGCCTCAAGCGGCGATCAGTCAAAGTTCGGTCTCAGCACACCGGAGCTTATCGAGGCAATTGAAATCCTCAAGGAAAATAACCTTCAGCATGTTTTCAAGCTCCTGCATTTTCATATCGGTTCGCAGGTTCCGGATATTCGAACTATCAAAGCCGCTGTTAAGGAAGCCGCGCGCATCTATGTCAGCATACACAAGATGGGTGTGCCCATTCAATACATCGACGTCGGTGGAGGCATGGGTGTTGATTATGACGGGTCGCGCACAACGTTTCGAAGCAGTATGAATTACACGATGCAGGAATACGCCAATGACGTGGTTTATACGGTTCTTGAAGTATGCAATAGCGAAGACGTTCCCCACCCCAATATCGTTTCGGAAAGCGGGCGCGCCATTGTAGCCCACCATTCTGTCCTGATACTGGAAATTTTTGGCAATATCGAAAAAAATCAGAACTATAAGAAAGTTGATTTTACGCCCGACGATCCCGACATCATTCAGGAAATGCTGGATATCCGGCACCAATTACATAAGAAAAATACGAATTATCTTGAAGCATATCACGACGCCATTCAGCGGCGTGAAGAAGCGCATTCTCTTTTTTCGTTGGGTTATCTGACGCTGTCTGAAAAAGCTAAAGTTGAAAATCTTTTTTGGGAAATCATTTTTGTGATCCGGGAATACACAAAGAATATGACCATCATACCGGAAGAACTTGCGGAACTTGAACCAAGGCTGGCTGAACAGTACTTATGTAATTTCTCTATCTTCCAATCTCTGCTTGATCATTGGGCCATCGGCCACTTGTTCCCGATTGTTCCTATTCATCGTCTAAATGAGGAGCCGGTCAAACGGGCAACGTTAGTGGATATCACGTGCGATTCCGACGGGAAAATCGGAAAATTTATTGACCTTAAGGACATGAAGGACAGGCTGGAACTGCATCCGCTTAATGGTCAGCCGTATTATCTCGGTATTTTCTTGCTTGGGGCGTACCAGGATATTATGGGCGATATGCATAATTTGTTTGGCCGTGTGAATGAAGTGCACATATTTATGGATGACGAAGAACCTGAGAATTATTACGTCGAAGAAATTATCCCGGGTTCGAATATCGGGCAAGTTCTATCTCTGGTTCAATACAACGAAAACGAGATTATTAAACTGATTAAGAAGGTTGTCGATCAGCGTATCAAAGAAGGCGTAATCAAACCCAGTGAAGGCGTGAAACTCTTAGATATGTATGAATTAGGATTAAAAGAATATACGTACCTTCAGTTTAAACCAAATGGAAAGCGATAATACAAAAATTGAATTCTATATTTTCATGTCGTCTTAGTTTTCTTTAGAATTTAAAATTCCAAAAACATGTAATTAATGGCAAGCAGCAGAATAGCCCTCTTTTCACTGACGATCGTATTATACTTCTTCAGTTTCCCCCCTTTCTTAACCGGCTTTTTTTCTTATTTCGTTCTCGTCCCATTTTTTTTTATTCTTGAAAAAGATTTATTTAAAAGCGGCTTCCGCACCGGCTACCTTCTGGGACTTTTCTCAATCGGGGCTTTCATTTATTGGATGAACTGGAATTCAGGAGCCACTCAGATCCAGGCGACCGGCATGTATCTCGGCACCATAATCTACCTTGCATTGTTATGGGGCATTTTTGGTTTAGTTCAGAATTTTATTTGCCAACAATTCGGCGCAAAAGGATTTGTATTTGCACCATTTGTGTGGACCTCGCTTGAATATTTGCAGTCCATGGGCGAACTTGGTTTTACGTGGCATCTTTTTCCTACGACACAGACGTATTACACGCCTCTGATCCAATACATCGAATTTACAGGTATCAACGGGATTACTTTTTGGGTTGTGCTGATAAATGTACTTACCTATTTCGTCATAAAAAAAGTCCGGTCCGGCGATATTTCAATTCCATGGAGCATGCGTCGCCTAATCATGAGTTTACTTTTAGTTTTTTTTATTCCGCTTCTCTATGGATTCGTAGTTCTCAATTCAGAAAAATATTCTGGAGGCAAGAGCATTCAGGCAGCGATCATTCAGCCCAATATTGAACCAAATCGAAAGTGGCTTGAAAAAGATTTCGCCTATACAGAAATTATGCGGCTCACGCATGAGGTCAAGCACAAGAATGCCGATGTCATTTTATGGCCGGAGACAGCGATCCCGGCAAGGCTTCGGGTAGATAAAACAAAATTTGACGCGATACGCATCGAGCTTCGCATGCAATGGACTACACTTATTACCGGAATTCCGGATCGAAAAACGACAATGCATGCCGATGGAAAGCCGAGAGGCCATTACTACAATTCTATTTATATGATACGTCCCGACCGCGGCGGCTTCGTATCCTATGACAAAACACATCTGGTGCCGTTCGGAGAATTCGTTCCATCATTTTTATTTTTTATGAAAGAAATGGCCATGGATGTGGGTATTCCTGATTATTATGCCGGAGACTCCATAAACATATTTACGTTGCCCTTGTTCAATGATACCCTACAAGCTGATTCAGTAAAAGTATTTGCTGTTGTATGCCTAGAATCTATTTTCCCGCAGTTAGTCAGGGAAGGAGTCCAAAATGGCGCCAGAATATTGGCAATCGTAACCAACGATGCGTGGTATGACGGCACTTTTGCCCCGATACAGCATTCGCAGATTGCGGTCCTGCGTGCAGTCGAGAATCGCGTCAGTGTATTGCGATGCGCCAATTCCGGTGTATCAGCTATAATTGATCCTTACGGCAATGTCTTAGCGCAAACCCAAAACGGGACTCAGGAGATATTAGCCGGATCTGTATGGATTCAGCCGCAAGAGACGTTTTTCACGTGTAATGGAGACGTTTTCTCAATATTTATTTCCATCCTGACCTTTATTTTATTGCTGGTTCTTATTATCTTACGTCTGCGGTCATTTCGATCACATCCTGCTTAAATGGCCTTTGTAGGTATCCTAGATATCCCTATTTCATTGGTTCGCTAAAAATACGATCCGAAACACTCTCTACTTAGTGGAAATGACTCAGGCTACTTTCACCATAAGGACGAGAGACTTCAGGTAATAGAAATGATTTCACTTTCAAAATTCTATAGATTCTTTAGACCCATGGCGCTGCTGCTAGTTCCCGTTATTGGGTTCTCTCAAAAATTACCTGTTCGAAATTATACCAACGAGAATGGACTCCCCCAGTCGCAAATTTCTTCTATTACACAGGACTCGAAAGGATTTATCTGGCTTATATCAAGTTCAGGATTAACACGTTACGACGGATTTGAATTTAGGACTTATACAAAACAGGACGGCCTGTCGAGCAATATCGGAATAGAGATGCTCGGAGACAAGAATGGCTCTCTTTGGGCACTCATGGTCAACGGCATATCTGTTTTTGATGTCGCCGTTGATGGGTATATTCGATCACTAAAAAAAATTGACTCGCGTAATGGATTACCAAGCTTGGATTATACATGCATGCATGTCGATCAATACGGTTTTCTGTGGGTCGGCTCGCGCAATGCCGGAGTTTTGCGCCTGAACATGGAATCTGTTAACGGAATATATAAAGTGAATTCCTCGCTCGCTATCGGCAAAGCTCAAGGCCTTGCAGGCAACGCAGTTACCAAAATATTTCAAGACAAAGAAAATCGTTTGTGGATTGGCACCGAGAACGGACTATCCTTGATTGTGTTTAATTCAGAGACTAAGTATACCGTAACAAATTTCACGAATCGCCATGGGCTTGGTTCGAACTTCATTACCTGTATCGTACAAAATCCGGCCGGCGAAATATGGGTTGGTACTAAATCCGGATTGAACAAACTGGTAGACATTATTTCATCACAAAATCCATATAAATTCAGGAATTTTACAACCTCAGACGGCCTGATGAGCAACGAGATACGCGATATTGCTGTTGACATTCCGGGTAATCTATGGGTCGCGACGGCCAAGGGAATAAGCAAACTTAATTTTTCTCAGTTTGCTGATCAGTCACACACCGCGCACGAACGGGGTTTCATCATTTCAAACTATACTTCGGAAAACGGATTAATGAATAATTCAATCCGTTCTATTTTCACGGACAGGGAGAATAATATCTGGATCTCCGCCTTCAGCAGCGGCATCTCAAAAATTTCTACTGAAAAATTTCATACGTTGACGGAATCCGAAGGCCTGGCGGGCAATGCGCCGGGACCCCTTCTGGAAGACCTTGATGGAAGAATATGGGTTGGAACTAATAACGGAATTTCTATTATTGCGTCGCAACGCGATCTAAGTAATCCTGTCCGCTACACGACACGCAATCTGGACCGGCGATCGGGGCTTCCGAATTTGAACATTTTAGACTTGTCCATGGACAAGGATGGAACGGTTTGGGCTGCAACGGAAGATGGTACTGCCCGATTCGATTTCGGTGTTTTTACACCCTACCCCGACAAAAGCATACTGTCAAATTCCAATACCCGGCAGATAGAATTTGACGATGACGGTAATTTATGGATCGGAACCGTATCCGGACTCAACCGCGTGACGGAAAATGGAAATCTTATCTTGACAAGTAAAGACGGATTACCAAATGATTATATTCGAAAAATGATCAAAGACCATCGAGGTAATCTGTGGATAGGCACCAATAATGGACTGTGCAGGATAGACAGGGAAGAATTATCTAAACCTTCGCCGAAAATATCCAACTTTGCAAGGCTAAGATTACCCGAAAAAATAATTAACGTCCTCTATGAAGACCGTCAGCATGATCTTTGGATAGGGTCTGATGATGCCCTGCTCAGATTAAACATCGATGATGACGCGGACAATAAGAATCTGACGGCCATAAATTCTAGCGAAGCCGGATTTAAAAACACCATAATCACCTGCATTGATCAGGATGCTTCCGGACACCTATGGATTTCGACCCGTCACGGATTACATCAATTTGACCCTCAAAAACAACGGGTCATAAACATCTATTACAAAAGCGACGGTTTGGCCGGGAATGAAGGATCGTTATACGACGCCATGATTGTTGATAAACAAGGCAATATGTGGATATCGTTCTTAGGCGGCGTAACGCGTTATTTTCCGAAAATTGATTTTGAAAACAGACAAACCGTCCCGGTGTACATCAAAAAATTTTCCGCCAATAACATTACCTATTCGGTGGATCAACCCATTGAACTAAATTATGATGACCGCAATGTGGACATACATTTTCTCGGGATTTTGTTTCGCAACGAAGAATCACTGCAATTTCAGTATCAATTGGAAGGCTTTGACAATACATGGAGTACGCCGGCTTCAACGCGGCAGGTGCGTTATACAAATCTTGACCACGGCCGATATACATTTCGTTGCAGTACCGCCGTTTCAAATAATTCGAACTCCTCCGGCATTACAGAACTAACATTCTCTATCCGTCCTCCATTTTGGAAGCAATGGTGGTTTTATGTATTGATGCCAATGCTCATGACTGGTTTGGGATATGTAATGTATCAGAACCGAATCCGGGTAATCAAGAGACGCAATACCGATTTAGAAGACCGTATCCAGATTCGTACTCAGGAAGTCAAAAAGCAAAACGAAGAAATAAACAAACAGCGCGAAATACTGGAACAACAAAAGCAAAAATTAGAAAATACGATACGGGAACTTACCAAGACCCAGACCGATCTTATTCACTCAAAAAAAATGGCCTCTTTAGTGCAAATCGTTGCAGGCATTGCGCACGAGATGAACAATCCGCTCGCCAATATCTACGGAAATGCGACTCACTTTAAGGAGTATGTGGTTAGCCTGAAACAATTGCTCGCAACTATTGATGCGGAAATATTAAACAATGCATTCCGTACACCTGAAGAATTTGCGGAAAAGAAAGCAGAGATTGAGCGGCTAAAGGTTTCAATAGACTACGAATATATGCTCCGGGATATTCACAATATTCTTCTAAGTTTCGAGAAAAGCGCAAACCGCATGATGCAAATCGTCAAGGACCTTAGAAAATTCTCCCGCCTTGACGAATCTGAGACCAAAGAAATCAATATAAATGATAACCTCGGAAATATAATCGAACTTTTCATGAATCAGTATCGCTTCAGCATAAAGATAACCAAAAACTTTGCTCCATTGCCACCTATCTTGTGTTATCCGCAAGAGCTCAGCCAGGCGTTTATGCAGGTCTTGCTAAATGCCGCGCAAGCGATCCTGGAATATCAGGAGTATGCCCTGCGGGAAATCAGGAATGAAAATTCTATTCTTGAACTCGATGTAGACCGGGGCCATATCTGGATTGAGACGCGGGTGATCCAATCGGCTTCCATGAAAAATCTTGAACTGTCCTTGCAGGAAATTGACAGCGGGCTCAAAAAATCTTTTATTCAGATTAAAATAAAAGACGACGGTATTGGAATTGACGCCGCTATGCGCGACAGGATTTTTGACCCGTTTTTTACGACACGTAAGATCGGTGACGGTGTAGGACTTGGGCTGTCCGTTGCATACAGCATAATTGAAAAACATCAGGGAAAGATATTTTTCAGCAGCGAGCGATTTGAGGGAACGGAATTTATTATCGAATTACCTGTACGAAACCATTTGTCTGAAGCATGACTACAGCAAGAGAAAAAATCTATTTCATTTCCGATGTTCATTTGGGCGCTTCCGACACGAGGATGGAGCAAACCAAACACCGCGTGCTCAAATCTTTTTTTGATTATATACAGAACGATGCGAGTGAATTGTACATCCTCGGCGATTACTTTGATTTTTGGTTTGAATACAAGCATGCGATCCCCAAACAGTGCGTATCGGGCGTACACTTGCTGATGCAGCTGATAGATCACGGTGTATCCATTCACTATCTCAGCGGCAATCACGATCATTGGGTTCAGGAATTTTTTGAGAAAAACCTAGGCATAACGGTATACCCCGCCTCCTGCACAGTGGAATTAGATAAAAAACAAATATTTCTTTGTCACGGCGACGGCCTATCTGATCTGGACAAATCCTATCGGATTATGAAAGTTATTCTCAGAAACAAATTGAATGTTCAGTTGTATCGATGGCTGCATCCTGATCTTGGAATTCCTCTTGCAAATACTATGTCCAGAATTAGCAGGAATCAAGACCGGGATTACAAGAAGTATATTAATGATCCGAGTATCCATGCCTTTCTGCAGAAAAAATTCAGTGAAGGCGTTGATATTATTATCATGGGACATCATCATCAGCCGAAAGAAGAACACTTTGAAGGAAAAAAATATATTAACTTAGGTGACTGGATACATCACTTTACATACGGCGAATGGTCGCATGATACTGTATTACTAAAAAAATGGACAAAGCATGAAATACTTTAAAATTCTTATGGCAGGTGCAATCCTATTGTGTGCGTCCGGAAGCGGAGCATCTCAATCGTTACCCGGTGCGGCTTCAAAACAATATTATCGCGTTTTACAAAATTGGCTGAGAGACAGCACAAGAGCCAAGACCCAGCTTGAATCATTTGCAGCGACTCCATTGGACGATTTATTCAACTGGAATGAAATTACGCGTCGGGCATTTGCAGAAAATTGGGTAAATTTATCCGTTTCATGGCAAAGACGTTATACTGAAGCGGTGCGGAAACGCATTATGAAAACGTCCGCATCCCGTTTATCTGAATTACGCGCGTACCTCAATGAGAAAAATATTCGATGGGAAGAAGAATCGATCAATAAAGACAAAGCAAAAACAGGTTTTCACATTGTCCGGGACAACGCCCTTGAAAAAATTAGCCTTCGGCTGCTGTTTTCAGGTGAAACATGGAAAGTGTACGACGTGCGAACTGAAAAATTCCGACTGATCAGAGATGTATTCAGCGCCTACGATGAACTGATCTCAAACGGCTTCAGCCACGAATATGTCGAAGCCGTAATAGTAAATGACAGCGTATTCACTATTGATAACTTTACTGCCAATGAAGAGGGAGATTATCCAAAGCAGTGGGGATGGCGAAAAAAGGATGACGATTATATACGCGCGAACAGAAGACTTTATTTTATTCAAAAAGAAAATGAGGACGCCTACTTATCGTCGGAGACGAGCGACGCTTCTGTTGCGCTGGTCAAGCCGTTCAGTTACCATATAAAGGAGTACCCGTATCTGTCCTGGCGCTGGCGATTAAGGGAATTTTCTGCGGGCGGGGAAACCGATCGGTATCAAACCCAAATAACTGAAGTAGCCGTCATCTTTTATCAGAATTGGCTCGGAATGCCCGTCACACTCCATTATGTCTGGGATCCCGCGGCATCTCCGTGTGCAACCATCATAAAAGAAGGTTTAATGATTGATTCCTATGCCAAGGTTATCCGCAATGAATCCAACCCTTCCAATGAATGGTTTGTTGAAAACGTGAACCCTTTTGAGGACTATGTAAGAATTTTCGGAGAAGATCCTCCGGAACAGATTATAGGCATATATCTTAGTTCAGAATCCGATTCCGGTAAATCCGCTTCAAAGATAGATTTTGACGATTTTGTCGTTAGAAAAGCAGCACATGTGCCATCTTGTTCGAAATAATACGATTTTAAAGTCTGCCGGACTCTTCCTTATTTTAATGAAATTATTATTGCATATAAAATCCTCTTGACCTATATTGCACACCCTTGAAATAAGGAGTTAACAATAACGCGTCAAGCACAGACGCATCACCAACACCCGGTTATTCGGGATTACAGAAAAGGAGTTTTGCGGAGATAATGTGCAGCCTGTTCCTAGTGACCAGGTTGAAATCACTGCAAAGAAATAATTAAATGTCAGAAACTAAAACCTTAAACCTCAAACGCGATTACGGCAAAAAAGTCATCCCCCTCGCCCAATTTAAAGAAATGAACGGGGATTATGACGAAACCGAATTTAACAACTACAAATCCCTTTACGAAAAGACCTTAACTACGATTTCTCAGGGTGAAATTGTTAAAGGAAAAATTCTCGCCATCAGTGAAAAAGAAGTCAAAGTTGATATCGGCTTCAAAAGCGAAGGTATCATTCCCACAGCGGAATTTGGAACCAATCTGGAAAAATTCAAGATCGGCGATGATATTGAAGTATTCTTGGATAATATTGAAGATAAAGAAGGTCAGATCATTCTCTCGCACAAAAAAGCGGATTTCATGCGCGTATGGGAGCGAATTACCAAAATGCATGAAACCGGCGAAGTGGTCAGCGGAACGATCACAAAACGAATCAAAGGCGGCATGGTGGTCAATGTATTAGGCATCGACTGCTTCCTACCCGGTTCGCAAATAGACGTCAAGCCGATCCGTGATTTTGACGCATACGTCAATCGTGAGATGCAATTCAAAGTTGTGAAATTGAATAATCTCCGCAAGAATGTTGTCGTCAGCAGCCGCGCACTGATCGAAGAATCTACTAAGGGACAGCGCGAACGTATTCTTACCGAGCTTCAAAAAGGCCAGATATTGGACGGCACCGTTAAGAATATTACCGATTTTGGCGCATTCATCGATCTCGGTGGTGTGGATGGGCTTCTGCATATTACCGATATGTCATGGGGCCGTGTTAAACATCCCTCCGAGATAGTGAAACTGGATGAAAAAGTAAAGGTCATGGTCATTGATTTCAATGAACAAAAAGACCGCATCTCCTTAGGCATGAAACAAATGCAGGCAGAACCGTGGGTAGAAGCGGCAAAAAAATATCCGGTGAATACCTTGGTTAAGGGCAAGATTGTCTCCATCACGGATTACGGCGCCTTTATTGAACTCGAAAAGGGAATTGAGGGATTAATTCATATATCAGAAATGTCATGGAATCAAACGATTAAACACCCTTCTCAGGTATTTAATATCGGCGACGAAATCGAAGCGGAAGTGGTTAGCATCGTTGCTGAAGAACGTAAAGTTTCCTTGTCAATCAAGAAATTACAAAATGATCCTTGGGAAAATGTCGAATCGAAATATCCTCTCGGCAGCAAGCATCTTGGAAAAGTTCGGAATCTGACCAACTTCGGCGTCTTCGTTGAACTCGAGCCCGGTATTGACGGACTAGTTCATATTTCTGATCTTTCATGGACACGTAAAGTTCGTAACCCGAATGAAATCGTGAAAAAAGGCGATGATATTGAAGTCGTGATCATGGGTATTGACAAAGAAAATCGCCGCATTTCAATGAGCCATAAACACATAGGTGAAAATCCATGGGACGGATTTATCGAAGCTTATTCACCAGGAACAGAAACAACAGGCAAAGTAAGCCGCACAATCGAAAAAGGTCTGATTGTTGAATTGCCGTTAGGCGTCGAAGGATTTATTCCTTCTTCTCACCTGCCGAAATCCGATAAGAAAGATTCTTTTGCGGAAGGCGTAGAGTTAAATCTGGTGGTTATCGAATTTGATAAAGACAATAAGAAGATTGTTTTGTCGTCTACTGAATTTGAAAAAGCCAAAGAAGCAAAATTAGTCGAGGAATATAATGCCCGCCAACAAGCCGGGGCTGAAGAGACCAAGAACTAATTAAGACGATATTTATTGGAAAAGGGTTGAATGGTCTCTAAGCCGTTCAACCCTTTTTTATTTAGGTTCAATTAAAAACGTGATTACTCATGACACATGAGCTGTTGAAATTTGAAACAGAATGCTGGGACCACCACCACCGCTGCGTGGCGGGAACTGACGAGGCCGGGCGCGGGCCTTTAGCCGGTCCGGTAGTGGCCGCAGCAGTGATATTCGAGAAAGATTTTATCATTGAAGGCGTTACGGATTCAAAACAACTGAATGAAGTACAGCGCGAAACATTCTTTGAAGTGATCCAAAAACAGGCGCTGGCATTCCATATCGCTATAATCGATCATGAGCAAATTGATAAGATCAACATTTTACAAGCGTCGCTCAAGGGTATGCGCGAGTGCATTGAATCCATGCCGATCAAAGCGGACTACGTTCTCATCGACGGTAACGCCGAAGCGTTTCCAAAAAATCACTTTTACGGAACACGGCAAAAAGCGATTGTGAAAGGCGATTCCAAGAGTTTCTCCATTGCGGCCGCATCTATATTGGCCAAAGTGACGCGCGACCGGCTCATGGTGGAATACGATAAGATATTTCCGCTGTACCAATTTGCAAAACACAAAGGCTATCCGACCCCGGATCACATCAGCGCCATCCGAAAGCACGGACTCTCAACCATACACCGGAAAACTTTTTGCGCGGGAATATTACATGAGCAGCTCGGTCTTGAATTTTAGAGAAATGATAGAATTGGATGGTCTATCAGAGCGGCAGAGGCTATACAGATATCTTCTTTAGAAAGTTCCTCATGGCAAGATTAAATTCTTGAGGTTTTTCCATCATAGGCATGTGTCCGCATCCTTCAAACAGTTCAAATGTGGACAGTTTAGCAGCTTCTGCCATTCGTACCGACTTTTCAACCGGTATTAACACATCGTCTGTTCCGGCTGCAATGAACACCGGAACGGATAAATTTCTGAGCGCCCCAAGTTGATCTTTTCGCCCAGCCATCGCCTTTAGCGCTGTTGTAACACCCTTAGGAGACGCCTCTTTCATAATTAGTTTTAACTTAATCAGCAGAGCTGAGTCATTCGTATTCCGAGACGGCGATAACAGCTTTTCAGACATCGTGGTAATGATAAAATCAAATCCTTCTTTTTCAACTCGTTCTGCGTTCTTCAAGCGGCCTGCTTTTGCTTCCTCCGTGTCCGCGCCTGCCTGGGAACATATCAATCCGAGGCCCAATAACCGATTTTCGTGACGAGCCGCAAACGCAAGTGAAATATAACCGCCCATCGAATGTCCCATGACTACAGCTTTGTCGATTTTCTTTTCGTCAAGTAAATCGGCAATGCGGTCCGAATAGCCTTCCATGGACAATTCATTTTCAATACCGGATTGCCCGAAGCCCGGCATGTCCGGTGCAAGTATTCTAAATGAATCCGATAAGGAAAATTGGTTTTCCCATGTGCGGTGGTGCAGCGGATAACCGTGGATAAATACAACCGGCAGTCCGGAGCCAATTTCATGTGCAAACATACCTTACCCCATCATCTCTTGATCGCCGACGGTGAGCTTTGTCCTACATATCAATATGATTTCGAAAAGATGACTTGAACATCCGTTTCTTTTCCGGTCAGCACACATTTTCCCTTTTCACCGGTTTGATCCATCGGAATACACCGAATCGTCGCTTTGGTTTCTTCTTTTATTTTTGCTTCATCTTCTTTGCTTCCCGCCCAGAAACATTTTGCAAATCCGCCATCCTCTTCCATCAGTTTTTTCAATTGAGGATAATCCGAAACAAAGAAGGTGTTATCATCACGGAATTTTTTGGCCCGGTCAAAAAGGTTTTTCTGAATCTCGTCGAGCAGAGCCGGAATTTTCGTTGTCACCTCATCCGTTTTCATAGTGACTTTATCCGACTTTTCGGTTTTATCTCGTCTGGCGCAGATAACTTGTCCGGCAGCGAGGTCCTTGGGACCAAGTTCCATTCTGATAGGAACGCCTTTGACTTCCCATTCGTTAAATTTCCATCCCGGACGATATTGATCTCTATCGTCGATGTGGATACGAACGCCCAACGGTTTGAGAATGCTTTTTATTTTTTGCGCCGCTTCGACGGTCTTGGCTTTTTCTTCATCGTCTTTGAATATAGGTATAATAACAACCTGCGTCGGCGCTAATTTCGGCGGTAGCACCAAGCCGTTATCGTCGCTGTGCGCCATGATCAGCGCGCCCACCAGCCGCGTGCTCACTCCCCAGCTTGTTGCCCATACATGCTGGAGCTGTGTTTTTTCATCCTGGAAAGTCACGTCGAACGCTTTAGCGAAATTCTGGCCGAGATTGTGCGAAGTCCCCGCCTGAAGGGCTTTTTTGTCCTGCATCATGGCTTCGATGCAGTAGGTATGCAACGCCCCCGCAAATTTTTCAGAATCTGTTTTCTTTCCGTGAATGACCGGCAATGCCATGTACTCTTCTGCAAATGTCTTGTATAAATTTAGTATCAGTACGGCCTCGGCTTCCGCTTCGTCATACGTCGCGTGCGCGGTATGGCCCTCCTGCCATAGAAATTCGGTTGTACGAAGGAACAGCCTTGTACGCATTTCCCATCGAACCACGTTGGCCCACTGATTGATTAGAATCGGCAGATCACGGTAAGATTGAATCCATTTCTGATACATGCTCCAGATTATTGTTTCCGACGTAGGGCGTATATAGAGATTCTCCTCCAGTTTTTTGCCGCCGCCGTGCGTAACGACAGCGCACTCCGGAGAAAACCCTTCGACATGTTCCTTTTCCTTATTCATGAAGCTCTCCGGAATGAACAGTGGAAAATAGGCGTTTACATGACCGGTTTCTTTGAACATACTGTCAAGCGCCTGCTGGATATGTTCCCATACCGCATAGCCGTTGGGGCGAATAATCATACAGCCCTTGACGGGCGCATAATCGGCAAGCTGGGCCTGCATGATAATATCGACATACCATTGCGAATAATCCTGTGACCGTTTCGTGATTTTTTCTGCCATGAAGAAACTCCGATTTGTTTCAAATACTGAAATAGTGCGCCCGGCGGGGGTCGAACCCACAACCTTTGGCTCCGGAGGCCAACACTCTATCCAATTGAGCTACGGGCGCAAATAAATTAATGACACAACATATTGAATAACTAAATTTTAATGAATAACACTAAACAAAAAAGTAAAAACATCGTCAGTTCACAAAGCTTAGACTTTCCAACTCTTCCAATATTCATTTCGTGTTGTTTGTTTTTCATTTTTCTTCTCTGGTCAAGGATAGTACGAGTTTAATCGCCAATGTATAAGAAACACAGTATTTCACAAACATGCTCCGCCCCGCCTTGGCGGGATATCCAATTGAGCTACAGGCGCAAAAACATGGCTGCCAAAGTAATGATTCTTTCCAAGAATTTCAAGTTGTAAACAGGGATTGGCAAATAAATTTATTAAGAAAACTTTTGTAAAAATAGCTTGCAGATTTCTTAACAATTCGATAATATTTCCCCAACACTTCGCGCATAAATTAACCTGATTCACTTATGCGTCGGCCCTTTCAGATTTCTTTTTAACATGCAAGTATTAACTAACTATCCTATCTGTACCTCTAACATTCACTCTAATCTAGAAGGAGAACTCAGAATGTCAAAGAATTTACCCTCTTTGCTCATGAGCAGACCTATTCTCTGGCTTTGCGCAGGGATTCTGGTGTTTGCTTGTCTATTTTCCGTACAGACGGTGACCGCCCAAAGCGTTACCACTGCGTCTGTAAATGGAATTGTCACGGACAACAACGGGCAACCGGTGTACGGCGCTAACGTTATCGCACTGCACGTACCCTCCGGATCAAGATTCGGCGCGGCAACCCGTGCGGACGGCCGTTATAATATTCCCGCTATGCGCGTCGGCGGTCCTTACACGATCTTTGTGACCTATATTGGTTATAAGGAAGACCGGCGTGAAGACATTATGCTGGCCTTGGGCGAAAATCGCCGCGTAGATTTTAAAGTTGTGGAAGAAACGATCGAAGGCGAAGCCATCGTAGTAGTCTCTGAGAGAAATCCGATCATTAGTGAATCCAGAACCGGTGCCGCTAAGACCGTCTCCAATCTGGAAATTCAGACGATGCCGACTTTGAGCCGTGATTTCGGCGACTTTACACGGTTAACCCCCCAATTCGCAGGCAACAGCGCTGCAGGCCGTAATAATAGATTTAATAATATCCAGATTGACGGCGCTGTCAATAATGACCTCTTCGGTTTAGCAGCCAGCGGAACTCCCGGCGGACAAGCAAGCACTTCCCCTATCAGCTTGGACGCTATTCAGGAATTTCAGGTTGTCATTGCGCCGTATGACGTTCGTCAGGGCGGTTTTACCGGCGCAGGAATCAATGCGATCACGCGCTCAGGAACAAATAATATTGAAGCTTCAGGATATTATTTTTACAAGAGCCAGGACTTGGTAAGGAATAAACTTAACGATGTAAAAATCACCGACTTCAGCGAAAAAACTGCCGGTTTCCGCGTCGGCGGGCCGATCATAAAAGATAAGTTATTCTTCTTCGTCAATGGTGAAATTACACGCCGCACGGACCCAACGGATTACGGGATCACGGGCGACAGTAATGCAACAGATTTCATCGCTATTCCTGCTGATACCGCTCAAGCGCTCCGAGATTTTCTAAAAACAAAATACGGTTATGACCCGGGCGGATTTAATATGCGGGATGTGCCTATCACAAGTAACAAGGCATTCGTAAGGTTGGATTACAATATCAATGATAAACATCGCCTGACCGTTCGCCATAATTATGTCAAAGCAGATCAGGAAATTCTGCGGCGCGTTACCGGCCAGAGCACCAGCAGCAGCAGCACGGGCTTCCGATTTGGCGATGCCGGCTATATTTTCAAGAACACTACGAATTCAACGGTTATGCAGCTTAACAGCACACTTGCAAAATCACTTTATAATGAATTGACCATCGGTTATTCAAATATCGATGACCACCGTGAGGATCCAGGAAATATGCGATTTCCGAACGTCATCATTAATAATGGCGGGTCACAGATGGTCGTTGGCACCGAGCAGTTCTCACAGAATAATCTTCTGAAACAAAGTATCTTAGAACTGACGGACAATGTGACGTATTTTATGGGCGATCACACTTTCACAGTCGGTACGCACAATGAATTTTTCTCATTCAAGAACTCATTCCTGCCGCAATATAATGGCCGTTATCAGTACAATAGCTTGACGCAATTTATCCGTTCAGCCAACGGAGATACTGGTACGATCGCAAGTCCTACGCTCAACGCGTATTTCCTGACGTATCCGCTGGATCCTGAAACTTTTCAACGTTCTACCGGAGCCGATCCACTGGCCAAATTCAGCGTATCACAGTTAGGATTTTATGCTCAGGACGCATGGTCGATCTTGCCAAATCTTAAGCTGACATTAGGATTACGAATTGACGTGCCGATCATTAGCGACAAGCCGTCAGCCAACGATACATTTGCACTGGCATCCGATCTTGCAACCTATGGCCACAAAACTACGGACGAAGTCGCAAGCGGTAACCTACTTTTCTCGCCCCGCATGGGATTCAATTGGGATGTGTTTGATAACAATGCAACTCAAGTTCGCGGCGGACTCGGCATTTTCTCAGGAAGAAGCCCTTATGTGTGGATCTCCAATCAGTATTCGAACACGGGCGCTGACTTCGGCACGGTTTCTTTTAGCGGTGCCACAGCTCGTCCTCTGACTTTTAATCCTGATCCTCTGAATCAGCCGATCGAAAACAGGTTGGGCCTAGGGCAAGGATTTAACTCAACCATCAACTTAATGGACAAGAACTTCAAGTATCCCCAGGTTGCGCGATTAAATCTTGCCATCGATCATGAACTCCCCGGAGGGCTGATCGGCACACTTGAATTAATCGCATCTGATCCGATTTATGATGCCATGTTCCAGGACATCAGCCTTGTTGGAGCTCAAACCTGGTCTCCAAATGACGGCCGTCCCCGTTTTGGCACCATAAGCACGACGGCTGTTCCGAGTGCAAGTATGGGTTCGCCTACAATCAGACCCACGCGTCAGGATACGTTGACTTTCACAAAAACATATGGAAACGTCATGTATCTGACCAATTCGAAGAATGGTTATCAGTATAACTTCACCGTACAGTTGCAGAAGACTTTTGCCTCCGGTTTTGCCGGCAGTTACGACAAAGGCCTATATGCAGCGGTAGCGTATACTCTCGGCCGTTCTACGGACGTGACCAGCGCGACGAGCAGTATCGCATTTTCAAATTGGCAGTTTAATCCTACTAAAGGCGATCCAAATAACAAAAAGATAACAGCCACTTCGAACTATGAACAGCGCCATGCGATCATCGCTTCTGTTTCGCAGAGCCTTGAATTTGTAAAGAACTGGAAAACAACTGTTTCGTTCTTCTACTCAGGCCGCTCCGGTCAACCATACTCAACAGTGTATAACGGCGACGTGAACGCCGACGGCGCGTCCTCGAATGATTTGATTTATGTCCCACGAGATATTAACGACATCGTTTTAGTTGGTACCAGCGCTTCCGATACCCGCACGCCACAACAGCTGTGGGTAGATCTGGACGACTGGATCAGCGATGATCCCGTGTTGGATAAAGCTCGAGGTAAAATCATTGGAAGAAACGCAAGCACCTCGCCGTGGGTCAATCGAGTCGATTTCAAATTATCCCAGGAAATTCCGGTAACAGACCGATACGGTAAATTCGAGCTGACGATGGATGTTTTCAATTTAATGAATCTTCTGAATAAAGAGTGGGGCGAATCGCTGTTTGTCAACAACCAGTCTCTGTCCCAGATTCGTTTTAGAGGCGTCCGGGCATCAGACGGCCAACCCGTATTCTCATTCGCT
>JAEUSK010000138.1 GCA_016787925.1 bacterium | reverse complement strand
TATCGTCTTTGTAACAATAACTGCCTTCCCCGGCATCGAAATTTAAATTTTCCGCCATCCAAACCTGGTCACCGATCCTGATCGTCTTATAGACCTTGCCGTCGCGGGAATCGGTAAAACTGCTGCCGCAAGACGTCGCGGCAGCAAGCACAACGGCCAATACCAGCCACTGTGTGAACCGGATCATACGGAATCCACGCTTATTTCTCATGTCACTCACAATATACTCCTTTTTACGTTAATCGATTGGTCACTTCCGCATAGAATAGGTTTTATGCAGAATGCGGCTAATGTAAGTGAAGCAGATAACAAAATCAAAAAATAATAAAGAGGGGATTGAAAAAAACGCAGCTCATTGATGAAGCTTAGCGGTATAATACATTAACGAAAGTAATGAGGGCTGGTCGCCAACTTCGCGGCGGTTCCCTCGCCGGCGGTGGCCTGGCCATGGAGTATCATCTGGGTAATACCGGCCGCAATGTAGAAGATAAACGTGAAGCCGGCGATTCTTGCATACGTCGTGCTGGTCATATTTTTTTCTCCTGCTTTGTTTAATGTGCTTATCGGGTTTACTCACATACGTCATGGTGAGCGGAGTCGAACCATGACCAAGTTTAGTAAAATCAGTCTTCGACTTCGCTCAGACTGAAGTGTTCTCTACCATTTGTGAGCCACACCGATAAACACGTTGTTTAATGATTCTACCTAAACGGCCACGGTGGGATTTTGTTTCGTTGATAAGATGGTGCCGACGCAGAATTAGTCAGTATTGCCAAAGAAAAACTAACTATTGCAGTCTAATTATGAGTTGCTTAGATTATTTCAGGGGGTAAAGTCGTAAGTCCATCCGACGAAACTCCTAGCACGTCTTGATATAGGAGAATCTGTAGCTAAAAAATCACATCTTGATAAAATAAAAACGGGTCTGACCTAAGCCAGACCCAAGACTTTTCATCTACGGCATATAGCCTTATTGTGAAAAGATTTCAAAGATGTAATGAAATTACATAGCCCAATGTAATCTAAGAAGGGTCAATAAATCAAATAAATTTTTTAGATTCTGGAGAAAATAATATGGCGAAAGTCCTAGGATTGGATATCGGTACAGCCTCCATTGGCTGGGCATTAATTGAATCGGAGCACAAGAAAATAATTAAAACCGGCGTTAGAGTATTTCCGGAAGGAGTGAATAGAGATACAAAGGGTTCTGAGATCTCAAAAAATCAGTTACGCAGAGAGGCCCGACAAGCCAGAAAAAATAAATTCAGAAAAAAATTACGCAAGAAACTTCTCATCCGCGAACTCAAAAAAAACGAAATGTATCCTTTGGCCGAAGAGGCTCTTCTGGAATGGCTGAATTTGAATCCTTACATTTTACGAGGCAAAGCGGTTTTTGAAAAATTGACTTTGCTCGAAATTGGCAGAATTTTTTATCATTTGAACCAGCGTAGAGGCTTTAAAAGCAGCCGGAAGGGCGGCGGTGTAAAGGATGAAGATAATAGCGAGGACAGCAAGATTTTTCAGGGTGATGAGAAAACCAGAAAGATAGGTATAGCAGAAACCAAGAAATACATTGAAGCCGAAAATGAAACTCTAGGGAAGTATCTGTCTTCATTGGTTCCTGATAATATACCATATAAAGAAAATATCAGAATCAGGAATCGCTACACAACCCGTGAAATGTATGTATTGGAATTCAATAAAATATGGGATTCTCAGCAAAAATTTTATCCGGAGATACTAAAGGTTGATTTAAGGCGTAAGATAGGGGACGAAAAAGAAGGGATTCTCTTTTTTCAGCGGCCTTTGAAATCTCAGAAATATTTGATCGGTAAATGTACCTTTGAAAGGGACAAGCCGCGTTGCCCTGAAAGTGCTATTCCATTTGAATTATATCGAACTTACAGTTTCATAAATAGCATTCAAATATTGGGTTCCAATGGACAAGAAGTGGTTTTAACGGTTCCACAGAGAGAGTCTATTGTAGATATATTCAATTCTAAGGATAAGTTTGACTTCAAGTTGATTTGCAAAACTTTAGGGTTCGGTGATTCGTATCGTTTTAATTATGATTTGGATAGCAAAGTGGTTGGTAACAATACTATTAGTAGCCTATCCAAGGTTTTTGGAAAAGATGTTTGGTTTGGGTTTTCAGAAAAGGAACAAGAGGATATATGGCACAACGTATTTTTTGCGGATGATAGCGAATGGTTAATCGGCAATATGATTAACAAGCCAAATCAGAGATGGGCTGATCAGATTAGAAAGTGGAAATTATCAGAGAAACAAATCAAAGCGTTACAAAGCATCAAACTTAGAAAGGATTATGCTAATCTTAGCCGGAAAGCTATTAATAATATTTTACCTTACCTACAGAAGGGATTTATTTATTCTGATGCCGTTCTGCTCGGAGGGATAAGGAATGCCTTTGGAGCGTTAAAATGGTCGGAATTATCTGAACAGGCTCAGTTAGACATTGAGAATGAAGTTATTCAAATAGCTAGAGCCAACAGGGAGGGCAATTCTTTAGAAAAGATCAAGAATTTCTTAAAGACAAGTTTTAAACTCAATGAAAAACGATTAAAGAAGTTATATCATCACAGCAATCCGGACGAAAAGGATTCACCGACTTTGGACGTTCTGCCTGAGCCGGATAATCTTAGGAATCCGATCGTCCAACAGGCCATGTATGAATTAAGGAATCTAATCAATAACATCATTGAAGAATATGGCAAGCCAGATGAAATCAGAGTTGAATTGGCCAGAGAACTCAAGGCCTCAAGAAAAAAACGCGATGAAATCCATTTTGAAAACCGAAAACGCGAAAAAGAAAATGACAAGATTAAAAAGGAATTAGATAAACTCAGCCTGGATCATACCCGGGAAAACATTCAAAAATATATTCTATGGTCCGAATGTCAGCACACGTGCCCATATACAGGTAAGGAAATAAATGTGAACGATTTATTTGCCAAAGGCCATTTCCAAATTGAGCACAT
>JAEUSK010000087.1 GCA_016787925.1 bacterium | reverse complement strand
AATAACCCATGTCCCGATTACTGAGAGGAACAACCGGCCGAGCGAGATAAATCTGACTGTAATTTTGTCGTTGTTGCAGAGCCGCCGCTAAAGCCAGCAGCGTTTTGCCCGTTCCTGCTTTGCCGGTGAGCGTGACAACCGAAACCTCTTGCCGCATAAGCGCGTCTAACGCAAACACTTGCTCTGCATTTCGCGGCTCTATGCCGTACGCCGGCCTTTTCACAACTTTCTCCAAAACGTGCGCCGCGGGATTAAAATGCGTCAGCACGCTGCTGCTGTGATTTTTCAAAATGTAATATTCATTCGCCAGCGGTTTTTTCGGAAGCCGGATCTCGTCGAGAGCCACACCATGCGGCTGCTCGTAAAATTTACGTATCACCGTCGTGTCAAAATCCTGGTGCATCTGAATGCCCGTATACAACTCATCGATGTTTCGGATCTTTCCCGTCTCATAATCCTCTGCCGGTATGCCGAGGGATTTGGCCTTCATACGCAGGTTAATATCCTTACTGATAATAATGACCTCGCGGTCTTTGCGCTTGGTACGTAACTGATCGGCCAGCGCAAGAATCCGGTGATCGGGCTTATTCACAGTAAACGCGTTGGAAACCATCTCCGAGTACGGGTCCCCGACTTCAACAAAAAGCCGTCCGTGATTTTTGCTGAGCGGCAAGCCTTTTTTAAATATTTGATCTTTGGAAAGTTTGTCCATTTCCCGAATAAATTCCCGCGCCTGAAAATTGATCAGGTCGCTCCCTTTTTTGAAAGTGTCGATTTCCTCCAGCACGACGATCGGTATCACCACGTCGTGTTCTTTAAAATTATAAATACAGGTGTAATCGTACAGGATCACATTCGTGTCCAGGATAAAAAGTCTTTTCTTTTCATCTTGATTACGTGTTGTCATCATGCCTCGCGGGTTGGTGAATAAATCGTTTGTTCAAAAAAAAAAGCACATGGATAATTGATCCTGCGCTTTATAAACATTTTCGTAATTGCATTGTATGTAATCGAACCATCTAAATATTCCGTCCATTTAAAAGGCTGACGTTTAATAACACCAAAGACAGAGGTCTTATAATTAAATTCAAAATTCAAAAAACAAATCACAAATACATTCCAAACGCAAATGACCGAAACATCCGTTGTGAGTAATGTTTTGTATTTTTGTCATTGAGTATTATTTGTTATTTGATGCTTGATGTTTGATTTTTTTGAAAGTTTGTTATTCATCGCAGAATAGTTACGCTGTTTATTTACTATTATAAACTTCTATCGCATTTTCAATTTTACCTGCCTGCATAAAATACGGTATCCATGATAAATTCGCCACGATGCCGCCCGCCACCATGAGTTCAACCGACGGCGGATGATCTTTATCCACGCCGATGAAAGCCGATCCGATCAATCCCAGCCCGGCCAGAACCAGCACGATTTTGGCAACGCCAAGATTTTTATGTTCTCGCAAAAGCTGTATGCTTTTTGGATTATCGGACAGCGCGGCCATCAGATTATCGCGGGAGGCGGGTAATATATCGTTCGTATCTTTTGAAAAATAGTCGAACCGTGCAAGCGTGGTCGTGCCTGGGTTATAGTAGGTCACTCTCCCTCCGGGCGTCATCATGGAATTCCACGATCCGGCTGTGGAATACATTTGATACGTCGTAAATAAATTGACCTTGCCTGTTTGAGTGCGTTTGACCAGCTTCTGCGTACCGTAATATCCGCCGGTATGCAAATTGGCAAAATAGCCCTGGTCGTTTTGAAATGCGCGTATCTGTTGAATGGAATATTTAGCTGTGTCGTTAAATAGCAAATATTCAGAGCCGAAAAGCGGCGATTTGAGTTCCACTTTTCCGTAGATCGATTCTTTTGATTTAAGTACGATAAAACTCTGCCCGGTATCCTCCTGCGTTTGGGCCGAACCCGTATTGGTCAGAACAGACAAATTCAGTAAAATAAAGATGAGGGCTGCCTTAAAAGAAAAAAAGGCATATAGGGCAGGAAATCCTGTACCTTTATGCCTTTTCGATGTCTTGTGTTGAACGTTCACTATGGCAGACGGCTCTTTCGTTGTCAGTTAAGAAGCTCCGATCGCAAAGTTCATCCGGTTCAAAGAACAAAGTGGGTGGTTAGGAACACCCCATACTGTTGCCGCAGTTCAAACATTTATAACACGCGCCGTTGCGCACCGTCATGTGTCCGCATACGTCGCAAGCCGGAGCATCGCCCATCATCTCGCTGAGCTGTCTTTCCATCAGGCTCGCGTGGGCCGCTTTGGAATCTTCGGTGATGTCAGGTGAGTTTTTTTCCTCAGGCTTCGGCTCAACAATGTCAGTCGGTTGAAGTTGTCCGTCCAGTGTCGGTGGCACATGCACGAAATCCATACGTCCGAGATATTCCATGCCGAGCACACGGAAAATAAAATCCAGAATGGACGTTGCATTTTTGATATTCGGGTGATTCGTAAATCCGCTCGGTTCAAATCGCGTGAACGTAAATTTCTCGACAAATTTCTCCAGCGGAACACCGTATTGCAGACCCATCGACACGGCGACGGCGAAGCAGTTGAGTAAACTGCGGTACGCGGCGCCTTCTTTAAACATGTCGATAAAGATCTCGCCCAGTTCCCCGTTATCATATTCGCCGGTGCGGAAATAAATCTTATGTCCGCCGAGCGTAACTTCCTGGGTAAATCCATGCCGCTTATGAGGAATGGGTTTTTTCTGGCCGCGTTTTAATTCCTTGCTCATCCGGTCAACAACGTCTTTGACGGCTTTGTCTAATTGTTCCTGCGTGATCGTACCGGCAATATCATCCATATCGCTGCTCGACGATTTATTGCTCAGCGGCTGAGAAAATTTTGATCCGTCGCGGTACAAGGCCACGGCTTTGAGTCCGAGCTTCCAGCCTTCGAAATAAATCTTTTCAATGTCTTTCACCGTAGCTTCGCTTGGAATATTTACAGTTTTGGAAATCGCTCCGGAAAGGAACGGCTGCACTGCGCCCATCATTTTGATGTGGCCCATCGGATCGATGAAGCGTTTGCCGATACCGCACTTATTAGCGCAGTCAAACACCGCCAGATGTTCCTCTTTGAGCAAATGCGTACCTTCCACGGTCTGCGCGCCGCCGATATAGATCACTGCGCGGGAAATCTGTTCGCCGGATAGTCCGCGAGCCTTGAGTGTCTTTATATTGATGTGCGGCGTCCATTCGTCGAGCGATTTATTCTTATTGACATACCCTTCCGCTTCTTCAATCTGCGCATCGGTAAATCCTAATTGATTGAGCTGCTCCGGATTCACGTACGGCGCGCCTTTGAACGTACCGTGCCCGAGAATATATTTGATAATACCGTCGATCTCTTCGGATTTATAACCGAGTTTGCGCAGCGACTGCGGGATTGAACCGTTCACGATCTTGAAATAGCCGCCGCCGGCAAGTTTTTTCCATTTGACGAGCGAGAATTCCGGTTCAACGCCGGTCGTATCGCAATCCATCAGAAGCCCAATCGTTCCGGTCGGCGCAAGCACGGTGGCCTGCGCATTGCGGTAACCGAATTTTTCTCCCATCGCCACACAGGCGTCCCAATCTTCGCGAGCCGCTTTGAGCAGATCTTCCGGGCAATTTTCCGCATCGATCTTATACGCCGCATCACGGTGTTTATTCATCACGCGCATCATCGGTTTTTCGTTTTTCTTGTAACCTGCAAAAGTACCTTTGATCGAAGCAACCTCCGCGGAGCCGCGATAACCCCATGCATGCATGATCGCGGTAATCGCGCCCGCCCATGCGCGTCCTTCTTCGCTGTCATACGGAATTCCGTTGACCATGAGCAGCGTGCCGAGATTGGCATAACCCAATCCGAGCGGACGATAATCGTGACTGTTTTGTGCGATCTTTTGCGTCGGATACGACGACATGTCAACCAAAATTTCCTGCGCTATAATGAAAATACGGCTCGCTTCGCGGAATCCATCGATATCAAACTTACCTCTGTCATCCGTGAGTTTCATTAAGTTGATGGACGCAAGATTACACGCCGTATCATCGAGGAACATGTATTCGGAACACGGATTAGATGCATTAATTTTGGCGGTGTTAGGACTAGTGTGCCAGTCATTGATTGTGTCGTCAAACTGAATACCGGGATCGGCGCAACCCCATGCCGCATTGGCAATCTGGTCAAAGAGGTCGCGCGCTTTGTACGTGTCGACCACTTCGCCCGTCGTACGAGCGATGGTATTCCATTTGCCGTCCTCGAGAACGGCATTCATGAACTTGTCCGATACGCGAACGGAGTTATTTGAATTTTGTCCGGAAACCGTTTGATAGGCTTCGCCATTAAAATCGGAGTCGTAACCTGCGTCTATCAGGGCCTTGACTTTTTTCTCTTCCTTGACTTTCCAGTTAATAAAATCCACAATCTCCGGATGATCCATGTCAAGACACACCATCTTAGCCGCACGGCGCGTGGTGCCGCCGGATTTTGTAGCTCCGGCTCCGCGGTCAAGAACAGCAAGAAAGGACATCAGGCCTGACGACGTGCCTCCGCCCGAAAGTTTTTCCTGTTTACCGCGCAATGAGGAAAAATTACTGCCTGTGCCGGAACCGTATTTGAACAGCCTTGCTTCATTCTTGGCCAATTCAAAAATACCCATCAGGTCGTCGCCAACCGACTGAATAAAGCACGCGGAACACTGTGGATGCGAATAGGAATCGTCCGTTGCTTCAATATTGCCCGTCTTCGCATTCCAGAAATAATTGCCGCCGGTTCCCGATATTCCGTATTCATGATAGAGGCCGCAGTTGAACCATACGGGAGAATTGAACGCGCCCATTTGATTGATCAGGAGATGCGTAAGTTCCATTTCAAATATTTCCGCATCCGCCGACGTATCAAAATAACCGTGTTTTTCGCCTTCAGCACGAATCGTGTGAGCAACGCGATGAACTAACTGCTTAGCGCTTGTTTCATGGCCGGTTCCAGGAACTCCCGCTTTGCGGAAATATTTGGATGCGGCAATATCCGTCGCTAATTGAGACCAGCTTTTTGGGATCTCCAGATCTTTCATTTCAAAAACGATCGAGCCGTCAGGCTCGGTGATCATACTTGTGCGTTTTTCAAATTCGATCGTGTCGAAGGGATGGACGCCCTCTTGCGTAAAGTGTCGTTTGAAACGCAATCCTTTGGCGCCTTCGTATGAAATGCCATTGATCTCGCTTTTTCCGGCCTTACTTGGCGATGCCTTTTTCACGTCCTTCACTTGCACTTCTGGGTTTTGAACGGCCATGATTAAAATCCTTATGGGTTTGTGTTATTTGTAAAAAATGTTTTAAAAAAATCTATAGTTGCGAACCGAAAATACAATCTGAAAGAAAATAAAGACACTGCTTCTGTGGTACTTTTTTCAAAAAAAGAAAATAAGACCATTTGAAAGTACTGCAAACATGACTGCCATCAAATGTAACAGACAGTTAATATTTTTCTTGAAATGCCTTCTCTCTAGGAAAGACAATTCTAACAGGGGTATGAACATTATAAAGCACCTTGTTTTCAAACGCAAGAAATTTTTGTGAATTCACATAATCCACAAGTTATCAACATTGTTAATGTAGTAAAAACAGTAAGTACAGACAACAAAAAAAAGTTATTAACATAATATTTATTTGCACAAGTTCTGAACAAAGTACGGTGCAAAAATTTGACATAAGATGATAATTTTTGAACTGGTTTCAGCATGATATTATAACACCATAAATATAGACGTTTTTAGACATCGAAGCAGATTGTTATGAGTTCGATCTTCGCCATTTTTTAAAGTTTTGTGCTGCGTCTGATAAAGTTCTTGCTTTTTTTTTTCAAAAAAGGTATAATCTTTACCAGAAAATAAAGCCTACAGGAGACGAATCGGTCACCTATTCGCCGCACAGCCTCATGCATATCATATTCTTTCGAATAATACACCAATGAAACAGCTAATAAAACTTCGGAGCTTCGTTTATGCTTCCTTTTTCATCTATTTTATGGTCATCGGTTGGTAAAAAAATATTGACCGGGATTACCGGCATTCTGCTAACCCTTTTTGTGATCGGTCATATGGCCGGCAACATTAGTCTTTTTATCGGTTCCGTGGCGTTTAACTCATATACCAAAAAACTGGAAAGCCTGGGTCTGCTCCTTTATGTTATCGAAATCGGATTGGTCAGTGTGTTTGTCATTCACGCCATCATCGGTATCTCAATTTACCTGAAGAAACGGGAAGCGCGCCCGGAACCTTACATGAAATCGGGTGACGCGACCGGCAATAGTCAAAAAACGGTCTCGTCCGAAACCATGATCTGGACAGGCCTGATCATGCTGGTGTTCACGGTTTTACACCTTATCACTTTTAAGTACGGACCGCACTATACCACCTTCATTGACGGGGAAGAAATGCGTGATCTGCACCGGTTGGTCATCGAAGTTTTTCAGAGGCCATCTTATACGTTTGGCTATGTCATCGTGATGATTCTTCTTGGATTTCACCTACGTCACGGTTTTTGGAGCGCCTTCCAGTCGCTCGGTTTGACCAATCCCCGAATGAAAACGATCGTTTACGGACTTGGAATTTTTCTGTCGTTCCTTCTTGCAATTGGTTTCTTGTCAATGCCGTTGTGTATTTATTTTGGATTAATAAAATAAATGTTTCCCACGGAATACACGAAATAACACAAATGAATAATGTCCGAAAAATTAATTTTTCGAAATGAAAGTTATGCAATCTTGGGTGCGATCTTCAATGTATATAAAGATAAGGGATGTGGTTTTTTGGAAGCGGTATACCAAGAGTGTCTGGAGATTGAATTTGGAATTCAAAAAATCCCATTCGAATCACAGAAAGATCTCAAGCTCAGTTACAAAAGTAAAATTTTGAAACAAACTTATAAACCTGATTTCATTTGCTACGATAAGATAATTGTAGAACTTAAAGCGGTTTCTAAGATTGCAGATGAACATCGGGCACAAGTGTTAAATTATTTAAACGCCTCCGGCCTCAAGCTTGGCTTATTAATAAATTTTGGTCATTATCCCAAATTAGAATATGAACGAATCGTTCTTTAACGTCTTTGTGTGTTTCGTGTGTTCCGTGGGAAAAATTCACGGGTAAAAAATCTGAGGAGAATATAAATGAAACTGGATTCGAAAATTCCCGACGGCCCTCTTGCCGAAAAATGGGACAAACATAAATTTGACATGAAATTGGTCAATCCGGCCAATCGCCGTAAATATACTATTTTGGTAGTTGGAACCGGTTTGGCCGGCGGTTCGGCGGCAGCGACTTTGGGCGAACTAGGCTATAATGTCAAATCGTTCTGCATTCAGGATTCGCCGCGCCGCGCGCACAGCATCGCCGCTCAGGGCGGAATCAATGCGGCCAAAAATTATTCCAATGACGGCGACAGCGTTTGGCGATTATTTTATGATACGATCAAAGGCGGCGATTACCGCGCTCGTGAAGCCAACGTGCACCGTCTTGCCGAACTGAGCGTGAATATCATCGACCAATGCGTGGCCCAAGGTGTTCCATTCGCCCGTGAGTACGGAGGGCAACTCGACAACCGCTCCTTCGGAGGCGCACAGGTATCACGCACGTTTTATGCCCGCGGACAGACCGGCCAGCAACTTCTGCTTGGCGCATACGGTTCCATGATGCGCCAGGTTGACGAAGGCCGCGTTATGATGTATGCCCGCAGAGAAATGCTCGACCTTGTGGTCGTAGACGGCAAAGCGCGCGGCATCATCGTACGAAATCTTATTAATGGGAAAATCGAATCGTATTCAGGTGACGCCGTGCTTCTATGTACCGGAGGTTACGGTAATGTCTTCTATCTTTCCACCAATGCTAAAAACTCTAATGCCACCGCTGCCTGGCGCTGCTATAAAAAAGGCGCCGCATTCGGAAATCCTTGTTACACTCAAATACATCCGACGTGCATTCCTCAGAGCGGCGACTACCAGGGCAAACTGACGCTGATGAGCGAAAGTTTGCGTAACGACGGCCGCGTATGGGTTCCAAAAAATAAAGGAGATAAACGCGCCCCGGACCAGATTCCGGAAGTTGAGCGCGATTATTATCTGGAACGCAAGTACCCTAGTTTTGGCAATCTCGTTCCACGCGACGTAGCGTCGCGTAACGCCAAAGCCGTTTGTGACGAAGGTCGCGGCGTGGGCGAAACCGGCCTCGCTGTGTATCTCGATTTTTCCGACTCGATCCAGCGTTTGGGCGAAGCGGATATCAAGGAAAAATACGGAAATCTTTTTGACATGTATGAACGAATCACCGGTGATAATCCGTATCAGACTCCCATGCGCATCTATCCCGCGGTACATTATACCATGGGAGGGTTATGGGTTGATTACAATCTAATGAGCACGATTCCCGGCTTGTTCGTTCTCGGTGAAGCTAATTTTTCCGATCACGGAGCCAATCGCCTCGGCGCAAGCGCTCTGATGCAGGGTCTTGCCGACGGCTATTTTGTTATCCCTTACACTTTGGCCGATTATCTCGCAACGAATACTTTTTCAAAAATCACGGAGGATCAAAAGGAATTCACAGCGGCAACTCAAGAGGCCAAATCGCAGATCACAAAACTACTTTCGATCAACGGAAAAAAAACAGTTACAGAATTTCACCGCGAATTGGGAAAGATCATGTGGGATCATGTGGGTATGGCGCGAAATGAAAAAGGATTGAAATACGCGTTAAAGGAAATTCCGAAACTTCGTGATGAATTCTGGCAGAATGTTATGATCCCGCGTGACGGCGATAGCCTCAATAAGAACCTGGAATTCGCGGGGCGTGTGGCGGATTTTCTGGAATTAGGCGAATTGATGGCGCGCGACGCGCTGCTTCGCAATGAATCCTGCGGCGGTCATTTCCGTGAGGAGTTTCAAACGCCGGAAGGCGAGGCGAAACGAGATGACAAAAAATTCACTTACGTCGCCGCCTGGGAATATGCAGGTAAAGATAAGAAACCGATTCTCAATAAAGAACCGCTGAAATTCGAAAACGTTCATTTAAGTCAACGCAGTTACAAATAATAATTTTCACCGCAACGTTGGTTCAAAGCGCTTTTGCGGTAAAAAACACGAGGACATATGGATACCAATAGTAAACTAACTCTGAATCTAAAAGTTTGGCGACAGAAAAACGGGAGCGCCAAAGGAAAATTGGCAGACTATAAACTGACGGATGTTTCAACGCACATGTCTTTTCTGGAAATGCTGGACGTGTTAAATGAACAGTTGATCAAACAAGGCGAAGATCCGGTGGAATTTGATAATGACTGCCGCGAGGGTATTTGCGGTATGTGCAGCCTGGTCATCAATGGCGTCGCGCACGGACAGGAATCAAGCACCGCCACCTGCCAACTTCACATGAGGAAATTTAACGACGGCGACACCATTACTATCGAACCCTGGCGCTCCAAAGCGTTTCCCGTTATAAAGGATCTGGTCGTGGATCGCACAGCATTTGATCAGATTATTTCCGCTGGCGGGTATACGTCCTGCCGCGTCGGGTCAGCTGCCGATGCTAATAGTCTGCTGATACCAAAAGATATGGCAGAAAAAGCGATGGATGCCGCCGCATGTATCGGATGCGGAGCCTGCGTTGCCGCCTGTCCCAATGGTTCGGCCTCACTTTTCGTTGCGGCTAAGATCGCGCAATTCTCCTACCTCCCGCAAGGTAAGGCAGAACGTAAAAAGCGCGTTCTCAATATGGTCGGGAAAATGGATGACTTGGGATTCGGCGATTGCTCCAATCATGGAGAGTGCGAGGCCGCGTGTCCTAAAGAAATATCGATTACCCATATCGCCATTATGCGTAAGGAGTATGTAAAAGCGGCATTCAGTTAGTTTCGGTAAATATTTGTTTTCTAGGAAGGGGTTGTCAAAAGCAATCCCTTTTTTTTGTCATTAATCTATCTAGAGCCCTATTTTTATACTTTGTGAAACAATTATCTATAAGATGCGTATTCTCTTTTCTAAAAATTTAGAACTTATAGCGGACGGGTCAAAAGCAGCGTCGTTTTGGCTCTCGAAATATTCTTAAAGTTGAAAGAAAATATATTATGAACAAAAAATTTCTTATATCAGGTCTAATTACGACGGCAATTAATCTTATTCTAAATGCGGTTTCATACATATTTATTTTAAAAGACTTTTATCAGTCGCATCCGGTAGTATCTGAAGTATTTCAGAAGCAGCTTCACCGACAGCCAGACCAGTTAATAGTGTGGGCTATGGTTGTTACATCATTATCCATGGGATTTCTAATAACAACAGTAATAAAATGGTCTGGTGCAAATTCCTTTGCTTCTGGTCTAAAGTCTGGATTTATACTCGCATTCCTTTTTTGGGGTTCCGTTAACTTTGGATTATATGCTTCATCCAACTTTTTTTCTCAAGCAACTTTATTTGTTGATTACGTTTGTAGTGTAACTGCAATGACAATTGCAGCAGCAGTAGCTGCCTGGTTATTAGGCAGAGGAAAATCAAATTAAAGCATGCTGTATATGCCATATAACCCACTCTTCAACTGCGACCGCTTCTTCGATGCTTCCATATTGAGTCGCATTAGGATTTGGCTTTTCAGAATTGGTTTGCCGTGTAAAGTTGACTTGGCTTACAAAAGTGATTTATCGTATTTTTCGTATTTTTGAAATTAACAAAGGAATTAGATAATGATAGCATTAGTGGTTGGAGCGAATGGCGCCACCGGAAGTCAACTAGTAAGAGAATTATTGAACCGTAACGTAAAAGTAAAAGTCATTGTTCGAGGAGCAGAAAAAATACCCGATGATATAAGAACACATGAAAACTTGATAATAATTGAAGCGAGTATTCTTCATTTGAGTCACAATGCGGTGTTGGGTTACATAAAGAATTGTGATGCGGTCGCATCGTGTTTGGGACACAACATAAATCTAAAGGGTATTTATGGAAATCCCAAAATGCTTGTGAGAGATTCTGTAAAAAAGTTGTGCAATGCGATAAAAGAAAACAACCCTACTATACCTGTAAAATTTGTTTTAATGAATACTACAGCTGTTAACAACAAAGATATGAGCGAACAATTATCATTTAAGGAGAAATTAATTTTTTCTCTTTTAAGAAATCTATTGCCTCCGCAACTGGATAATGAGCGGGCGGCAGAATATTTAAGAAAAGACGTTGGCAATAATAAAAAGATTATAGAGTGGTCTATCGTTCGACCGGATACACTAATAAATGAAACCACTGTTTCTGAATACCGGGTATTTCCTTCACCCATTCGAAGCCCAATCTTTGATCCCGGCAAAACAAGTAGAATTAATGTTGGGCATTTCATATCTGAATTAATAACCAATGATAATATTTGGGAGAAATGGAAAGGAAAAATGCCTGTGATATATAATGCAACAAATAGTAGGACAAGTAATACTTGCTATCCTTATATATGCACAAGGAAGAAAATAAATCCGTAACAACAATCTTGGATACGGAGGCAAAACCATGACTTTAGACTTCTTTACCATAATAACACTTCTAAGTGTTTTCCTTACGACCATATTGTCATTGTTCTTCTTTGTTACAAAAAAAGGCTGTAGTCATGAAAATAAGATATTAGCAGTACTCCTGGCGATTTTTGGCGTTCAGATTATCTACTCGTTTTTGATAAGCTATTACGCTTTTCAAGGTTTCTTAGATTGGCATAAACCTATTTATGTACTGAGGCAAACTTCTTTTCTGATTGGCCCGCTGATTTATTTTTATGTCAATTCATTTTTGAAAAGAAATGATATCATCCATTATCGCAGTTCATTTCATTTCTTGCCATTTACAGTTGTTCTATTTTTCTTACTGATTTTTTATGCAAATACTAAACGTTTTATTATATGGGAATCCATCATAAACTTATTTGACACTATATTTATCCTGACGCACAACTTCATATATATAGCGCTGTCCGTATTACGAATGAAATCAATGAATATTAGCTTCAGGGATCTTTATAAGAGTATTAGAATTTCTTCTCATAGTATTTGGCTTCAAACGTTGCTATTGGGATTCATTGTTATCTGGGTCATAAATTTAAATTCTTTTGCTGTTTATATGATCATCAGGCAGCCGTGGTGGTGCGCATTTACGGCAAGTATATATGCCTTGGCCGCTTTTCTATTTGTAAACGCAATTATGTTCATTCTGCTGTTAAAACCGGATATTTATTATATCATAACGAAATACAAAAACAACAAACTTACGGAAGATGATAGAAGAAAATATCTGCAAAGATTGAATTCCCATATGGAAACAGATAAACCATTCCTCAACCCGGAAATATCACTTGAATCTCTTGCCGACGAAATTTCAGTAAATCCCAGAACCCTCTCACAGATAATTAATGAAACGCACAACAAGAGTTTTAAAAGCTACATCCTTGAGTTTCGCATTAAGGAGAGCATGGAAATGTTGGCTGATTCGAACTACAGTGAGCTTACCGTACTCGAAATCCTTTATAAAGTTGGTTTCAATTCAAAGTCATCATTCAATAATCAGTTTAAATTGTATACAGATTTAACCCCGCAGGAATACCGGTCAAAATATATGATGGACAGAAATTGCCGGTCAAGCCTTGTGTTGTCTGTGAATTAAAGTCGTTTATTCGGCAATTTTTCTTGAAATCCGTCCGCCGTTGTCACTCTTATTTTTCAGCATCCTAATATTTTTGAACAGAATCCGATCCCACTCTCTCCTCTTCACCCGTTGACAACGCATGCTGAAGGGAATCAGTACTTCAAAACCAATTTGAGGCACTTTTAATGTCAAAGAAGTTCGGGATAGTTGATGTTCGGCGCTTTTTCTCCTCGTAGGAATGCTCCAATAAGTTCATTAGGTTCGTGTTGTTTGTTAAGAATTAGTCCATTTACGTGTTAAAGGTCGATAACGGCCATTCTTTTTGGTAAATTTGGGCGATATTTTAATAAATGGTCAAATCCAGTAGTATGCAAATGAATTCTAACAAAAGTATGACCATTCTATCAGTTGTTATCATTTCTACTATTTTAGTAGGTTGTGCATCATACAAACCCTATAAACCAAATGATTTAATGAGTAACGATAATAATCAGTTACAAAAAATTTTAGATTCGGCGATTAATGAATATAAACTACCGGGACTTCAAGCGGGGATTCTTTTTCCTGATGGCAAAATGATGCTGGCATCAAGTGGTACAGAAGATTTTGAACACCAGAGGTCTTACATTACAAACCAGAACATTTTTCGAATTGGAAGTACAACAAAAATGTTTGTTGCCGCATTGATAAGTCGTCTTATGGAAGAAGGTCAATTATCATATGATGACACAATTGATAAGTGGTTCCCCGATTTGCCTTCTGCAAATTCTATAACAATAAAAGAATTACTTAACCACAATAGTGGGATAGGAGAAAATCTTTTTACCAATCCAATGATTTTAATAAAATCCGTTCTGTCAGACAAAAAGCAATGGGATGCTCAAATAGTAGTGAATAATATTATGAAAAACATGAAAGTTACCCCTATTGATCAGAGGTCTTTTGTTTATGCAAACAATAATTATTTACTTTTAGGACTAATTGCTGAAAAAGTTGGCAAGGATAAGATTGCTAATCAGCTTGAGAATGAATTCTTCAAGCCTCTAAAAATGAAGAACACCTATTTTCTTCCTTATTATAAGCAATTACCCGATGAACTTATTAGCGGTTATGATGAATATCTACCGTTTGGACCGCATGTTATTAAACCATCAAATATATCATGGAGTACTCTCACCTATTCAGCCGGCTCAATGGCTTCCACTTCAGAGGATTTAGTGATTTGGCTTGATGCTTTTTTTCATTACAAAGTATTGAAGCGAGAGACACTTCAGATGAGTAGAATTTACATAAATGCACGAGAAAATGGCCGTGATAATAATATTGTTGGGTATGGTTTAGGATTGGCTCAATATGAACTAAATGGCTACAAAATGGAAGGGCATCCTGGTGGTGGATTTGGTGGCGAATGCTTCCCATTTTACTTTCCCGAAAAAGATGTATCAATAGTTGTTTCATACAATTGGTCTAAAAAAGATAACCCCGCAGGGAAAATTCTTATTACAAGAATTATTGAACAAATTGTCAATAACACCAATCAACAATCTAAATAAACGTCGCTAAATAGTTATGCTTATTAGAAAAGGAGCGTTTTCGATGGCAAAACAATTCGTTTTTTTCTATCTGATGAAAAATAATCCCGAAAAAATTCGAAATATTGTTCCCGAACACATTATATATTGGAACGACTGTAAACCGATCAATTATTCTGGTGGTCCATTCAGTGACAGAAGCGGCGGATTAATATTATTCGAAGCGGAAAATATGCAAATGGCTACCGAGTTGGCTGTGAATGATCCGTTCGTTGTTCAGGACATGATTGAAAGCAAATGGGTGAAAGAATGGATTCGGGAATAATAGAAGGAGTAAATCTAGACTATATCAACCTATTTCCTGCTACTCTGCCGTCAATGAGCTGAAGTTTTTCATATGAAATTACGTGTTTTGTTAGTCTATTTTTTTTGAAATCCAACCATTCTTACTCATACTTTTCAACGCCCTTATATTCTTGAACAGAATCAGTCCCCACCTGCTCATCACTCAATGCCGACGCGAGTCATTACACCGAATACCAATTTGAGACATTTTTTCTGTCAAAAGAACTTAGGAATAATTGATGTTCGGTTCTTTTTCTCCCCGAAGGACGCTCCAATTGGTCCCCTACCTCTTTTTTTTCACAAAAAACAGTCCAGTTACGCGTTAAAGGTCGATAACGGAGGGTTTTTGTGATATCTTTGAAAAATATTTTTTACTTAACTTAAAAGGCCTTAATACACTGAAAAAGTTCACATTAATATCAATCTTGTTTTTCTTGTTTGGCAATATTGTATTTTCCCAAACAATACCCAAGAACCTTGAAGTTACTTATATAGCCAATGAAGGTTTTTTGATAAAAGTGGAAGATAAAAAAATATTAATTGATGCATTATTTGGAGATAAAGATTACGGGTTTTGTAATATTCCAACTGAAGCAACAATGAATTCAATTTTAAAAAATGAAAAATATTTTAAGAATATAGATTTAATAGCAACGACTCACGCGCACGTTGATCATTTCTATCCGCCATTTGTAATTGAACATCTAATGAATAATACAAAAGGAAAAATAATTTCGTGTAAACAAACTATCGATGACCTGAAAAAACAAGAAAACTATGAAAAGGTTAAAAACAATTTAGTCGAAATCACTCCTGATCATTCTACCTACATAGACACAACAATCAATGGTATTGGAGTTAGAGTTTACCGACTTTCTCACGGGCCTTACTATACAGATGATCCGGTCACCGGAGAAGAAATTAACAGACATCAAAAGGTTCAAAATGTTGGCTTTCTATTTAATGTAGACGGAGTAAAAATATTTCACAGTGGAGACTCAAATGAAGATGGAATTGCAGAATACGAACACTTTAGACTTGATAAGGAAAATATAGATGTTGCATTTTTAGGAAATGGTTTTATTTGGGAATCTAATTGCAAAGGAATTGAATTGGTAAGAAATTATATCAAAGCTAAACACATTGTATTAATGCACATTCATCACGATGAATATGTTGGATATAATGAGGTCGCAACTCAGCTTAAAAATGAATTTGCAAGCATCAAAATATTTAGTGTTGAAATGGAAACTAAAAATTATGTTCTTGAATGATCAATCAGATGTTTGAACTAAATTCCAATTTGTGGCGAACTGTTGATAAAATGGGTGACTGCACATAACAACATGTTGAAGCGCACCGATGTGTCGATAAAGGTCATAAAAAAGAAAAAGTAGTAATAGCTTTGTAATGATAGGCTAAAACCGTTGCGGTTAATTGGCATTCTGTTCTAAGCTGCCGGTTAGCGGCAACGTCGCTATACTCATAGAGTATTTTTGAAATTAATAAAGGAATTAGATAATGATAGCGTTAGTGATTGGAGCAAATAGCGCTACTGGACGTGAACTAGTAAGAGAATTATTGAACCGTAATATAAAAGTCATAGTTATTGTTCGAGGAAGCAGAAAGAATACCCGGTGATATATAATGTAACAAATAGCGAACCCCATCCGGAGTCGCTAAATTAGAAAATCGATCGCAGTAGCTTAGAACCAAATATGTAATATTCTTGTGCCATAAAAACACATTTAATTTATTTACAACTTTTAAAGGATAAATTTATGAAAATGATTTTCTTTTCTATCTTTTCTTTGTTCTTGGTAAGCACCGGTTTTGCACAAGCAATTCCAACCGATAGTTTATACCTGGGGCAAACACCTCCGGGAGATACTCCTAAAATATTTAACCTCTCCGTGAGCCCAAAATTCTTTGCAGCCGAAAGAGTGGCAATTTCTAATGATGGCAAGGAAATTTATTATTCAGAGTTGAAAGGTTATTACCCTGTCAATACTCCAAGGATCAAAAGTTATAGTTATTCCGACGGTAAATGGACCGGACCTTTCAATTTATTTGAGGGTTATATTGCTCCGGCATTATCTATTACAGGCGATACGATGTATTTTGAAAATACAAATTCTGAAACGTTTTGTTCTATAAAAAAGGACCTGAATTGGGGCAATCCAAAAAGAATTTTATCCAAACTCGACTCAGCGCATTATCTGCAAGTTACCGGCAAAGGAAATTATTATGTTTCGTCGCGGCCCAAAAACACGGTCGGAGTAAGTGACTGGTGTAAGATTGAATTTAATAGCTCTGATACGACGGCAATTGGTTTGGGAATGCCATTGAATACGGCTTGGGATAATTTGGATTTCTTTGTTTCCAAAGATGAGACTTTCATGATCGTAGCGACGCCTTTCGGTTTAAGTATCAGTTATCCAAAACACGACGGCAATTGGACCAACCCGAGAGGGTTAGGGTCTATAATAAACTTCGGGCTTGGTATGTGGGGTCCTTTCGTCACTCCTGATAATAAATATCTGTTTTACTCAACGGGCACCAAACAAGATTACTCTGACGTCCAAGTGTATTGGGTTCGCGTGGACGGCCTGATCGATAGTCTAAAACACACGAATATTCCGCCCTACCTAAAAAACAAAATTAACAGCCAAAACGGATTCGTTGGGAATCCATTCAGTTTTACGGTTCCGGACGATACGTTTTTTGATGAGGACGGCAACGCCACCTTTATTTATTCTGCAACCCTAATTAATGGGAGTCCTCTGCCTTCGTGGTTAAGTTTTAATGCTCTTACAAAGACTTTTTCAGGTACACCAACAGTAGCAGGTGAACTCAAGATCTTAGTTACAGCAACGGATGCAGGACAAGCTTCAGGTCTAGGCGCATTTAAATTGTCAATATCCACCAAACCGTAAGAGTAATAGTCACAAATGAAAACAATTATTTACCCTAAATACAGCACTACGGAGGTGCTTCAAATGGCTTTTGCGGTATGGTTAATAGTTAAGAAATACAATTCTTTAATGCAACTAACCAATTATCGATGCGTTCCAAATAAGAACGAAAAAAGAATGTAAAATGAAAAAACAACTGTGTCAGGCATGTGTATTCACTGTTATATATGACGACATTATACTTATATGCTAGTTATTTGCAATATGGATCGATTCCGTAAGAGCTAAATAGGATAGAGATAAGCAACTGGTAAATGTTATAAAACGATTGTCTAACTCAAAAAATTATTAAAATGCTAACAAATATTTATTTTACGCTACTCTTTTCATACTTAACATTTATTAATTCCTATTCACAAAATATAGTATGGAAACCCAAAGCGGAACTTCAAAACAAATGTTTTAGTGGATCAGCCGTAACTTGTCTAGAAAAAATTTACTTTATCGTTGGACAAATACAAATTGATACCAGTAAAGCAACTGCATCAAAACTGATGTACGAATATAATTTAGCAATGGATGAATGGATTGAGAAACCTAACATGCCGACCGCACGCTGGAATCTTGCAACGGCCTGCGTTGAGGGTAAAATTTATGCTATAGGAGGAGATGGTTTTCTTGATAAAAATGAAATGTTTAATCCAACAACAGAAAGCTGGCAAACCCTTGCCCCTATGCTTACAGCCAGGCAACACATAAAAGCTGCTGTTGTAGATAACAAAATATACATTATTGGAGGATTGGAAAGTTGGTCGAAAGTTTCAGCAAAGAATGAAGTGTATAACCCACAAACAAATACATGGGAAGAAAAGGCACCTATCCCTACACCAAGACATAATTATTCAGCAGCAGTTTATAATAATAAGATATATATTTTTGGAGGAAACACAAATAAAGGTGGAGATATTTGGTCATTTACTTCAAGTGTCGAGGTGTATGATCCAGCTACAAATAAATGGGATACTTGTGCTTCACTACCAACTATAAGAATCGGTTCTGGCATAGGTTTAATCAACAATAAGATATTAATCGCAGGTGGATTTTCGGGTGATAAAGATATGACTCGTGTAGATTTGTTTGATCCTGCTGCGGGTTTGTGGAGCCAAAGTAATCCGCTACCGAAGAACAACGTTTTTATGGGCTCAGCAATTTTGAATAATAAATTATACATTATTGGAGGTACAGATGGACCTCCAACATGGAATGGATATAATACGGTTTATGAGGGAACTATCGAGGAATCACCTAATATTATTAAACATTGAATATTATCTGGATTCAATGATTGATTATTCCAAAACCGCAAATTATCCTCTATTGCTTATTTATGGCGAGAAAGATAATATAGTTGGCAAAAAAGGTTGCGATTCAATTTATGAGAATTGGATGCACCCAAACAAGCAATATTTTTTGATAGCAAATGGTTCACAATGGAAAATCAATTGTAAAACAAGCAGAAGGTATTATTAAAAAATGGATCAACAACAAATAAATAAAAAAATAGCTGAGTCAAACATATGTATTCGCTGTTATGAAAACATATATGACGGCATAGAATTTAGCTGGTTGGCATGCATTAAAAACAACAACAACCATAAAAATCATTTTAAAATGACACAATTAATTTACTCTTTAATATTATTATTTGGACTTTCGTTTATCGGATATGCTCAAAACGACAGCAATAAAATTTTTGAAAACCCCCCGGATTCAATTCCGAAAATTTTTGGAAAAGGGATTATTTCTATTCCCGACAGGTATGAATACGGCTTATCCATTTCACCAAAGTATAATGAACTATTTTTTACAGAGGGAAATCTAGGCCTTATGGTGATGAGAAAACTAAAAGATGGAAATTGGTCAAAACCGGAAGTAGCTAATTTAAGAGGTACAAATAGCTGGGAGTTTGAAGCATTTTACACATGGGATGGCTCAAAACTTTATTTTTCATCGGATGTTAATGATACTTCTCGTTTATGGTATTCTACAAAATCAGTAAATGGGTGGGATTCTCCCGTTTTATTGGAATCACCAGTGAATAGCACCCCCGTGTTTTGGGCGACTGTTGCAAAGAGCGGAACCTTGTACTATACTAATTTAGCTAATTTTCAGATTTATAAATCACAGTTAATAGACGGACAATACAAAGAAACTCAAAAAGGAGGACTAAGGTTTGGTATACATCCTTTTATATCGCCAGATGAAGATTTCATATTGTTTAATAGTAAGGGAGATATCTATATAGCATTTAAGAAAGTTGATGGCAAATGGACTGAGCCTATTAAGTTTGGCAATCAAATAAATACTCTTGAATACGAGGAGACATGTCCATCTTTATCGCCTGACGCAAAATATATTTTCTTCAGCAGGTATAATGATAAAAATGGGAAAAGTGATATTTATTGGGTTCGTTCAGATGCAATAGAGAAAATCAGAAAAGAAATCATTGAATAATTCTTATCAAGACCCGGGCGGCCGCTGCAACTTTACAATAATAGCGAATTATGAGATTTACTTCATTCTCAATAATCTTGGGGCACTCATGATTAAAAATAAAAAATGAGAAAGTGAACTCAAATAGAAAAAAACAATTTTGGTTGGTGTATTATACGTTATTGGTCCAATTGCAGGAATACTGAGTATTGTTCCTGTAATTGATGGTACGTATTAAATGAATCTTGACAGAATCGAATTACATGCAACTCAAGACGGAAAACCAATTTATAGACAATTTAGATCTATTGAATTGCATGATAAAGTGCTATAACAAAAATTAGAATATAAAATCATATAGAAAAAAATGAAAGCAATTGTCTGTGAAAAATACGGGCCACCGGAAGTTCTTCAATTCAAAGAGGTGGAAAATCCTGTTCCGAATAATAAAGAACTACTTATAAAAGTATTTACGGTCTTTGTAGGAATAGAGGATACTATGCAGAGAAAGGGTAAACCATATTTTGTACGAGTTTTTGTTGGATTAACAAAACCCAAAAAACCTATTTTTGGTACTGAATTTTGTGGAGAGATTGAAGAAGTTGGCAAAGATGTAACGATATTTAAAAAAGGAGATAGGGTTTTTGGTGTCACTGGATTTGGTTTCGGTTGTTATGCCGAGTATATGTGTATACCTGAAGCTGGTTTATTGTCAATAAAGCCACCAAATATAACCAACGAGGAAGCTGCACCTATATGTGGGGCTATGGCAGCATGGAATCTTTTGAAAGCAATCGCAAATATTCAGAGTGGACAAAAAGTTCTCATCTATGGAGCTTCCGGGAGTATAGGTTCAGCTGCAGTACAAATAGCCAAAATATTTGGGGCGGAAGTTACCGGTGTGTGCAGTTCATCCAATCTGGAGTTGGTGAAATCACTAGGAGCTGATAACGTAATTGATAATACGGATGAGGGTTTTACTAAAAATGGTTTGACATATGATGTCATATTAGATGTGTCAGGTAAACCATCATCTTTACAGTTCAGAAACTTACTTACCAGAAGAGGGTTCTACCTGACTACTTATCCAACTATATCAATTCTTTTTCAAACCTTCTGGACTTCAATGTTCAATGGTAGGAAATTCGTGTTTTCGGCTACAGGACTCAAACCAGTTTCTGAACGTTTAATCTTTCTCAAAGAACTTATTCAGCTATTTAAAGAAGGAAGGTTAAAAACAATAATAGATCAAAGCTTTCAGCTGGGACAAATGATTGAAGCTCATCGATATATCGAAAGAGGACTCGAAAGAGGTAATGTAATTGTAACCATTCAAATATAAATAAAAGATAACGATCGCACAACACACGAAAGAGGTCATTGTAGCAAACCCAAAACAGACAACAGAAAGAATCAAAATATATGATGAAAAAGGCAATCATAATCGGTGCGACTTCGGGGATTGGACAAGGACTTGCAAGAATACTTGTTGACAATGGTTATAAAGTTGGAATAACAGGCAGACGAACTGAATTACTCGAAGAATTGAAATCAGAAAACCCCAATTCCTATTTTATCAAAACCATTGACGTAAGAGACAGTAAAAGTGTGGTAAAAAAATTAGAAGAATTAACTGTCGAACTCGGTGGACTTGACTTGACAGTCATTAGTTCAGGAACTGGTAACATGAATGAGAATCTGGATTTTGATGTCGAGAAGCGTACTATTGATACGAACGTTCTTGGTTTTACCTGTGTTGCTGACTGGTCTTATAACTACTTTGAAAAGCAAAAATCAGGGCATTTAGTCGGTATAAGCTCAATCGCTGGACTTCGTGGGAGCAGACAAGCGCCTTCTTACTATGCAACAAAAGCCTATCAAATAAATTACTTGGAAGGGTTAAGACAAAAAGCGACAAAACAAGGACAACACATTTTTGTAACAGATATAAGACCGGGACTTGTTAATACTGAAATGGCTAAAGGTGAAGGATTATTCTGGGTCATGTCGGTTGAAAAAACTACTCAACAAATTTATGAAGGAATTAAAATGAAAAAGAAAATAGTATACGTTACAAAACGTTGGCTACTAATTGCATTAATTTTGAAACGAATACCTGGACCAATTTATGACAGAATGTAACGAACGAAAAAATAGTCGAGCAAGTATCATTGTAACTGCTGCAGATGCATGACAAGCTTCAGGTTTAGGAGCATTTTGATTGTTAATACAAAACCGTAAAAATAATAACGTCTGATAAGGTCACAGCTCCTGTTTAATACCCGCCAATCTTAAAAAATAGAAAAACTGGCGCATATTTGACTTTGTCGAGGAGTTGCTCAAAACAATCCCTTTTTCGCTATAAACTTGTGAAAAACAATATTTTTACACTTTTATTGAAACAATTATTTCTTAGTCGCGTATTTTTATGTGGTTGCCTCCGGTTTGAGGCTCATTAATAATACAGCAGGTGATTTTATGCTTAATGACATCAAGAGATTCTGGCTTGTTTTGGCAATGACGGTTTCCTGCACGGGCCCGCTTTTCTCGCAGTATGTGATAGCTGATCTTGGTAATTTTAAAATGGACAAGGTATATGTGAAAGGGTTTACGGTCAAACGTACGGCAACTATCACTATTGACGCCGTCGGCGTGATGTCAAGATCTGAAAAATGGAATCGTTGGAACCCCATGATCGCCTATGGATGGATATTAAACAGTGACACCAAAGAGATTGTCTGGGAAATGAAACCCAATAACATAAGTTCGGAATCAGGAACAAACAATATCCTATATCGAGGAACCATGGCGATTCAGCCTGGAAATTACGAAGCTTATTTTTCCACTTACGGCCAAAAAATTATCAGAATATCCCGTTCGGACAGTTATATGGGCGAATTTTTCAAGAACCTAGTAAAAGTTTTTGTTGAAGATGGCGATATTTACAGAGATGCGGATAAATGGAAATTGAGAATTGTCACCAATTCATCTGCAGATAATTTTGCGTCGTTTGACGGATCGAAATCCAAGAAAGTCATATGCGCATTGACCGGCGCCCGGGACAGCGAATATCTTGAAAAAGGATTCACGCTTGAAAAAGACATGAAGGTCAGAATATACGGAATTGGAGAAGGCCAGGATAGACACATGTATGATTTCGGATGGCTCACCGATGATAAAACAGCAAAAACAGTTTGGGAAATGCGTTTTGAAAATACATCCCATGGCGGCGGCGCAGAGAAGAACAGGTCTTATTCCGGGATTCTTAATCTGCGGGCGGGTAATTACGTCGCAACATACGTAACTGATGATTCACATTCATTCACAGAGTGGAATATGCAACCGCCGTATGACCCGGCTAATTGGGGTGTTACGGTGAGCGTGCTGGACGAAGAAGACCTGGCATATGTGCGAGATTACAAAAAATCAAAAAAACAGGAGATTATTTCTATTACGCGGGTAGGAGACAGCGAATTCAAGTCGGAAGGATTCTCGCTTTCAAAATCTACCGATATTTTGATTTATTCATTGGGCGAAGGCCGCGACCACCGGATGTATGATTACGGGTGGATCACGAATGCGGAAACGGGCCAAACCGTTTGGAATATGCATTATTCAGAGACCAAATTTGCCGGCGGGACTGATAAAAATCGTCTGTTTGAAGGAACGGTTACTTTAGAACCGGGCAATTACTTAGTTAATTACAAAACCGACGGCTCTCATTCGTATGATGATTGGAACGACGATCCACCATATAACCGAAGCAAATGGGGAATTACGCTTAGCCTGGTCAATAACAACGATGCAAAAAATTTGTCCAAATACAGAGAGAGTGAGGACGAAAACCTTCTTGCGCAGATCGTTCACGTTGGCGACGATGAGTATCGCACGAAAGATTTTGCTCTCAAGAGTACCACCAAAGTTCGGATATTATGTTTAGGTGAAGGCAAAAGCGGGCACATGTATGATTACGGCTGGATCAAAAACGCATCCACGGGACAGACCGTTTGGGAGATGACCTACGGCATGAGCCAGAATGCCGGAGGCGCCCGCAAGAACCGAATTTACGACGGCACTATTTATTTAGATGCCGGAAAATACGAGGTGGTGTATATCAGCGACGGGTCCCACTCGTTTGAAGACTGGAATGATGATCCGCCCTATCAACCGGATAAATGGGGAATCACGATCAAGGTTATTAAATAATAAAAAGCTTTCTCTCCTGAAATAAAGCGGTTTCATTACGGAAATCGCTTTTTTTATTTTTCCCAAATCCGGGTTGTAATTGAAAAAAATAGTTGTACATTTTATATGTAAGCCAACTTGAGGAGAGACCCCTATGTTTGATCGCATTAAATTTCAAATACAGCCGAAATCGGTTCGCGTCACCGTAGACCCATTTTTTGCAAATGATTATGTTCTCTACCATGAAGTAAACGGTGAGATACGTCTGCTGGAAAGAGATATGGAAGGATTCGAGACCAGCGAAGATATGTGCATATATGACACGTCAAAAGAGATTCAGTACGATATAGATAAAAAAGAAAACAATTTTACGATAACAGTTGAAGAGATGGATCTCGACACGCTTCTTTTTATCGGCCTGCCTCGCGAAGCGTTGGATCAGATCATCCTGCTGAAAAAACGGGTTATCAATCCTCGATGATAAAAAAAATCCGCCTTTAAAGACGGCATTTTTTATTATTTTATTTCCAGAATTACCGCTGGAATGTTCAGACCCTTTACGGAATTGTTGAACTTTGGCAATTCGATTTCCTTCAGCCTCATCCAGATTGACAGCTTTTTGTCAATCTGAGCTGACAAGAAATCAAAGACTTCATCCGATTGTTTTGTCGGCTTTGTATCCGCAGATGCGACCGCACTGGCAAGCGAGGCTAATTTATTATTTAACTTCATTGGATAATTGAGCACATCCTGACCGCTTTTGATCTTGGTCTGAATGAGTTCGTTTTCCACAAACGTCAGACTATCAAGCAGGGGTTTCGCAAATTCTTTGATTTGTTTGGCGACGCTCGTATCCTTTATTCTTCCTGAAAATTCATTGATCTGCTTTTGAATCTCCCGAATTGAATTTATCGACTTATGGGTTTCGGTTAGCTTCGAATTTATCTTCATCAGCAAGTCCAATTGCAGCCTCAAATCTTCCTCGCTTGCATCAACTCTGGGATCCTTTTTGATTTCAAATGATTCTGTCTGCGTAAATACGCCACAGGTCAGGCGCACACGATATATACCCGGTAGCATTTTAGGGCCGGCTATAGAACCATCCCAAAAAATGGAGCCAGGAACTTCTTCCGCATCGGGATAGCGCATATCCCAAACAAAACGGTTCATCCCCGTATCGGCTGGAACCATGCCCATCCGCGTTTCTTTTGGTTTTTCATAAAATTCTTCCGATGGTTTTATTGCTTTTCCCTTTTTGTCTTTAATGCTGGAATAGCTTATGATAATCATTCCCGTGCCATCCATGAAATCTAAAGTAACTTCGTCCTTCGGTTTTTCCCGAAAATAATAATTCACCAGCACGCCATTGGGCGGATTTTGCCCTAATGCTAAACCCGGGCGTACATACTGAAATCCTTCCGTACGATAGGCAGTACGCGGTTTATACAAATGTTTTTCTGACTTTGCAATTTCATCCGAAATTTGATACAAAGGCGTCAGGTCATCCAATATCCAAAATGACCGTCCGTGGGTGGCGACCACAAGATCCATATCCCGCGCCTGCACGGCAATATCGTGAATTGGCGTAACGGGCAAATTCAGCTGCAGCGGCTGCCAGGACTCGCCGGCATTGAACGAAACATATATTCCGGTTTCAGTACCGGCATACAGCAACCCCTTTCGATTCGGATCTTCTCGAATAACCCGCGTATACGCGCCGGATGGAATTCCATTGGTTATTTTTTTCCACGTTTTTCCAAAGTCGTCCGTTTTGAAAAGATAAGGCTGAAAATCATTCAGTTTATATCGCGTTGCGGCCAGATACGCTGTCCCCGCATCAAACGGCGACGCTTCTATCATACTGACAAGAGTCCACTCGGGAAGATCCTTTGGTGTTATATTTTTCCAATCAGATTTTTCGTCGCGTCGAATGTGAACAAGACCATCGTCACTTCCTGTCCAAATCAAACCCTTTTCTTTTGGCGATTCCGCCAACGTAAAAATCGTGTTGTAAAATTCGACGCTCGTGTTGTCTTTCGTTATCGGCCCGCCGGAAGGTTTTTGTTTATTTGTATCATTTCGCGTCAGATCAGGACTAATAACGTCCCAACTTACACCTTCATTATTACTGCGTAATACATTTTGTGCAGTAACATAAATGGTATGCGGGTCGTGCACGGAAACAATGATCGGATACGTCCATTGGAATCGGTATTTCAAACCCAACGTTTCTGAACCTATCGGGGAATCAGGCCACACGGAAATATTCTGTTCCTGTTTTGTCAGATGGTTGTATTTCGTGAGGTAACCGCCATAGCTCCCGCCAAAAGTGATGTGAGGCTTATCCGGATGAACCGCGATATATCCGCTTTCGCCGCCCGCCACGGGATGCCAATCCGTAAAATCAATGCCCCAGCTGTTCGTTCGACTGACAATGTCAATTGTGCTGTTATCCTGCTGCGCGCCGTACACGTGGTAGGGAAATTGATTGTCAACGGCTACGTGGTAAAACTGAGCCGTTGCGATATCCTGATCCGTCCATGATTTGCCGCCGCTGTACGAAATGACCGCACCTCCGTCATCTGCGATGATCAGGTTATTCGGATCATAGGGATTGATCCACAGATCGTGGTGATCGCCGTGCTGTGAAGGCATAGATTTGAATGTTTTCCCGCCATCCATAGATTTAAAAAACTGCACATTTAAAACGTATACCGATTCGGCATTTTTCGGATCCGCATAGATATGACTGTAATACCAAGCGCGCTGCCGGAGGTTTCGCTCTTCATTGGTGCGCATCCACGTCGCGCCTCCATCATCGGAACGAAATACTCCGCCGTGTTCCGACTCAACGACAGCCCAAACTCGGTCCGCCTGAGCCGGTGAAACTGCAACTCCTATTTTTCCGACGATGCCTTTCGGCATTCCCGGATTTCTTGTGAGTTCAGTCCACGTATCGCCGCCGTCTGTCGATTTATATAATCCGCTTCCGGGACCTCCGCTGGACATGCTCCATGGATTACGATAGGCTTCCCACAATGCCGCATACAGGACTCGCGGATTATTCGGATCGATCTGAATATCCACTGCGCCGGTCTTGTCATTCTTGAACAAGACATTCTTCCATGTGACGCCACCATCTTGGGAACGGTAAATTCCCCGTTCTTTATTTTGTCCAAAGACCTGCCCCATCGCCGCTACATAAACTACGTCGGCTTTTTTTGGATGAACGGCGATTTTTCCAATGAATTGAGTCTCTTGTAAACCAACATGGCTCCATGTTCTACCGGCATCCTGGGATTTATATATGCCGTCGCCCGGTGAGATGTTTCCGCGGATACAGGATTCACCGGTGCCGGCGTAAATCACATTTGGATCCGATGGCGCTACTTCGATGGCTCCGACGGAACTGCTTTTTAGAAATCCATCCGATACATTGTTCCATGTAATTCCGCCGTCCTCGGTTTTCCAGACGCCTCCGCCAGTAGCCCCAAAATAGTATGTATAAGGCTGATCGGCATGTCCTGCAACCGCAATGGAGCGGCCTCCGCGAAATGGGCCGATATTTCGCCACTGCATAGACTTGAATAGACTGCTATCGTAGACTTTTGCTGATGAATTTTTTTCTTTCTGTTGGGAAAAGACCGGCGGGCCGCACAGGGGATAAAGGAATAACAATATCAGAATCATTTTTTTCACGATGAAGTCTCCTTGTTAGCGGAAAGAATTGATTTTTAATGTTAACGGTTTATATTAGGCTGATAATAAAAAGGAAAAATATGTGTCGTTTAGTTATCTATAAAGGCATCGGGACGTCCATCAGTAAAGTGGTACTCGACCCTCCGCATTCGTTATTCAAACAAAGTTATGACGCCAACGAAATGTTATCCGGCCGCCTGAATGCCGACGGATTTGGATTCGGTTGGTATAACCGCACGTTAGATTCGGCGCCTGCTGTCTATATTAACACACAACCAATATGGCATGATGTGAATGTGCCGCGTATGATGAATAAAATTTCATCCGAACTTATTTTCGCCCATGTTCGGGGCGCATCGGACGGCATGCCCGTTACGTCAACCAATACCCACCCGTTTTGTTATAAGAACTTTTTGTTTATGCACAATGGCGCCATCGATGATTTCCGGACAAAAATATTTCCTGAGATTGCGGGGAACATTCATCCATCGTTGTGGGATCAGATTAAAGGTAATACCGATTCCGAGCATGTCTTTGGACTCTGGCTGAGTTTTCTGGATGCGGCAAAAAAAACAACATGCACGCTAAATGAACAGGTCGCTGCTTTGCGCAAGACAGTTTCCCATCTGGAGATTAGTGCAAACAAGAATAAAATTGATATGGTTCTGAATATAGGAATATCCGACGGAATCCATGTCATCGCGATGCGGCATCATTTAGGTAATCGAAAAGCCACTTTGTATTATCTCGACGATTCAACGGCATTTCGCGGCGGCAAAGTTATCGCATCTGAAAAGTTAAACGACGAAACGAATTGGAAAACCGTTCCAGAGAGATCCATCGTAACAATAGATTCAAATAATGCATTGCAAATCTTACCGCTTTAAGGCACTCGTAATCCGCACCAGTTCATCGCATCCGGCCTTTAACTGCGCCAAAATCTTTTCATCCTTTAATTTTCCATTTTCATCAAATGCCTTGTCGGCAAATGACACCATTACCGTTTGCGGCAGCGTGATGATATTAAAAACCAGCAGCGTCTGACGAAGCGCATAGATTCCGCGCATCGCTCCAAACCCTCCGGTTGACGCTCCCATAATGAAGGCCGTTTTGTTGTTCAGCGGCTTTTCCGGGCTCCGGGATATCCAGTCAATTGCATTTTTAAGGCCGCCGGGAATACCGTGATTATACTCCGGCGTCGCAATGATCAAAGCATCGGCTGACTTGATGCGCGCCGACAACTCCTTCACCATGTTTGGAAATCCGTCAGCCTGCATATCGAAATCATACACAGGCAGAGACAATGATCTTAAATCAATTACATCGGTTTCTTGATCACTCAGAAAAGATAATGCGTTGCTCAAGAGTTTTTTGTTGTACGAGTCCTTCCGTAAACTTCCCGCAATCGCAGCTATTTTCATGTGCACCTTTCGTTAAGTAAACGTACTATTTTGCCGGCGGTTTAGTCTTATTTGTTTCCCCGGCTATGATCATGGCGTCGCGGATTTGATCGGCAATCGCCGTAAGGCCGCCGGGAGAGTGCGGCATCAGGATCGTATTCGTATGCGAATGCTCTCCGATATTCTGTAATGTATCGAAATATTGCGTCATCAGAACGAGCGTCATGACATCCTTGGCCGAGGAACCTTCGACCGCTTGCTGAAACTGCTCCACAGAATCCCGTAACCCTTCGATGATCGCCTTACGCTGATCGGCAATACCCTTGCCCTGAAGCGCTTTACTTTGCGCTTCCGCCTCAGCCGCTTTGACTTTGAGAATACGATCGGCCTCGCCTTTCTCTACGGCCGCCATTCTCATTCTTGTTGCGGCATTAATCTCATTCATGGCATCTTTCACTTTAGAATCGGGATCAATATCCGTAACAAGCGCTTTCAATATATCATAACCGAATATTTCCATCGTTTGATTCAGTTCCTGCCGGACGGTATCGGCTATCTCGTCCTTTTTCTCGAAAAGATCATCGAGTTTGAGCTTGGGTACCCGCGCGCGCACGAGGTCAAATACATAGGACGTAACCTGTTGATGCACGTTGGTCAATTTATAATAAGCTTCGTAGACTTTTTCGGGAATAACGAAATACTGCACGGAGACTTTGAGATGGACGAACACGTCGTCGGCTGTTTTTGTTTCAACGACGACATCTAACTGCTGTACCCTCATATTGACTCGCGCAACCAGCTTGTCGACGACGGGAATTTTGAATCGCAGTCCGGGATGGGCCATGCGCCTGAATTTTCCGAAACGCTCAATAAGTCCCACAGTTTGTTGTTTTACTACAAAAAAAGCCCCTAAAAAAATAATGAAAAATATAAAGGCTGTAAATGCTAAACAAACCAATGAACCTTCCATGACACAACCTCCTCAATTTGATGATAAATACCGTGAATACACATCAGATTTTCCAGGTTCAAATTAAAAAAAAGATTGGAAATTGGCTATACTTATTTATAATATCGACAAAGTTTTTTAGATGAGAGAATTCATAAAGCCGATGCTTGCAGACCTTTTGCCGGAAATACATCCTTTGACGAATGCGCAGTTACTGCCGAAGCTTCTGCCATTACTTAGATGTTCATCGTGCGGAAAATGCCGGTTCGATATTCACCGCGATGAGTCAACTATGGTGGATATTCAAACTCACTGTGTTGTCGTCTGCGATGAATGCCAATCGTGTTTCAAGTATGAGAACGGCATTCTTGAAGTGCTCGTTGAAAAAGCGTCCGGTTTGTCTATCGCTCAAAAAAGTAATTTTATAGGACTCGTGGCAAATAGCTATCAAAGCGGCTGGCGTTCCTGGTGCATGAGCGTTTTTTGCGGTCAAAAGTGCCCAAATGCGATGGAGGCGGAAAAAATAATTCAGTTGATTGAATTTGACGAACTCCCGGAAAACCCGGTTTTCGTTGATTTTGGAACAAGCCACGGATTTTATGCCATTGCCATCGCAAGAAAATTAAAAGAAATGAATTCAGCCGGATTTGTTATCGCCATCGATTTTTCAAAAAAAATGCTGCGCCAAGCCGTAGTGGCGGCTGAAAAAAATTCTGTAAGCGAAAGGATAATCTGGATTCTCGCTGACGTTGAAGCCTGTCCACTCCAAAACGAGTCAGCAGTCAGGGTCACTTGCGGCGGAAGCCTCAATGAATACCGGCATCCTGAAAAGGCTATTCAGGAATCGGCGCGGGTGCTCAAGCGGGGCGGGTCCTACATCACTATGAATTTATTCAGAAAGAACAACTGGAGCGGCTGGTTACTGTCTTTTGTCCACTTGCTCTCCGGCCTTGTTTTTTTTTCACAGGAAAATTGGAATCGTTTGTTTACCGGAGGCGGTTTTCGTATCGTGCAACAGGAAATAAAGGGCATTGTTATGTTTACCGCATCAAAAAAATGACCAAGCCTCAAAACATGTTGTGGGAAGCACTGATTGCGGAAGAGTTGGCAATGGCACAGCAGGCTTTATCTGAAAAGAACGATGGCAAGGCCAGAGCCTGCGCACGCAGAGCCGTTGGAATAATTGTTAAAGAATATTGGACTCAAAAACAAGACGGCGCTGTTCTGCCTCAATCTGCTATTGACCGGCTAAAGGGCGTTTCGGCTGACGAACAATTTCCTGAAAGCATTAGAAAAGCCGCACAGCGACTGGTCACCAATGTCAAGGATCGGCTCAGTGTCGACTTTACCCTCCACCCGGTGCACGATGCAGAAATAATAATAACTTACTTCAAAAATCTGCTTTAGGAACACCCAAAGCTCCTGGCTGCAAGAAAATTCTTTCATCTGCAATTTTTTTGTTTCTTTTAATATTTAATAATCACTTAACAAAAGTCATAATGTGATAACAATCACATTATAAATCACATAAAAACAATGATTAGAAATACGGTTTCAGCAAGCGGGCTTTTGGCACGATGATTGTATGCTAAGATGCTCGTAATAGAGAACGATAAATTGAACTGATGAAAATAGATTTGGAGACGACATGAAAGCAATCATTTTAGCGGCGGGACAGGGCAAACGGTTACTTCCTTTGACTCAGGATACACCCAAAACGCTGTTGAACATATCGGGCACGACGATTTTGGAATACCAATTGGTCACTTTAGCAAGTTGCAATGTGAAAGAAGTGGTTCTTGTCGGCGGTTTTCGGGTTGACAAGTTAAAAGACTACGCCGACCGGTATATTGCATTACACGGGTTAGATCTGAAATTGAAAGTGATCAACAATAAAGATTACGCGATCACGAATAACCTTTATTCTTTATGGCTTGCCAAAGATGAAATGACGTCGGATTTTCTCGTGATCAACGGCGACAACGTTTTCGACCGCCGGGCGATCGTCAAAATGATACAGCAAAAAGACATCACAGCCTCAGTTGCGATTCACAAAAACCCAGGTTACGATGACGAAGATATGAAAGTTCGCATCGCCGGTTCTAATGTCGTAGAGATCAGCAAAGGCATAGACAATCTGGCGGCCAGCGGCGAATCGATCGGTTTGAGATTATTCAGAGGCAAAGGCGTTGCCGCATTCAAATATGCCATGGACATTGCGATGATCGAAGACGTCAAACGTAATGCCTACTTTGTGCGCGCAATCCAGCACATGATTGATATGGGCCACAATGTCGGATTCGCTGATGTCACCGAATTCAAATACGGCGAATTAGATTTCTTCGAAGACTTGAAAAACCTGGAAATTGAAATGTCCGCTATGATGAAACAATCCATCATGATGCATACTAATCCTGCGAGCCTTTACGCGGTTAGTTTACAGCCGTACCGCTCTGCCGGAATGAAAAAAGCGAGTTAATTTCCGAAACCGTAAAGTTTATATTTGTAAATAAATCAAATTCTTGGTAACATCGGGTTACCAAGAATTTTTTTTTGGCGCCTACTATGAATATAGCATACATTTCCAACATTGATATTCCGGGCTCAACTGCCATTTCTGAACAGGTTCTCAACAGCCTATCGGCTTTAAGCGCCCGATCTTCGCATACGTTTACACTTATCGTGCCGCGATACGCCGGCAAAAAATGCACAACCCACGACGTCAATACATATTACGGCTTAGATAAGGCTGTCAATATCAAATTCTTTAATTACTTCTCATTTCTAAGCCCTAAAACCAAAAAGAGGATACATGCCTTTCTTGCGCCTTTATATTGCACGTTCAAAGGTTACGATCTTCTCTACACTCGACACCAGGCAATATTATTTTTTTGTCTGCTCTTTGGCAAAAGAACGATTTTTGAAACTTACCGTATTGATATTAATTTCAGCGCCAGATATTATCTATGGCGACATTTTTGTTATTCACACAAGAAACTTTTTGGAATCGTCACGCATTCTAAAATCGCACTTGACGCATTTGTAACTGCCGGCATTGATAAAAAAAAGATATTTGTTGCTTACAACGGATGCGGAGAAATCAAGCCGGCTGAAACGGATACGAGGCGCGACTACCGGAATCGATTGGGAATTCGTGAACACTGCACGGTCTTGGGTTACATTGGCAGGATCGGAACGATGAAGCAAACCGATGTCATCCTTCACATCGCAGCACGCTTTCCGCAATTGTCCGTACTCATTGTCGGCGGAGCAACGCGGAAGGAAGACGATACGGCTTTTGACAATTTAGTTCGAAAACTTGATTTGAAAAATGTCATCCGCACCGGAGTTGTAAAACCTTGTGAGGTCCATAATTACCTCAGCGCTTCGGACATTCTGATCATCCCCCCGTCGTCAGTCCCTATGTTCAAAAGCGGCAAGACCGTATTGCCGTTAAAAACATTTCTATATCTTGCCGCCAGCAAACCCATTATCGCACCCGATTTACCTGATATTTCGGAGATTTTAACCCACCAGGAAACTGCGGTACTGGTAGATCCCGAAAATTTTGAAGACACGATCACAAAACTAAAGGAATTATTAAACGACACTCATATGCAGACGCAGTTATCGGAAAAATGCCGTGAAACCGCCAAGAAATTTACTTGGTCAGCCCGTGCAGAAAAAATTGAAGACTTTATAAATATTCAAAACCGCAGATTAAACACATGATTGGAATAACGTGCCCATCGCATTTTTCGCCATTATAAATAAATCGCTGTTATGATGCATGATAAAAAATTAGCGGTAGTTTTTCGAACAAAATTTTTGCCATATTCTGAAACGTTTATTCATGATGAATTACGCTATCATGTAAGATACAAAGTGACCGTAATGACGAAAAAACATCTTAATGAAAACCTATTTCCAGGTCATCGGGTTATTTCCTTAAGAGACCAATCCCCAATAAGTAAAATTGTC
>JAEUSK010000017.1 GCA_016787925.1 bacterium | reverse complement strand
TGCGGCCAGCCGATCTTTCATGCTAACGGAAAATAGAAAAGGCTGCCGGACATTCGGTCCAACAGCCTTACATTTTTCTTATTGTGGAAAATTTCTATCCGATCATTTTCTCCACTGTTGCCGCCATGTGATTTACATCCTGAGAGTCAACTATTGCTGAATTTGCCACTGTTTTGAGCTGCTTCATTACATCGGAGTCAATATTGGAATCAGTAATGAATATAAACGGTATTGAATTATTCGACGAATTTTCACGTATCTGCTGGCAGAACTCGTAGCCCGAAATTTCATCGTATTTAAAATCCGAAATGATCACATCGGGTTTCAGGCTTTTCAGCGATGCGATGCCGTCAGTGATACTGTCGACTGTCTTGACCGTATGCCCGAGACTCGATAGATTTTTTTCGATCACTTTCCTGACCACCATGCTGTGATTGATCACTAAGATCGAACCGGTTTTTTTCGCAGGAGTTACTTCCGCCTGCTTGTCCTTTGATCCTTCAAAAGAAATGATCTTCGGTTTGATGATAAATTGGCCGTCCTCCCAGCTCATCATCTGATCAAGAGCTTCATCGTCATTAAAATTTTTCAATTTAATATTCTGCAAAACGCCTTTATCATACGTGATGACTGCCGTATCGCTTTCGTGAGTGACTTCCAGAGTTCCGGTGAGTGAATTCGATTCGCAAAATCCGATAACTTCGGTGATATGCTTATCTTTTAAACTGCCCGACGGTCCTGCCGGGGCGCCTGACTTGATCTGTTTTGCTTTTTCGGAGACGACTGCATTCGTATCGCGCAGACGCTGGCTCATGATCTTGCTCATGGCTATGGAGATCGAGGGATACTTCTCAAGGATCACGTCAAAATCATCTTTTTCCAGAACAAAAGTTTCCGTGTCTTCAGCCGCATTTACAGTGGCGGATCGAGGTTCACCCGTCAAAAGGGACATTTCGCCAAAATAATTACCGGCTCCAATATGAGCCAATATCTCGCCATTGGTCGCCGTCACTGCAACCTTCCCGCTGAGCACGATGTACATTTTATCTCCGGGATCGCCCGTCTTACAGATAGTGCTGTTGGATTTGAATTGCTTAAATTTTAGTTTTTCAGTAATGAAGTCAATGCTCTCGCGGCCCAGAGAGCGGAAGAAAGGTACTTGTTTGAGGATCTCGCCAATTTGAATCATTCCATGCCTCCGAAGAGCTCGGTTACAACTTTAAATCATTAGAATCATCGAGAAACTAACAAAATTAGAACAAGATAGCAAGTTTTTTTAAGAGGAACAAAATGAAGATTATGAACAGAAAAAGGAAAATGAATTTCTTTGTAAAAGGAAAAGAAGCCCTTGAGGACCGCTTGAAGTGGATTCGTTTTTTACGCTGGACTTCTGGATCTTTGTCCGGTTTATAATAAAACGGCGTATAGTTAAACGATTTATTCTTGTTCTGCTTGAATATCATACTATTCTAATATACCGATTCCGTATTTATCATTCAAAATAATTTTCCCGTTTTTAATTTCCATACCCTGAAACGAATGGTCTGACGTCAATAAATGTCCGTCAAGGTCCGCAAAATCCGCCAGAGGAGAAATGTGCGCGGCGGCTGTCGTGCCAATAACTGTTTGGATCATACATCCCAGCATGATCTTCAGCTCATGTTTGCGCGCAGTCTTGATCATCTTTACGGCTTCAAGTAATCCTCCGCATTTATCCAGTTTGATGTTAATCCCGTGAAAACACTCCTGCAGCGCTGAAATGTCCTCGTTTGTTTTGACGCTTTCATCTGCAAAAAGCGGTAACTTGGATCTTTGCTTGAGCCAGATCATGCCGTCATAATTTTTTTTCGGCAAAGGCTGTTCGATCAATTCGACGCCCTGTCCCGCCAACCAGTCGATCTTAATCGCGGCTTCTTCCTTGTTCCATCCTTCGTTTACATCCACACGCAGTATTTTATCGGTCACCTTTCGAATCGCTGTAATGATTTCAAAATCCTGCTCGCCTACGCCCAGTTTTATTTTAAGGATTGGATAGGACTCCGCTTCACGAATTTTTTGTTCTATAACGCTTAGCTCGTCAATACCGATTGTAAAAGAGGTGAATGGGGTTCTTGCCCGATCCAATTTGAAAAATTTATAAAGAGGTAATTGTGATTTTTTCCCTACCCAATCATGGAGTGCCATGTCAATTCCGGACCGCGCGGAACTATTTTCAGGAAAATGCTGTAGAAGCAATCGCATGATATCTTCGATCGATGATGGATCTTTGAATTGGCCGAGCAGGTCTGCCGCCTTGCCAAGACATTCCAACACACTTGCCGGCGGCTCTCCGTAATATCGCGAAGGCGAAGACTCGCCGATACCGGTGATCCCTTCATGCTCAAAACGAATAATGATAACGTCTTTGGTTTCAATACGGGAATCGGACAGGATGAAAGGATGAAGCAGGCGAAGTGTTTTTAGTTCATAACTCAGCTGCATAAATTTAGTTTAATAGACCAACGATCAGACTATTTAGCAGGCCGAGCAAAAATGAAAAAATCGGGCTCATAACACGGCCGATAATGCCCAGCGCCATCATGGCTACCAGAATAAACATACCCATAAATCCAAGACTTCGGTACTGATCGCCGAGGTGTGGCGGCAGAAGGCTCGCCACAACGTGCGAACCGTCTAAAGGCGGGATAGGAAACAGATTGAACAGTGCAAGGATTAAATTGATTTGAATACTGTACTTCATGAATTCCAATGCAAACTCCGTCACTTGCACACTGCTCTGCGAGGTGGGAGAAACGGTCTGAAAAATAAGTGATATCATGACAATGAGGAGAGCCGAAATAATGGCTAGAATAAAATTTGAAGCCGGCCCGGCCATGGAAACATAAATATCGTCTCGTCGATAATTTCGAAAATTATTAGGGTTCACCGGAACGGGTTTAGCCCATCCGAACAGGATTCCTGCATTGGTAACCGCAAGCATAACCGGGATGATGATCGTTCCCCACAAATCAATATGTTTAATAGGATTGAGCGTAATGCGTCCTTCACGGTCAGCCGTATCGTCTCCGCACCATTTAGCAACTACACCGTGCGCGCACTCATGGATCACAACGGCAAATATTAACACCGGCAAGAAAACTAATTCAATCAATTCAAATTCCTTTCGCTATTTTTTAAAGCCTTAATTTATACAAAAAATCAGTTCCAATGTCAAATGAATATTCAACGAGTAAAATGGAGTTACATAAAAAAGTGGCGAAGGTCATTGACTTAAGAAAAAATTATCGTACATTTCAAATGTAGCAAATCTGAAAAAAGTCTTACCATCAATCACGGAGGTGACTATGGCCTGCAAGTTACGATTGGCATGCTATCTGCAGGGGGGGTAATGCTCTTCTTCATTTTCCTCTCTCCCCTGTCATTGCGTGCCCAGCAAAGTAAAAAACAAATGGAGTCCGTCAAACGATTCAAAGAAGCGCACGGAACAGCCTGGACAATCCGGTGGCATCCGGGAGCGCGGACTCCCAGCATCATTTACGGAAGTAAAACAAAACCCGATCAGGAAATCCGGTCCTTCAATGGTGATGAAAAAGTATCTCGAAAATTTCTTTCAACCTTTCGCGATCTTTTCAAGATTCGCGATGTTCATGATGAATGGGTTCTAGAAAAAAAAGAATCTTATGCGGGGATGAAATATATCGATCTCGCGCAAACCTACCGCGGCATAAAAGTTTACTCTGGCTCTTACACATTATCAATGGAAGGTGACGGCGGTATCCGAACTATTGCCGGCAAATTTTACCCCGATATAGACATTAGCATCAAACCAAAGATTACGTCAACGCACTCGCTTCAGAAAGCCTGTGAATACTTGAAGATCCCTGCCTCGCCCGCCGATCCGCAACTCGTGATCTATCCTACGGAACTCGGCGGTCTCCGCTACTATGATGAAATGTATGCGCTGGCTTACGAAATGAATCTCAGCACGCAAGAAGGTTCGTGGCACGTTCTTGTGGACGCGATAAGCGGCGATATCATTCAAAGTGAATCAACCGTATGCCACGCTTCAGGCAATGTATACATGAAAGATCCAGGGAATACACCCAATCTCACGCAGGTGACTTTGCTGCGGCCGACTGGTCAGAGTAAACTCGAAGGGCAGTATGTGCGCGTTTATAATCATAACGGCAGCAGTGAGAACGAAAGCGTGACTCAGGCCACCGAACCGAGCGGAAATTTCCTTTATAATGCCGCTAACGGCAAATTGGATGAGGTAAATGTGTATTACCATGCTGACAAATACTTCCATTGGTTTGTCAGTACTTTTGGTCTCGCCAATACAAACTATTTTAATATCGATGTTCATTATGGTATAGGCTGGAACGCATGGGCTAATCCAGATGCAAATCCGCAGCATCTGCGATTCGAAGACGGTGACGAAATAAAGGCGAGAGGTCTATCGAGGAAAGACGA
>JAEUSK010000012.1 GCA_016787925.1 bacterium | reverse complement strand
CTGTTTACGATCGGCGGATTAACCGGCATTTTCCTCGGTGCCATTTCGCTCGATCAGCATTTGCACGATACTTATTTTGTTGTTGCGCATTTTCATTACGTAATGATGGGCGGTACGGTCATGGCTCTGATGGGAGGAATTCATTACTGGTGGCCAAAAATCTGGGGACGGATGTACAATGAAGCCTGGGCGCGTTTCTCGGTTATTTTCGTTTTTGTCGGATTCAATCTGACTTTTTTCACACAGTTCATTTTGGGGACTCAGGGCATGCCGAGACGTTATTTCAGTTACGTTGAGCGGTTTCAGACGTTGCATCAGATGTCCACGATCGGCACATGGCTCATCGGATTAGGTTTTCTGATTATGGCAATCTACCTGATCCACGCCATATTCAAAGGGCCTATTGCAGGCAATAATCCGTGGGGTGCTCTGACTTTGGAGTGGACGACGCCGTCGCCGCCGCCGGCTCATAATTTTGGCCGCCAGCCGATCGCTGTTCACGGTCCCTATGATTACGACTCGATGATGGCCGAAATAACCTACAGCGGAACTCCGGGTTATGCGGGCAGTAAAGAGGAAATCAAAACAGAAGTAAAATAGAAATTCAAATAGAATACCTTAAGAGGAAGCAAGTTCATGAATCATGCTGCTGAACATCCGACCCATCTTGCGCATCACTTCGCGGATATGGAGCAACAAAAAGAATCGGCCAAATTAGGCATGTGGTTCTTTTTGTTAACCGAAGTGTTGACGTTTGGCGGGCTATTTTGCGCGTATGCGGTTTACCGTGCGTGGTATCCCGAGATGTTTTCAAATGCGCACCGTGAATTGAATGTTATGATGGGAACGATCAATACGGTTGTACTGATCACCAGTTCACTCACGATGGCGCTCGCGATCCGTTCGATGCAGATCGACCGTAAGAATCAAACTATGTGGTACCTATTTTTCACGTTTCTGCTGGCCGGCACATTCATGGTGATCAAGTATTTCGAATACACTCACAAAATTCATGTCGGGCAATTGCCAGGCAAGTTTTATTCCTTTGAAGGCATTGAAGGCTCGAACCCGCATATATTCTTCAGCATTTATTTCATGATGACTGGATTACACGGCATACACGTTTTGGGCGGGATGTGCCTCATCGCATGGCTGATGTACAAAACGAGAAAGAATACTTTTTCGCCGGAGTATTACACGCCGATTGAGATGACCGGGTTATTCTGGCATCTCGTTGACCTCATTTGGATATTTTTATTCCCACTATTTTACCTTATAGGATAATTACATGAGTACAGAAACATCTTCCAAACATCAACTGCATGTTCTGCCCGTAAGCACTTATCTCGGCGTTGGCGCCGCGCTGTTGGTTTTGACAGGGATCACGGTATGGGTTGCGCAATTCCATTTCGGAGAATGGAACCTAATCGTAGCGATGGCCGTTGCCGTAACGAAAGCCATCCTGGTTGCGCTCATCTTCATGCACCTGTTGTGGGACAATAAAGTTTACATGGTCATTTTTTTAAGTTCGATTTTATTTTTGGGCATATTTATTGTTCTGACTATGTTTGATACGCTGCGGAGGGATGACATTTATGACTATGTTGACAAACCGATCAATCCGAATGCTATTATTTATCAAATCGATTCGACCAAAACGCCTGCCGCATCCGACTCAACGGCTGTTCCGCCCGGCCCTGCGCATTAGTTATTATCAAACTTCTCTTATACATTATTTAAATTATTTCGGTACCGGAGCCAAGACGCTCCGGTTCCCGAAATTTGTTTTCCATCATATTAATTGATACATTCTAAACAACATGAATGACAGAAAAATAAAATGGGTTTTCATCGGCCTGCCGGCCGTGTTACTTATTATGATAGGTGCTGCATGGGGTATTTACAAAATCAAGTCGTCAAATGCCGGGATACCGATTTATGGCGCTGTAACTCAATTTGAATTTACTGAAAGAAATGCCGAGCGGTTTGGCTCGAATGAGCTGTCCGGTAAAATAAGCATCGTTAATTTTTTCTTTACAGCCTGTGAGGGGCCGTGCCCCAGGATGAATGCACAGGTTGCGGAACTTTACACGCATTTTTCAGCAGAAGCGGATGTTCAGTTCATTTCAATTTCTGTGGATCCGGATCGTGACTCGCTTCAGGCGCTTCGTGACTATGCGATAAGATTTGGTGTTAATGATCGCCGGTGGCTTTTTCTGAGTGCGCCGTTAGAAGAAGTAAAGTCATTATCCGAGAATGTTTTTATGCTGGCGGGCGGGGACATGCCGAGTTTGCACAGTACTAAGTTGATACTGGTAGACGAGCAAAAAAACATTCGAGGGTATTATAGCAGCGATGATCCGAAAGATTTACGATTATTGAAGAAACATATTTCAGTATTAGTTGAGGATTAACTATGGCCTTCACTGATCTGCCGACGTTAAACGCGCTCTTAAATCTTATCTGTTCAATGCTGTTGATTGCGGGATTCATTCAGATAAAAAAGGGGAAGCGCGATGTGCACAAGAAAATCATGATTGGCGCATTGATAACTTCCGCTTTATTCCTGACGTCTTATTTACTTTACCACTATCAGGTGGGTTCCGTCCCTTATCCGTATCGTGACTGGACGAGGCCTCTTTATTTCTTCATACTAATTCCGCATGTGATTCTGGCCGCGCTGATGGGGCCGTTTATTTTAGCGGCGGTGTGGTTTGCATTTCGAAATGATTTTGATCGGCATAAAAAGATTGTGCGTTGGGTATGGCCTGTGTGGATATTTGTTTCTGTGAGCGGCGTAGCGGTTTATTTGATGCTCTATCGCTTGTAATACACTGCATATCAGATCTGCATCCGGTTTTTTATGACGTTGTAGTTGTTGACGATAAACTCCTTGTAACCCGCGTAAGGCTCTGAGAACCGCATCTTCAGCTTATTCTGCGTGGAATCCATCAGATCGGCCAGCATTTGTTTCTGTTCATTGACCAAAGTACTGAAATTCTGCTCTTCCCGGTTATACGCCCTTCCTTCCTCATCCCACTTTTTTAATTGAAGATTAAGCAGATAGTCATATCCTTTTTCAGAAGCAAAGATTCCGATAAGGGAATGCGCTTCCATCGGTGCGCTGTTAAGCGGATGATGAATGGTGTCTTTGTAACGGTCCATGATCTCGTCCACGGAGTCACGATTGCGGCTGCAGCGTTTTTGCAGAATGGTTTCAAAACTTTTCTTGTAGGATTCTGCCGCCATATCGACGCGTCCTGTCAGAAAAAACAATGTTCCCAAATGGCTGAAAGTGACGGCCAATTTTTCTGTTTCCACATTGTAAAATGTTTCATCTTCCATGTCAGGAATTATCACCGCCTTTGAAAACAAAAAGACCTTATAAATATTTTCTTTTTCCTTTTGGAAGAAACTAAAATCCACTTTGCCGCGTGAATATCGTTCGGCTTTTAACAGTGAATCGCACCACTCATACCCGATGGTGATGGCCGTCTGGTAATCCATAAAGTCACTACTGAGATCTTCGGCTTCCAGTATGCGGTCGAGATGGTGTAAACAATCTTCATATTTTTGTGCGCGAATAAGAAAAAAAACTAATTTAGGAAGCAAATACGCGATAAGGTCGATATTGACCAGCCGTTCCACCAGCGATTCGATATTCTGAATTTGTTCGGCTTCCTCATGTTCCTGTATCCGATTGACAAGACGCTCAGCCGTAATGCGCATGGCATCTTCGATCTGAGAACGGATGGCGTCCTTAACCTTAGATCCGTCGCCAAGCATCTTGAATAACTCCACCGCCCGTTCACAATACACGCTGGCGTGGCCGTAATCGGTTTCTTCTATGGCATCCACGCTGGCCTGGCATAAATTGTATATCAATAAAGTGAGAAGCCTGTCAGATTGAGCTTCATGTTTCTCAAATAGCTTAGTTAGATGCGAAACATTTTGTTTGAACTCCACGGTTGACTGATTCTGCAGCTTCCGGTATATCAACGTAACAAGAAGCAGAAATACAACCCGAGGATCTTTGATCAAGCAGACAACATATTCCCTAAGAAATTGATCAATTGCCTCGTCAATGTTTTCGGGAAGAGGTTCCCTGTGAACTTCTGTCCTGCTTTGAAGGAAACGGTTTTTGATATCCAGAAATTTTACAAAATAGGCTGTGAGCGGATTGCTGAGTTTCTTGGCTTTGAGATGCGGGGCGTTGTAAATGTCCTCAATGACTCTTCGGTTGGTTTCAAATGTGGCCAGCAAATCCTGGGAAACAGAAAGATCTTTACCTTCCTTCAGAATAGCCTGAATCAGAATGTAAATTTCAGAAATGCACTGCCATGGTGATTTATTGGCCTGGATTCCTGATTCGGCAAGAAATTCGATAATCGCCCGGAGTTCGAAATTTTTTCTGCGTTCGTTGTCTTTGTCTGAGGCCGGATCGTGCATAAAGCTGATGTTTAGTTAATGTAAATAAATTCCTGATATGACGGTACGACGTACATACTTTTATTGTCTGTCTGACGGTGGAAACAAATGATTATAGGAAATGGTGCTAAATTTTATGAATAAAAGCGTGCGATTGCAAGATAAAATTCTGTCATGGCAAAACGGCGTCTATGCGTTCCGCCAAAGCAAAATCATATTCTGTAATGCCGTTTGCGTCGTGCGTATAGAGTTCGATAATAACGGAGTTGTACACGTTGGACCAGTTTGGGTGGTGATTCATAGATTCCGCCAGCAAGGCCACGCTGGTCATGAAACCGAAGGCTTTGACAAAATCTGGGAATCGGAATTCTTTGCGTAATTTCCCGTCTAGAAATTGCCAGTTCTTAAGATCGGCTATGCGGGATAAGATGGTTTTTTCATCTAATTTTTTACGATCAGGCATAGAATCCTTTCTTATAAAAAAGCCTTCAATGCCGGAGCATTGAAGGCTTTGTTGTAGTTTATTCGATTGTGATCTCGCGCTCAGTTTTATTATAGGATCCCTCTGCGGGTTTTCCGTCTTTATCCACGAGCTCCAACGCAAAAGTGTATTTGCCGGGGTTTAGACCTGTAACGAAATACGGTTTCCATTCGGTGAACATGGTTTCATGCTGACCGTTGATGGTTAGTTTGACTTTATATCCGTCCGCGCTCAGAGTGCAACCGGATACCCAGAAATCTACCATGATGGATTTTCCTTCTTCGCCTTTGTAGGTGCCCTTGGGACGGCTGTAAGTCAATAGCGGCTTCGTAAAATCAACCGGTGCGGCGCCTTCTTTTTTCTCGGCATAGAAAGTGATTGCATCCCAACCCTGTGCTCCTTTCAGGCTTTCGTGATAAGAGCGGCTCGGAAACACACGCAGAGTATGAACGCCCGGCGACAATTCACCGGGAATCTCAAAAGGCTTTCCAACTTCATAACAAGCCTCGTATGCTTTATTATCCAGAATTATGTGAATGTGTTGGCCTTGGGATGAATTGGCGATTTCTTTTGCGCGGGCGGTTTCGGTTTGTTTGCCAAGGTCATAACCGGTTACGTCTAATTTAACGCCCAGTTTTTTATCTTTGATTATTTCACCGTCTTTAGGATAAGTTATTTTCACTGTCGGAGTTTCCTTTTCATCGGTGCGCTCACCGGGTGTCACCTTGATCTCCGTTGCTTTTTGGGTTTCGACTTTTTTTGTATCTTGCTTTTTTCCGCCGCAGGAAATGAGAATGGCGAGCAATAGCATCCATTTAAGGTGTTTCATGATTGGCTCCTTAAGTTAATATTAATTGGGTCAAAAATGATTGTTTATTAGTTCTCCCCAAGAAGGCTGTCAATGACCTCTTTGGCGGTATAACCTGTGTTTCCCTTCTTTACAAACCGGCCGACGTTGGCCAGATCGTCACCGGCAGTTACGAGCGGAGGTTCGATATAGCCGTCTTTGCGGTGCTGCGGTATGCCGGCGGCAGCCATGAGATTATTGCATAAACACGTTCTGCCGACCGTGTCTTCTATCATTCCGCCTTTGCGTACGTAGTCAGCTTCGGGCTCGGCCGGACAACGATAACCGACGGATCCGTCGTCTTTTTTGAAAAGGGTCCGCAGCATACTGATGTCGCACAATCTTTTGCGGGCATCGAATACGGTTTTTTCAGAAATAGTGCCATCTACATGAGCGATTTTAAATGGGAATCCGGTCGGCGAGGCGATGGGATTGGTAAAAACGCGCGCCTCGTTGTTTAGAACTTGCTGCAGTGCTTTCTTTTTTAACTCAGATTCCATTCCGGATTCCTCACACAAAGCAAAGGCGGTTCCAACTTGTATTCCGGCGGCGCCTTCTGCCAACGCTTTTTTTAATTGAGCCGAATGTCCGTACGCGCCCGCAAGCCAGAACGGAATTCCCAATTGCCTGATCTTATCGAGGCCCACCGTGTCTTTTTCACCGTAGATGGGCTCTCCTTCGTTACTTAATTTCATTGCGCCGCGCGGGGGAGCGTTGTGGCCGCCGGCGCTCGATGCTTCGATCACAAAACCGTCAACGGCGCCTTCGCTGCGTTTAAGCAAAACCTGGGCAAGTACTGACGAAGAGATAATAGGCAGGAACTTTGGGCGCTTGAGCTTTTCTACTAATTTGGAAATACCCGGGAAGGTTTTTTCCGGATCGAAGTGTACACGTACATCGTCGTCCGGAGCGGCGCCTTGCACATCAAGTCGATAACTGACCGGTTGGTGATTTGAAAGTCTATCAAGAATACCCGCGATCTGCGTTGGAATACCGGCTCCCATCAATACATAGTCCACGCCGGCGAGCATAGCGCCGTAAAGTGAAACCAGCGTCGGCATCTGAACCTTTTCAAGTAAATTAATTCCTACAACGCCATTATGATTTTCCTTGGCAAGAAATACTTCGACGAAGTTTGCGATCGCATTGAGACGATCGATAAACCCGGAAGCCGTTAACGTAAAGGTGGGCGTAGATTTATACGGAGCATCGGGCGCTTTGCCTCCCGGAATGAAGTACCGGTCCAAAATATCCTGCACTGCTTCCGGGAGCGAGAAATTGGCAATTGCGCGGCGCATATTGCCGGCCAAATCGCCGTCCATCAAACGGCGGGTGAGGACGCAGCTGATGCCTGTTCCCGAGACGACACCCAGTTGGCCGAGCTGTGAAACGGTTTTAGCAAGCCGCCAATCGGAGATAGCAACGCCCATACCACCCTGGATAATGGTTGGCAGAGGTAATGACATACAGGACATGGGGGATTCCTTACTTTCAAAAATGAATTTTAATGGTCACTATTTTTCGGTTTAAAAATTTTATGCGCAACCTTAAGAATAAACCAACGCGGGAAAAAACGCTGTAAGTGTATCATTGCATGATTCATAAAGCCTTCAATTGCAATATTATTATTCCGACGCAGCGCTCTTACCGCGACGCGCGCAACTTGCTGAGGCGTGGCGGCGCGAGAGCGAATGCGCACTTTCTGCGATCCGGCGGCAACCTGAAAATTGGTTTTTGTTCTTCCCGGACATAATGCGACAAATCGAACGTGTGTATCTTGATATTCTGATGACAGCGCAACCGTAAAATTGGTCACAAATGCCTTGGTTGCCGCATACGCGGCCATAAATGGAACAGGCTGAAAACTTGCAGTAGAGGACACATTCATGACAGCCCCGTGATTATTGGAAATCATCGGAGGCAAAAACCGATAGGTTAATTTAACTAATGCTTTGATGTTCAAGTCGATCATCTCGGCCTGTTTCTCAATTGGGGATTCGTGAAAAAAACCATAACCGCCGAATCCTGCATTATTGATCAGCAGATCGATTTCAATATTTCTTTTCTGTAGTTCCAGCCACAACATCTCATCCGCATTCCCTTCCAGAAGATCCTGTGCGATGGGAATCACTTTCAAACCGCCTGCGCTGAGTTCTGCCGCAAGAGATTTCAGTTTGTCACCGGAACGGGCCACCAGAACCAACGCGACATTTTGTTTTGCCAATTCACGCGCTATCGCTTCTCCAATCCCGGACGAGGCGCCTGTGATGAGGGCTGTAAGATATTGAAATCCCGGCATGTTTATTTAAATTCCGCTTTCTAGTTACATTAGTTGTAGGAATCCGTGGGCGAACTTACTGTGCAGGCAGAGGATTCAGGAAGAAAAACAAATGATACTAATAATAAGGCAATGATACTAAGATTTATGAACTTATTCAACAAAAACATTACGTAAAAAGCGGCGGGATTTCTTGATTCTTGGGCTGAAAATGTTTACTTTTTTGCCGAAAGCCTTCCTAATAATCTGATCATTTCTTGTTTAATGCGTTACAAAAGAATTATCCAGCCCATTCTCATTCTGCTGTTTTTCAGTGGAGCACTATTTGCTTCATTTGACACCAAAAAAGGCGCCCGTCCTTTGGGTATGGGCGGAACCTTTGTTGCCGTGGCTAATACCGGCGACGCCACATATTATAATCCGGCAGGTCTATGGCAGATCGGCAACCCCTATGCGCAGGCGTATTATTCAGCACCTTTTAATCTGAAAGATCTTGGTACTACGGCATTCAATTTTACTTATCCCTGGATTTTTGGAAATGGCACGATCAATTTTGAATCCTATGGCTCGGATCTTTACAGGGAAACGACGATGGGCGTGGCCTTTAGCCGGAGCTTTAGAGAAAAACTAATTTATGGCGTCGTTCTTAATTATGATCACCTGAATATCAAGAACGCCGGTTCTGCCGGAACCATCGGATGCGATATGGGATTGTTGTTTAGGCCGCACGAGATGGTAACGCTGGGTTTTGCCGCGCGTAATATTAACAAGCCGGAAATTAAAAACGATGCATTGCCGCAGACTTTTTCCATGGGAGCGAGTATTCGAATGATCGATCCGCTGATTCTTAATGTGGATGTGTATAAGGACATAAAGTTTCCAACCGATGTGCGATTTGGCGCCGAATATCAGTTCTTTGATAAGTTATTCTTGCGCGTTGGTATGGCAAGAGAACCGTCGCTGTTTTCGGCGGGATTAGGATTTGATTTTGGAAAAGGAGTGGTCGATTATGCAATTTATTCTCATCCCGATCTCGGGGTTACGCACGCGATTTCCGCGTCATTTCACATAAAACGCCTGCCTGCGCGTGTGTTAAAAAGCAGCTATCGATGACCGGCACATTCAAATCTTCATAGCATTTCCGCTTTTAATGAATTTATGTAACTACTCAGTTGAAGCTATTGATTAAAGAAATTCTCCCGCATCTCCCTTTTCAAGGGAGATTTCCTCTTTCCATTCCCCCTTTCCAAAGGGGGTTAGGTGGATTTCTTTATTTCTTTGCTGCCGACAAAAAAACAAAAAGAAACAAACAGAGTAGTTTCGCAGTTAGTATGCTCCGCTTATTCACACTCTTTATTTTTTTGTACGGATGGGCGGCACAGGCTCAAGAAAAGCGGGACTCGACAGATGTCGACAGCTTGTCATGGGAAAGTGTTTTTGACAAAACTGCGGATGATACTGAGGAAAAAATATTGGAAGGCTATTCTGAATCGTCGGATGCAACGCAGATTTCGGAGGCACTTGACTATTTTAGACAAAATCCGGTTGATATTAATACCGCTTCCCAAAGCGAATTAGATCAAATCCCGGGGCTCTCTCCGATACTCGCAAAGGCGATTTCGGATTACCGCAAACAGGCGGCATTTATGTCGGTGCGGGATTTGCTAAAAATTCCCAACTTCACGCGTGAGGCCTTTGTTCAGATCAAAGATTTCATTACGGTT
>JAEUSK010000007.1 GCA_016787925.1 bacterium | reverse complement strand
AAATTCCCGCATGAGAAAGGCGCCTATCTTGAACTTGGAGCATATTATGGACGCACCGGACAATTGGAAAAAATGGGGTTAACCTACCTTAAGGGAATTCAGGTCGACTCGCTCGATAAGAATTTGTGGAATATTCTTGGTTATCACCAGGCCGGTATAAACAACAAAAGCAAAGCTCTGGCCGCGATGGAACGATATATGCGATTGGCGCCAGCAGAACCGAATCCTTATGACAGCAAAGGCGATATTTATTTTATTTTGGGCGAGACAGATTCAGCGCTGGTTTGGTGGAAAAAAGCTCTAAAATTCCGTACGGATTTTATGAGCAGTTGGAAAATCGGCTCACAATATCTCTTACGCGACGATTACGCCAACGCAGAAAAATATCTTCTTCAATATGCCTCAGCACGGGGGGAAGATCACAAGCTATATGTTGACGCTGTACCGCCGCAGATTGCCATGCGGCAGGGAAAAATGAACTTAGCTATCCGAAAAATTCTCGAGTTGCTGCCCAGGCACGCTAAACAAAAACCGCCCGACCTGATATTTTATGATTATGCAAACCTTATCTCCCTTTACGATGACATAGGAGACTTTGACGCCGCAGAAAAGTATGCACGAATGAATGCATTGGAGTTACAGAAGGACCCGTCGTACTTGTTAGCCGGTGCAGATCTCTTAGCGTATGCCTTTCACAGAAACGGTAAACAAAATTTGTCTGCAGAACTCATGCATGGCCTTCGAAATAATTACGACACGATGGCGCCCGAAGATAAGGCGGCGGTCGATTACATGGACGGCGTACTTGCATTTGAAAAAGAAAATTATGAAACGGCTCTCACGCATTTTCAAAAAGCAACGGCCCGTGCATTCCCCAATCATGCTCCCCAATATCACGTGGCTTTGAGTCTTCTGAAGTCCGGACAAACGGTGGAGGCTTTAAGGCAGTTTCGTCTTCTTACATGGCGTTCCCAAATGGGCAATATGTTTTTTGACCTGGATTATCTTCCTTTTTGGAATTATGGAAGTGTCTTTTCCGTAAAGGCGCATTACTGGCTTGGCGTGGCCTATGAACAGCAAAACGAAAAACAGAAAGCGGTCACGGAATATGAGAAATTTCTTCAGATATGGAAAGACGCAGATTTCAAATCGAAAGAATTGGATGACGCAAGAATACGGCTTATAAAACTTAAAGGAGTAGCTGTCAAATGATCGGAAAGACGATTCTTCAATATGAAATTCTGGAGCAGCTCGGCGAAGGCGGTATGGGCGTCGTTTACAAAGCCCAAGATACAAAACTTGACCGTTTTGTTGCGTTGAAATTTCTTCCGGCTAATGTTTCTTCAACGGATTCCGACCGGCAAAGATTCATGCAGGAAGCCAAATCCGCCGCTACGCTCAGCCACCCGAATATTTGTACGATTTACGATGTACAGGAATTTGAAGGGCAGCTTTTTATCGCGATGGAATATATCGAAGGAGAAACGCTCCGCGACAGAAAAAATAATATTTCATTTAAACAATCCATTGATATCGGAATTCAGGTAGCCGAAGCTCTTGCCGCCGCACACGAGAGAGGAATCATACACCGGGATATCAAACCCGAAAATGTCATGCTGCGCAAGGACGGACGCGCGCAGATCATGGATTTCGGCCTGGCGAAACAGCAAGGCGCCTCGCGACTGACGAAACAAGGAAGTACTGTCGGTACGATCGGCTACATGTCGCCGGAACAGGTGCAGGGATTTAATGTCGATCACCGTACGGATATTTTTTCCTTTGGTGTACTTTTGTACGAACTTGTGTCCGGCCAGTCGCCCTTCAAAGGCCTGCACGAGACTGCGATCATTTATGAAATCGTTAACGTAGACGCCGAGCCGGTTTCTATTATCAAACCCGATCTGCCCGCCGACCTCGACGCGATACTGCTTGAGTGCCTTGCTAAAGATCCGGACGAACGGTACCAGTCAGCCAAGGAAACCGTTAAAGATCTTCGGAAACTGAAAAGAGAATCCAGTAAACAAACTGCCAGCCGCGTACTTGCCGTCCGCCAAAGCCAGATCAATTCCGGCGTACGTCCACAAACAGCCGTTTTCGAAACGGTGCAGGAGAAGAAGCCCTTTGCATTCAACATCTGGATGATGGTTTCTGCGCTTTCAGTTCTTTCACTGTTGATTTTACTTACAACTTATTTTCTTTTTGTAAAAACGGAACCGGAATTGATGCGGCTTTCATTTGAATCCCCTCATGGTGAGTTTTTCAATGCGACCAATGGAGGACACATTGAAATTTCTCCGAACGGAAAAATGATCGCGATTGTGGCGACCGACTCCTCAGGAAAAAACCACTTGTGGGTTCGCCCGATCAACTCACCCATTCCGGTGCTTCTTCAAGGAACAGATAATGCCTATTACCCATTCTGGTCGCATGACAGTAAAATGATCGCCTACTTTGCGGACGGCAAATTGAAAAAGATCGATGCGAACGGCGGCCCTTCCTTTTCACTATGTGACGCCGCCTCCGGCCGTGGTGGAACGTGGAACAAGGAAGGCGTTATTGTATTTTCTCCCACGGCTACCGGGCCGCTGCATCAGGTATCATCCGCAGGAGGAACTTCCAAAGAACTTACCGTTTTGGATTCTACGGAATTCGAAGTAAGTCATCGCTGGCCGTTTTTCCTGCCGGGCGGAGATCACTTTCTTTACTCAGTTCAGACCAACAAAGCCTCGCTGGATCAGGATGCCGACCTAATTCGTGTCGGGTCGTTGCATGATAGCAAAAACAAGATCATTATTCGTACTTCAAGCAATGCTGTATATAATCAGGGCTGGGTGCTCTATTACAAACAAAAATCCCTTCTGGCGCAACGATTCAATGAAGCTTCCATAGAATTGGAGGGCGAGCCGATCCCGATCCTTGAAAATTTGCTCTATGAAAGAGCCCGTAACAAAGGCGCTTTTTCCTTATCACACAATAATCGTCTCGTCTTTCTCGCAACTTCCGTTTCCGATGATGAATTGGCCGTCTATGGTTCCAATGGAGTCCTGCAACACAAAATCAAATTAAAAATACCTGTTTATCGGTCAGCATTTTCAAAGGATGGGAACCTGATTGCGATTGACGCATTGCAAGAAGGCGCCGTCAATGAGGATATCTGGATCCATGATATCCGGAGAAACAGCGATACGCGGTTAACTTTTGACAAAGCATCAGAGATCGTGCCGGAATGGTCGCCGGACGGCAGCAAGGTCTATTTCAGCTCAAACCGTACCGGCGTTTTTTGTATCTATGAAAAGAACAGCAACGGCACCGGGGATGAGCGACTCGTATACGGTTCAAAATTAGCATCCTATGTTACCGACATATCACAGGACGGTAAAAGACTGCTGCTTTCTGTAAATACGCAAGGCGCTCAAAAATGGGACCTCGGAATGTATGATCTTGAAGAGAAGAAGTTTATTGCGCTGTTGTTCTCCCAATTCAACGAATGGATCGGAAGATTTTCGCCGGACGGGAAATGGTTTGCCTATCAGTCGGATGAAACCGGTAAATATGAGATCTACATACGGCCGACCGACGGATCCCCAAGCAAATGGCAGGTGTCCACCAACGGCGGCGGCGGGGCAATATGGCTGGACAACGGCAAAGAGGTCGTTTTTAATGTCAATAATCAGGAGGTCTTTATAGTGCCCGTTTCATCATCCGGAGATCAGATCGTGGTAGGCCAGGCCAGATCATTATTTAAAAGTGAAACCGGCTTACAGACCAGCATAAGGGATGTATCCGGAGACGGCAAAAAAATATTGTTGAAGCGTACACTTAATGCTCAGGCATTGCGAAGCGCATCGCTTATTTTTAATTGGCAGAATCTGGTGGAGAAAAAATGACAAGCAGCATTGGACATTGAACATTAATCATTGATCATGATTATGAATATTCATCGATACCTGAAATATTAATAACGACCATAAAGGAAAAAGCAATGGAACTCAACAGTAAGAAGCTCGAACGGACATCGCGAATTGTTCACTATTCTATTTCGACAATACTTGCATTGTTTCTCATTCTCCTATCCAACCGAATTATAGATGATTTGGATACAGCGGCTACGAGGCCGGAAACCGCGAACTTTGAGGACCACGCAAAACTGGCGGATCTTAATAACAAAATTAGTGACATCAAAATCGATATTGAAAATTTAAGCGCTAAGAAAAGTACCATTGAGCGTACCATAGCGGCCGCAAAAGAAAATTATGCAAACGAAAAACAATCTTTTGATAATTGGGTGCAAACCAGAAAAACCTTGGGATCGCCGGACAAAGACCAGGAAGTAATAAAAAGAGCAAAAAAACTTGACGAGTTTTATAAGGTCGAAGAAGATTGGCGCGCGCAACTTAGTCTCAGGCAGCTGGACATTGACGCCAAACTAAAAAAACAAGAAGAAATCCAGAATCTGATTTATCAGGAAACTCAGGCGGCTGAAAAAGAGTACTACAGGGAATTAAAAACATATGAATTTAAAGTCTTTGTTATCAGGCTGCTTTTCGTCGGCCCCATCTTAGCCATAGGCATTTTCTTTTTTGTCCGCTTCAGACGGCATAAATATTCGCCGCTATTTTTTGGTTTCACTCTGTTTTCCTTATATGCTTTTTTCTTCGGACTGGTTCCTTATTTGCCAAGTTATGGCGGCTATGTTCGGTATGCCGTTGGGGTCATACTGTCGATAGGCATCGGATACTATGCCATTAAAACCATTCGGCAATTCATAGAGCAGAAACAGGCCGAACTAAAGATTTCAACTCAGGAGAGAGCAAAGAACGTACAATCCGATATTGCTGAAAAGGCATTAGAAAATCATTTCTGCCCTTCCTGCGGCAAAGACTTTCTTATTAAGAAATGGGAATTCCCATTTAAGAATGTTGACAACGACTCTTACAAACTGGTGACTGATTTTTGCAGACATTGCGGACTTGTCCTATTTTCAAACTGCAGTGCATGCGGCAATAAGAATTTTGCGCACTTGCCCTTTTGTTCCCAGTGCGGAACAAAAACCACCGGAAGCAAATTAGAAGTTAATGAACCCCAGCGCAAAGAAATTTAGACGGCAATACATCTTAATTCGCAAGTCGCTGTCTTGATTCCATAAACAAAATCGAGACCGACGGCTGCGCTATCAATAGGAATAGGCTCATGATCGGACAAACAATCGCACATTATAAAATTCTGGACAAGCTCGGTGAAGGCGGAATGGGCATCGTCTACAAGGCGCAGGATATGAAATTGGACCGGACGGTAGCATTAAAATTCCTGTCGGACCGCCTGAACTCGAATGAGGCCGAGCAGGCCAGATTTCTGCAGGAAGCTAAAGCGGCAGCAACGCTGAATCATCCCAATGTGTGCGTGATCTATGCCGTTGAAGACATAGAAAAAAAGCGTTTCATCGCGATGGAATTTGTCGAAGGATCCGATCTCAAAGCCAAGATCAAATCCGGCCGTTTGAGCATCGAACAGGGCTGCGAGTACGGTATCGCGATTGCCGAAGGCCTGCGCGCAGCCCATGAACGCGGGATCGTTCATAGAGATATCAAAGCGGATAATATCATGATCACGCCCAATGGGCAGGTGAAGATCATGGATT
>JAEUSK010000272.1 GCA_016787925.1 bacterium | reverse complement strand
GAGGCTTTGTTTTGATCCTGTGTTGAGGGTTGACCGCTGGCAAAGTATGTATGCAGCGTGCGTTGATCAAACATTCAGTTCGATCCCGGCTGATAAATTAAAGGACATCAGCGTTGGGGTATTTCGCATGAATGCCGATTACTTGTCACGAATTACAAAGCAGCGGACAAATTCTGATATCCTGTACTATCCGTTTAAAAAAAGCAACGGAACGGTGAGTTACTCGTCGAAGGAACGCGAAGAAATGGCGCAATTTATGTTGGGAATACTTGAGAAGTATAATTCGAAGGAAAAGATATTTGTATGAAAACTGCTATTGTGACTGGAGCGTCATCGGGCATAGGGCTTGAAGCGGCAAAAAAACTAGTTTCAATGAACTACCGTGTATACGGTTTGGCACGGTCTTTTTCTAAAACAAAATGGGAAAACGAAGCATTTGTAAAGCTGGTGTGCGATGTTGCCGATATCAAGCAAATCAAAAACTGCGCTGCGCAGATACTGAGTGAAGCGGCTTCTGTGGATATTCTGCTGAATAACGCCGGCGTCGGCTATTTTGGGCCTCATGAGGAAATCAAAACTGAGCATATTGAAGAAATGGTTAAAACCAATTTACTTGCCCCATTGATCCTTACGCGCCTACTCCTGCGCGAACTGAAGAAATCACAAGGATATATTATTAACATTGCTTCGATCACCGCGCTTAAGGCAAGTGTTTTTGGCGGCGCGTATGGCGCTACTAAAGCAGGTGTTAGGCATTTTGGCATCTCGCTCTTTGATGAGGTCAGGAGAATCGGAGTTAAGGTGGTCACTATTAATCCCGACATTGTCAAAACATCTTTCTATGATCACCTTAATTTCAAAGAGCACGATGATCCGGAGAGTTACATAACTCCTCAGAGTATTGCCGATGCTATTGAAATGATTTTACGGCAGCGAGATGGAACCATCTTATCTGAAATCACCATTCGCCCTCAGAAACATCTGATCGAAAAGAGGAAACAAAAAAAACCATAACGATCTTACGGTTATGGTTTCCGCGCTGTGTCATCAAACTGAATTTTCCGCATCTATCGCGGCTCTATAATCGCGCTTTTCTGTTTTTTTTCACGGATATAAGCAGGCACCGTGTTAAACACAAAATCCCACAATGGGTTACTTACGCCATAGGCCGCCTCGTCATCCTCAAAATGATGCCGTATGTGATAATCTTTTAGCCATTTGGCAACTCCGCTGCGCATGGGAAAATGGTGCGTTGCGTAGTGAATGGAATCGTACGCGACATATCCAAAAATAAATCCGCAGAATAGAGCGTTGGTATATATGTCGAATATAAAGTGGAACACAAAATAGAACATGACAGCTAACGGAATACTCACAGGCACCGGCATCACGAGGCGTGTGCTGTCGCGCGGGTAATCATGATGGATGCCGTGAATGAGGAAATGAATTTGTTTACCGAATTCGCTTTTCGGATGATAATGAAACGCCCAGCGGTGAATAGCGTATTCTGTAAATGTCCAAACTAATAATCCCAGAACAAAAAAAAGCATGAGGCTGATCCAGGAAAGCGCGACGAAACCAAGATAAAAAGTATACGCGATGGCAGGTGCAAAGGTAACCACAGGCGTGATCGGATGAATATGAGAAAAATATTCCAGAACCGGATTTTTAAACAACGGTATCGTTTCGTCTTTGTTAGAAACAAATTTCGCAGGCATATCTATAACTTTCTTATCTCATGTTTATATTTTGTTGGTCCATAAGGCGAAATATAATCAATTTTTTATACTTTCAAAGATTTTTTTACTTCATCGGTCGAATCGATAGACACTTATTTTACAAACGGGTAAAGCTCCTGTTTTATGAATGTGGACGGAAAGGATTCAACGTTATCAAATCCAAGGGCTTCGTCTCTGCCGTCCTTTGGAATCCATGATGTTTTAAAAAGGTAATCCCAGATGCTTAGAGTTAATCCGAAATTCACTCCGTAGGGGTCAGGGATTGTTTTTGCATGATGCCAAATATGCATTTGCGGATTGTTGAAAATATATTTTAAAGGACCCAGCGGAACAGAGATATTTGAATGATTAAAATGGCCAACCGATATGGCGAAAATATGAACGATATAGAAATCCTGAATGCCGAAACCTATCATTCCCAGCGGAATATACTCAAGGGTTCGGTAAACTACCGTTTCCATCCAATGATACCGCAGGTGAGCGGCAAAACCCATTTGTTCCACCGAGTGATGCACTTTGTGAAATTCCCATAGAAATGAAAATCGATGCAGGAGACGGTGGATATTCCAATGTATGAAATCACGAAGCAAAAACAGCGTCAGCCATTGTCCCCACGCTGGGAAAGACTGGATCCGGATGGCAACCAGGTTGTGAATGCCGAATAAATAAAGGAAATCATCAAAAGCTTTTGAAAAGACATTTGAGACGGCATAATAGCCGATGAGAGAGAAAATAAAGAAATTGAAAAACATGTAAAATCCGTCGAGCCAGAAATCCTTTCTGATCTTCGGCTGGTTCTTTCTCCACGGCATCAGGAGTTCCAAGGAATAGAAAAACACGGAAATCCCAATTAAGGCGTAGAAAAAATTCTGCAGTCCCGGATGCGTGACAGCATTGGATAAATAATTCCAATAATCAACAAAGGATTGTAAAAAAAGGGAGATGTAAGCGTCCATATTAATTCGAGTCGGATAAACGTCTCAGTTCCAGCTCCGTGAAGTCAAAATCCGGATTTGGAATATCTACTTTCATTTCCGCTACCTTGCCCTTGGCGTCCAGAACAAAAGTCACCATACCCTTCGGCAAGTTAGGATCGCGCAGTTCGATTTCAAATGTATCATAGTGCCAATGTCTCATATCGCCGACAAACGAAGCCGTCGGCAAAAATCGCGCGACTAACTTCCCATTCTCCAGTTCCAATTTGACATTGCCGTACATCGGGCCGCCGTAAAGGCCTGTATATTGTTCCAGCGGCAGAGATGGCTTTGTGTTCTTGACACGTTCTTCTTCTTTTTTCTTATCGGCGGCTATTTGTTTTGTTTCATATTCTTTTACAATTTTTAATCGCTCGCCGGACCAATCACGCTCCTTACCGCCCAAATAGAGATCCAGGATTTTATATTGCAGTGCAGACGATAATCCCGAAATGCTGTTCGTTAGAATAACAAATCCGATATTATCTTCAGGAACCAAACATATCTTTGAGATCATGCCGTCCATTCCGCCGCCGTGATCCAGGATTTTTTTACCCTGATAATCGAATGCAAACCATCCTAAGGCCGCAGATGAAAAATGACGGGACGGGATATTTTTCATTGAGGCCTCGGAAACCGGAATAATTGTATGCGGCGTCCAAATTTCATGTTTTGTCGGTCTGCTTATTAATGTTTTACCTGAATCACTGCTGAGCCACATTTTTATCCATTTTGAGAGATCGGAGACATTGGAGTTAATAGACGCGGCAGAACCGCAGTTATCGACATTACGGTAAGGAATAGTAATCAATTTACCATTATGCTCGGTGTGCGGTGTGGCTATGTTGGAGAATGAGGATGTTACGCTGGTGTTGGTTTCATTCATGCCGAGCGGGTTTAAAATTCTTTCCTTGACGAATTCATCCCATGTCTTCCCGGTAATGTTCAGCACAACTTCTCCGGCGGCAATGAACATGATGTTTTGATAACCGTAAGCCGAGCGGAAACTATATTTCGGCTTAAGAAAACGGATTCGTTCGATCACTTCCTTACGCGAATAGTTAGTACCGTACCAAATCAGATCGCCGCCGAAGGTCACAAGGCCGCTTCGGTGGCATAACAGGTCGCGCACGGTCATTTCACGTGTTGCGTAAGGATCGTAAAGCTGAAAGTATGGAACAAAATCCGTAACCTTATCGTTCCAACTGAGTTTTCCTTCCTCGACGAGCATGCCTAAGGAAGCGCTCGTAAACGCCTTTGAAAGCGATGCTATGGCAAATAAGGTGTGTGTATCCACCGGATCGTCGCTGCCAATCGTTTTTACACCGTAGCCCTTTGCAAAGACCACGGAATCGTCCTTGACAATGGCGACAGCCAGTCCCGGTACACTCCAGTCTTTCAGTGCCTTCTCGATATAACGGTCTAACGATTTAAGATCGGCTGATTTTTTTTGGCTTTGGAGAGGTGAAAAACATACGAGGGTCAGAATCAGAAAAACATTGAATAGGTTCTTCATACGCGTGAACTCCACTTTTATTCAGGGCAATTTACGCTTTTGAAGAACTCTTTGAAACAATTTTTTCATAAATAAATAATGCGGCAGCGGCTAATAATCCAATAACTGCAAAATAGTACCAAATATAATTAGCATCGAGATACGCCGTAGCCATTTGATCGGGGGTCAGCGTGTGCGGATCAGGACAATAAATAGTGAGTAAATATCCGGACAGCCCGAAACCTAAAATAGAGGCCAGAAAGGAATGCAGGTGGCCGAATCCTAAATATAAACCTTCCTCTCCTTTCGGAGCTTGGAGAGAAAAAAATTCAAAATATCTCGGGGAAATAAAACTTTCTGCTAATGCCTGCACAACGATACCTGCAATGAGCATTATGGTAACGGGATGCGCGGCAAAACTCCCGATCAAAGGAACCGAGTTACCGTAAATAGAATACAAAATCGGACTGGATGCCATTAGCAGGGCAGATATCGGCATGAGGAGCATTCCTACGTTCATCGAAACAATGGCTTTGACGTTTTTCATCCAATGGGTAACAATCAGTACCGACGTCATGACAACCAGCGGGTTGACATTAGATATCCACTCGGGCGAGGCGTGATTGCCAACTGTTCGTAATACGTACTTCGGCATGGTGGCGTACATCTGCTGCTGAATGATCCAGAAACCAGTTACGATAACAATAAGCATAAGCAGGCGTACATTGGTTACAACCTTCAGGAATGAGTGCCAAACTTCTGGCAGCGTTTTTGTGGATTCCTCTATTTTAAAATTTTTGTAAAAAAAGAAAACGACGATAAGTGCTACAAAACATAGTGCGGCCGAAAAATAATTGATTGATTCTAACCCTAAATTGATCCTTAAAGGATAGGCGATAGTCTTACCGGAAAAAGATCCGATATTGACCATGGCGTAGAATATGGAATACGCACGTGCGCGGTTGTTCGTGTCGGTGGTCTGGGCTACGGTACCGGTAATGATAGCCTTTATGAAAGAAGCGCCAAACATGAGTATGATAATAGAAGGGATGACGGTCGTTTTATAAGGTAAGGCGCCGAGAGAGAAATAGCCTACTGATAATAAACTGAATGCAAGAAGTATCGATTTTCTAAATCCTATTTTGTCCGCAATGGCCCCGGTAAAGGGCGGCAGGAAAAATGTTCCGGCCGAAAAAAAACCGCTGATCCACGCCGCGTCGATATCGTCAAATCCGACAATATCGGACAGGTAAAGGGTCATGGCAATAAACACGCCGTAGTAGGCTGCGCGCTCAAAAAGTTCGACTGTATTTGCTGTCCAGAATGTGCCTGGAAATTTCCAGGAGAGTTTAGAAGTCAATTTGAATCCGGTTCAATTTTATAAATTGGAAACTTCTTAATTAATTACATTGGATTACAAAAAAAGCCACACCACCTGCTAGTGTGACTTTAAATATTTATAGTTCAAAACGGATTAAAACAAATTTAAGCGGCGAGCGCTTCGCCTTTTCCTAATTTTTTTAACGTTCGCAAGTGAGAAGCTACTGCACCGAAAAATGTACGGTTTTGAATATAGGGCACTTTAAACTCTTCCGCGGTTTGTTCCACGATCTTAGATATTTCAGGATAGTGCACATGACAAATGCCGTGAAAAAGATGGTGCTCAATCTGAAAATTTAATCCGCCGATGTACCATGACAGGAACTTATTATTCCGCGCAAAATTTGCAGTCGTATACATCTGGTGAACCGCCCATGCATTTTCAATGTTCCCGTTTTTGTCGGGCGCAGGCTGATGAGTGCCTTCCACTACATGTGCCAATTGAAATATTAGAGACAAAATAAATCCGGTAGTGAACTGCATGACCATGAAGCCAATCACGATCTGCCACCACGGAAGGTCCATCACAATAAGAGGAATGGCAAGCATATAACCGAAGTACAATATCTTTGTTCCGAGAATAATTGAAAATTCCTTTGTCATGCTGGTTTTCTTGTCGGTCTGTACGCCCTTACGGTGATAGCGAAAAAGCTGGATGAAATCTTTAGCGACGAACCAATTCACAGTGAGCAGCGCATAAAATAAAAAAGCGTATGTGTATTGAAACCGCTGGGTCTTACGGACAGGCGCATGTTCTGAAAACCTGAGAAAGAGATTGCTCTGAAGGTCTTCATCCATATCAGGAATATTGGTGTAAGTATGATGAAGGATATTATGCTGGAGCTTCCAGGTATGGGCGTTGCCGCCAACGATATTAATGGTATAGCCAAAAATTTTATTGATAAAAGCATGGCGCGAGTAGGCGCCGTGATTGGCGTCATGCATCACACTCATTCCGATGCCGGCGGTCCCTGCGCCCATGAGCACGGTAAACAAAAGCATGAGCCAAACGGGTACCGTCTCAGAAACAACCAGCGTATAAGGGATATACAGCATGCATAGCATAACTATGGTTTTAATAACCATGGTTGCATTCGCATATTTGCTGATGTTGTGCGCGACAAAATACTCGTCCACACGTTTTCTAAGTACGGAGAAAAACTCCGAATGAGAAGTGTTCAGAAATTTCATGTAACCTTCAATGTTGATTGGAAATGAGAATCGTCTTCATAGTAAAGAAAAAAGCCCTCTTGAGCAACTAAAATTTTGTGTTTTACAAAATACACAAGTTGGAGTACAGTTCAGCGTAATCGAAGGTTTCCCTCAATATCGTCGGCATCCAAAGTAAACTTTGGCGCCCGGTAGCAGGGACATTTGCGTAAAATATTTTTGATCCACTTTTTCATAGTTACGAATTAGTATATCAAATTGTTACAGCCAAAAATAATATTGAAAAACATTTTATCGATGGAAGAATGTAGGCTTTTTTGATTGAAATTCAAATAGAGAAATCCGTGGTATCATTGTATTGTCAAGTTTTACTTCACGAGTTGCGTTGGCGCATTTCAACCGTGATCCTATTTTTTTTCAGGATCAACAGAATATATCGAAACTTTTTTCCGCGCCGATATGGATATGAATCGTCCATCGGGGCTCGCATCTCTGAAGTTTGCATCGTCCCACGAATAAACTATTTGATCGATGGCTTGATGGGTTGCAATTTCGAAGATGGTAATTGCGCATGGAGTCAAGAGCAGTTCTATCCCCTCATCCGGAATTGTGCGGACGACACTCTTATCATGGCGCTCCAGGCTAATAATTTCACACCCTGAATTCATGTCCCAGATCGAAGGATCACGCGATAGATTTAGATAACCAAAGAAGCGTCCTTTTCGGCTGAGTAACGGGGCAGCGAAAGTTTCGAGCCATCCCGAAACTTCTTTTTCAATTACTCCGCCGGGCAATTTCCAGAGTTTAACCTTGTTCTCTTGATACGCCAATGTCGCAAACCGCGAACAGTTCAAGTCTGTTTTGAAGTACACAATTTTTCCGTCGGGATCGGAAATCGTACTAACAACAGTACCGGCAATAAGATCCCTAACTTGAACAGAATCACTCGCTAAAAGAATACGCCAGTCGGTCTTTTTCCGCACCTTTGGCATCGTGCGACTGCCGCAGGTAACATAGATGAGAGAATCGTTCTGAGGAAGAAGCTGGAACTGCTCGTCAAAAGAGGATGGATCATACAGAATTTGACGTTTTAATGAAAGAGTTGGCAAATCAAGAAACGAAAGCTGTTTTTCGTCTTGAATAACCAACGAGCGTCTGTCGGCGGTAAAAGAGAAGTCATGGATTGCCGTATCGAGTTGAATAGAAGTTTTATTCCATTGCGTCGTATCGTACAGCGTCAATAATCCGTTATCAATGATTCCGAAATATTCTCCATTCGGGCTGAATTTCGCGATGGCACGATCCTGGCTTGTCGTGCATACTAAGATCAGTTTTAGTGAAACAGGGCGTTCAGCAAAAGAAGTGGATGGCCAGTAAAAAATCAGGGCCAAAATTCCGAGAACGACTACTGTAATTAAATATCTACATTTCATCTTGCCAAAAGGTCGGGTAAAAGTTCGCAGGATAATATTCTTCAGTAAAGTTTATCACTTATGCCTTATCAAGCACGTCCCTGATCGCGAGAAGTACTTCGTCCGGAGCGTAAGGTTTTTGAATCACCACTTTCACGCCTTCTTCAAGGAATTTGGCTTTCATTCCCGGTTCAATATAACCGCTGGCGAGAATCATAAGTACTGTAGGATTTATCTGTGTGAGTTTTCGGTAGAGTTCATGGCCGGTAAATCTCGGCAGTCCGAAATCGGAGAGCACCAATGCGATGGAGTCCTTGTGTTGTTTATAGACGGCAAGTCCTTCCTCGCCGTCGCCTGCTGTTAGAACAGTGTAGCCTTGTTCTTCGAGGATTATTTTTACCAATTGTCTTAACATCTCTTCATCTTCGACGACGAGTATAGTCTCGTTACCTCCCTGGACTTCCTCACGTTCACTGTCCTGGGTTTGAGCAATGTCCTGAGGCAGTTTCTGTACAGGAAAGTGACAATGGAATGACGTCTCTTTTCCCGCGTCGCTGCGGAAAGAGACGAACCCGTCATGACTCTCCATGATTCCAAAAACCATCGAGAGGCCCAGCCCGGTACCTTTGCCGTGTTCTTTCGTAGTAAAGAAAGGCTCAAAAATGCGGCGCTGCGTTTCCTCGTCTATTCCCACTCCGGTGTCGGTGACACTCAATACAACATACTCTTCCGCCGTTGCTTTGGGATGGTTACTGCGAATGGACTCGCCGGTAACTTGCCGCGTCTCGATGGAGAGTTTTCCGCCGCCCGGCATGGCATCGCGAGCGTTTACGCAAAGATTTAGTAGGACACGATGTATCTGGATGGCATCGGCCTGAATCAACGGAAGGTCTTTGTCCAACTTCAGCGAGACAACGATGGTCTTGGGAAAGGTTTCATACAGAAGCTTGGCAATTTCATTGACCACATCATTAAGCATGACCCATTCGATCGACACGTCCATTTTTCTTGCAAAAGTGAGAATTTGTTTTACTAGGCTGGCGCCGCGCATGGCCGCGGTCGTGATGGCTTCAGCATTTTCCCGAATCGTTTCTGAAGGAAGTGACGGCCTGCTGAGTAGTGACGCATGCCCGACGATAATACTGAGGATGTTATTGAAGTCATGCGCGATGCCGCTGGCAAGCGTTCCAAGGCTCTCCAGTTTCTGAATTTCTTGAAGTAAATCTTGGTACTGCTTTTTCACTTCTTCAGCTTGCTTACGTGGGGTGATATCCCGGACGGCAACGATGCGCATGCTCTTGCCTTGAAACGTCGTATTTCTGCGAAGTACCTCGATTACGACGCGGGTACCGTCTGTTCTCACAATGTTTGTCTCATACGGTTCCAAAGTCTGCGATTTCATTTTTTGAAGAATTAATTCGCGGGTTTCCGGCGGCGCAAAGTCCAGCAGGGATTTGCCTATAACCTGTTCTCGCGTCACACCGAACATTTGAAGCATCGCCGTATTGACCTCTGAAATGATGCCGTTTTCATGGATGACAATTCCTTCTACGGTCGATTCCCACAAGGTACGGAAGCGTTCTTCACTTTCACGTAAAGCTGCTTCGGTTCGTTTTTGCTCGGTGACATCCTCCACAAGGGCCTGTAGACAAGGTTTTCCGTGAAATACTATTTGGCTTAACGTTAACAAAGCATCGTAAGGCGTCCCGTCTGCGCGCTTAAACTTAACCGGGTGATTTCTTAAGAATCCTTGTTTTTTAAAAAGGGATAAAACTTCGTTGCGCTTGTCCGGTTCATAATACAGCTGTGAAACATGCACTACCTTATCTTTAATATGATCCCGGGTATAACCGCCTGCCCGCAACATGGCGTCATTAAAGGTTAATAAGTTTCCTTCCAGATCAACAACGCCGATTCCGATTGGCGTGTTGTCAAATAATATGCGGTATTGCTGTTCACTCTCGCGAAGAGCAAAATCGGTCTCCTTTTTTTCAAGCGCGGCGTGTAGGGCATGCGGCAAACGCCGTATATGGTCAGGTGTTTTGATGATATAATCCGCCGCACCCATTTTCATGGCTTTGACGGCAATCTCCTCGGACCCGGTGCCGGTGACGATTACCACCGGTAAATCGGGGTATTTGGCATGAACTGCTTTCAACACTTGCAAACCCTCAAAACCTAGAATGTTAAAGTCGCTTAAGACGAGGTCAAAGTTGCCATTGCCGATCGCAATTTCAAACTCCTTTCGTGAAGCCGCCTCGACAATTTCAAATCCGCCGTGCTCGATTTGCAGCGCGTCGCGCACGAGTTCGCGGTCGTGTAGTGAGTCGTCGATGTATAGAACACGAATGGGTTTTATCATAAACTATGCTCCGGCAGGGAGCGGGCGATTGCGACGCCGCGATTGTACGATTTATCATGCTGAGCAGTCAGATAGGCGCTCAGTTATCATCTAAACAACATCAAGTTATACATTGTTTAGCCATTAAGTCAATGATTGATTTGACGGCGCATCACGGTTTAAAGTCGGCGGAACAAAATCACTTTATGATAACTACGATTAGTGTGAATTAAAAAAAGAGACTCCCACAACATAAAATAAAACAGGGTTTTGAACGGAATTCCCGACATCCGCATCAGGGACGCATGAATCCCGTACGGGTTCCATGTTTATAGAAAATGTAATAAAGAAATTTTCGACCCCGTCGGGGTCGCATGTTACTGATTTATGGCTAATGTTTCGGACTAAAACATAACGAATTCTCCAAAAAAAACGTTTTGATAATCATATACATTTGATTATATTCCCTGAAATTTTTAGCGGCTATGGAAATTCAAACTCAAAAAAATTCATATACAAACAGTCACGGCGGAGGATATTAAGCATGAACATTCATGAATATCAGGCGAAGGAAATTTTGAAAAATTACGGTGTTCCGATCCAGGAAGGCATACCGGTTTCGACGGCCACGGAAGCTTCGGAAGCGGCAAAAGCGATGAAAGGGCGCGGCATCAATGCATGGGTCGTTAAGGCCCAGATACACGCAGGCGGACGCGGGAAAGGCACGATCTATCATCATAAAGAACGCAATGAAGTACTGCTGCACGGCGGCGTGAAATTTACGACCGACCTGGATAAACTGAAAGAATATGCCGAGAAAATGCTCGGCAATGTACTGGTCACGCATCAAACCGGAGACGCCGGAAAAACGATCAAGAAAGTCCTTGTTGCAGAAGGCCTCGACATCGAAAAAGAATATTATGTCGGCGTTGTGCTCGACCGCGTACACTCTCAATATGTGATCATGGCGTCCACTGAGGGCGGCGTGGAAATTGAAAAAGTTGCCGCAGAACACCCGGAAAAAATTTTGAAAGAATATGTTAATCCCTCGATCGGATTTCGCCCGTATCAGGCCACGCGCCTGGCGCTGGCATTGGGATTGGAAGGGGACATACAGAAGAACTTTGTGAAATTCGCCGTTGCGTTGTATAATGCATTCGTCGGAACGGATGCCTCGTTGTTCGAGATTAATCCGCTCGTCATTACCAAAGATAAACGCGTCGTGGCGCTGGACGCGAAGATCAATCTCGACGATAATGCGCTTGATCGTCACCCTGCACTTGCCGCGCTGCGCGATAAAGACGAAGAAGATCCGCTGGAAGTCGAAGCATCGAAATATAATTTGAATTACGTCAAACTGGACGGCAATGTCGGTTGTATGGTCAACGGCGCCGGGCTTGCGATGGCAACGATGGATATTATTAAACTTGCCGGGGCGACGCCGGCTAACTTTTTGGACGTCGGCGGCGGAGCCAATCCTGAGACGGTGGAAAACGGATTTAAACTTATTTTATCCGATCCGAATGTCAAAGCCATCCTGATCAATATATTCGGCGGTATCGTTCGTTGTGACCGTATTGCAACGGGCGTCGTCCAGGCGGCGAAAAATGTAAAAATACGCGTTCCGCTGATCGTGCGATTGCAGGGAACCAACGCCATCGAAGCGAAAGAAATTCTGCGCCATTCCGGTATCCCGATGAAAGTGGCGGACGATTTAGCCGACGCGGCGCAGTTGGTGGTGGAGTCGATCAAGAAGTAAAAGTGCGTTTCTCTTTGCACTTCGTTTAACTCGAAGTGACAACGAAACAGTTATTGTAGAAATTATGATAGCCTGACACTTCGAGTGAAACGAGAAGTGAGTAGTGATATGTTTGAGAAAAAATTCAACCCATGAGTGAAAAAAAAGTGAAGAAAGACTACAGCAAGATCGAAATAACGGAAGAATTAATACATAAGCTTCCGAAAACGGAATTGCATTGTCATCTCGACGGCAGCTGCCGGGTGCAGACGCTGATCGAGCTTGCGGCGGAACAGAAAGTGAAGCTGCCTTTTGATGATGTGGAAAAGTTGCGTGAACATCTGGAAGTAGGCGATAAAGCAAAAAATCTGGGCGATTATCTTAAAGGATTTGGCGTGACGCTTTCGGTCATGCAGGAACCCAAGGCTATTGAACGGATTGCGTTTGAACTCGCCGAGGATGCCGCAAAAGAAAACGTACGTTATCTCGAAGTGCGCTATTCGCCGATCCTGCATATCAATAAAGGTATGCGCCTGACGGAAATCAACGATGCCGTTATTCGCGGCCTATCGAAAGCCGAATCAAAACATAATATCAAAACCGGAATTATCGTATGCGGCATGCGCAGCATCAATCCGGAAACATCGCTGCGGCTGGCCGAAATGACCGTCGCCTATAAGACACGCAAACATATGGCGTTTGACCTTGCCGGACAGGAAGACGGCTACCCGGCAAAAGATCATCAGGAAGCTTTCGCGCTGATCCTTCGAAACAACGTCAACGTGACGGCGCATGCAGGCGAAGCTTACGGGCCGGAGAGTATCAAACAGGCGATTCACGATTGCGGCGCGCACCGTATCGGACACGGCACGCGTTTGATCGAGGACGGCGATCTGCTGAATTATGTGAATGATCACCGAATTCCGATTGAAATTTGCCTGTCCAGCAACGTACAAACGAAAGCGGTAAAAGATTTTAAATCGCATCCGCTGCGTATTTATTATGACTACGGGCTGCGCGTTACGATCAATACGGATAATCGCCTGATGTCCGCAACTACCGTTTCGAAGGAAATTTACCTCGCGTCAAAAACATTCAACTTCAATTTTGACGATGTCTGCAACATTATCATCAACGGGTTTAAAAGCGCATTTCTTCCATATCGCGACCGCGTGGTCTTGTTAAACGAAGCGATTGCGGAATTGCAGACGTACGGATTTGAATCCACCTATATTGACGACAAAGCCGCCGCCATGTAAAGTTGACGGGAGTAAGATTTTCCCGCAGATCACGCCGGTCACGCAGATTGTCTAAAAAATACTTCTGCGAAATTTTCGGATCACGGGAGACATTGCTGTGCTTGCCTAATTAAATATCCTTTTAAACACAGTGATCCTTAGAGCCTTTGCGGCACGAAAGAGATAAACGTGAAGCATTTGCTTGAACAATTTCTCGACTACCTTTCTATTGAAGAAAACCTTGCCGGAAATACGATCGATTCCTACCGCAACGACCTCAGACGCTATCTTTCGTTCGTGACATCTGAAAAGGAGTATTCGGATTTTAATCAGATCACTTCCAAGGATATTTCTGCCTTCGTTCAACTGCTCAACAGCCTTGGGCTATCGCCAAAAAGCATTTCACGAAATTTGTCGGCCATTCGGACATTCCATAAATATTTACTAAATGAGGACATTCTGGAGAATGATCCTGCCGAGAATATAGACCTTCCCAAACTGCCGAAAACCTTGCCCTCCGTTTTGGAAATTGCCGAAGTGGAAAAAATACTGGAACAGCCGGATACATTGAATTACCTCGGGATCCGAGACCGCGCGATGATGGAACTTCTGTACGCCTGCGGCCTGCGCATATCGGAACTTTTATCGCTGAAACAAAATGATGTGCGCAGCGACGCCGGATTTCTACGGGTATTTGGGAAAGGTTCGAAGGAGCGCATGGTTCCGGTTGGTGAAGTGGCCATGAATTGGATATTAGTTTATCAAGAAAAAGTCCGTCCCCATCATTTGGGTAAACTGACCTCCGATGACGTTCTGTTTTTAAACGCCAAAGGCAAGAAAATGAGCCGTATGGGTTTTTGGAAAATTCTGAAACGTTACACCGAAATGGCGGATATCAAAAAGGACGTAACACCGCATACGTTTCGTCATTCTTTTGCGACTCACTTACTGGAAGGCGGCGCCGATCTTCGCGTGGTGCAGGAATTACTCGGACATGCTGATATTTCAACCACGCAGATCTATACGCATATTGACCGCGAATACCTGAAAGAAGTTCATAAAACGTTCCATCCGAGAGGGTAGGTGAAACGTTAACCGCAAAAGACGCGAAGAGCGCAGAGTTAAGAGTATTTTCATTACGTCGCATATCAAAATGATTCTCATGTACAGCATCGGTTGCCAATTATTCGTTTCTTATAATCTTCGGGTCTCACTTTCATGCGTAACGGTATAAGCTTTTGTACTCTGATTCGGTAGAAAGCCGCAGACCTTTTTATTTGCTAATCTCCGCGCAATCAAATACATTATGACCGGTTTATAACTTCAATTATATTTCATGCTTCGACGTATCACATCTAAAATACAGAACAAACTCATCATCATTTTTGGAATTTTTTGCCTCACTATTTTCAGCGTCAGCGGCGTATTACATTATTGGTATACCGAAAGCAGTTTGGATGAGGAACTTGGAAAAAAACTGCTCGCCGTTGCGCAAGCGGCCGGTTTACAGATCAATAACGATCTTGTGGCCCGGTTCTCCGAGGGAGACGAAAAAGGAAGGACGTACCGCAATTTCAAAAAAAGACTGATGGACCTGCGCGACGCAACGGAAGTGGAACGCATTTACATCATTGATACAACGGGCGCGAGTTTGCTGGACACCGAAGAAGGAGTTTCCGTAGGATATGTTTATCCCTTTTTGAAATTTAATCAATTTGAGTTCGATCGAAGCGTCAAGGGACTCCCGTCGCACACCGTACTATTTGAAACGTTTGACGGCAAGTTGTACAAAACGGCTTTTGTGCCGCTGATCGCAAATAAGGAAATCAGCGGCGTTATCGCTGTAGACGGGAGCGCAACATTTTTGTATCTGATCAAGCGCATTGAGTGGCATTTGATCACGGTGGGCATTTTCGGCGTATTCGTCTCGATCATGATCGGGTTTTATTTTGCCAGAACGATCAGCAATCCTGTACAGAAATTAATGGAGGAAGCGGAAGAAATCGGATCTGGAAAATTGGACGGCCCGATCGAAATTAAAAGCAGGGACGAGATCGGTTTTCTTGGAAAAACTATGGAAAAAATGCGACAGAATATTCTGAAACGGGATCAATATCTGAAAACCATGCTGGCAGGCGTTGCGCACGAATTGAGAAATCCGTTGGGAGGGATAGAAATATACGCGCATTTACTGAACAAGGAAACTTCTGAATCGGAGGCGACGCACAATCACTCTAAAAAGATCATTCGTGAAGTGGATGTTATGAAAAAGATCCTTACCGACTTTCTCGAATTTGCGCGTCCTAAAGACCCGATGCCGGAAATGTGCAGTATTCAGAAAATGGTTGATGAAATCCGAATTATTTTCGGCCAGGGTATGGAAGATAAACACGTGCAGTTCAAAACACGCATTCTTCAGAATTATGTTTTTGCCGACCCGGGTCACTTTCGCCAGATCTTGATGAACCTTATCGAAAATTCCATGCAGTCAGTTAACGACGGCGGTTGGATTAAAATTGAGTCTGCGTCAATTGAAAATGAAGTGGAGCTCGTAATCGAGGATAACGGACATGGAATCGGGGAGGCAATCAAAGAGAAAATCTTCGATCCTTTTTTTACGACGAAAGAAAAAGGGTCCGGCCTCGGGCTGGCTATCGTGAAGAAGTTGGTTGACGAAAACAACGGGGATATCACTTTGGTCTCAGAGCAGGACAAAGGTACAAGGTTTGTCTTGAGATTGCCCGGCGGTCATTACGATAAGTCAACTACGGAAAGAAAAGGGTAAATATGCGCGCTTTTTTTGTCACGGGAATTGCAGGATTGATACTGATTGCACCGGCCTCCGCTTCGGACATGCAGAAAAAATTTGAAAAAAAGAAATTCGATGCAGGTTCACTATACTCGGCCACGCAATCAAGCGGGCAGGAAGCCGGCAGTTCGCAGCAATCTTTGCCGTACGCGAAATCAAAAAAGAAGGCGTTCTTGTTCTCGCTGCTTCTTCCGGGGCTTGGTGAATTATATCAAAATGACTGGAAGTTCAACGGCTGGGGATCGGGGTTATATTATTTTGGCGCAGAGGCGTTATTATGGTCAAGTCATCTTTACATGGGAAGTTACAGCAATTGGCTGAAAGAAGACGCGCGGTCACTTGCGGCGCACAATGCCGGCGTGGATCTGAAATCTCCGAAACCGGCCAGGTATTATGTGAACATCGGGAAATTCTCCGACATATATACTTACAATGATTTTCAGCGGAGAATGGTTGGAACTTCTACTGTGTATGTTGAGACAGATGCAAATTTCTGGCAGTGGAACAATGACGGAAGCAGGCGCAGGTATGACCGCCTGCGCGCGGACAGCGATACGTATAAGAATTTCTCAAAGTATATGCTGTGGGGAATTTTTACGAATCACGTCATGAGCGCGGTGAATTCTTTGCGCGTATTCCGAAATAACAAAAGTCTGGGAGAGGCCAGGATTCATTTTGAAATGATGCCAGGCGCATATCGCCCGAAGGCCTACGATGTCGCGCTTGGCTTTTTGGTAAAATTTTAACAAAAGGAATTTTGTTTGCATCCAAAATTTTACTTTTTTATATTGCCTCGTTTTAAAAACGAAAGAAATTAAATTATGATAGAAAATTACACGTATGTTCTGATGTTCCTGATCGGGGGCTCTGCGATGGTGCTGGTTGCGATGGTCATTTCATGGGCTCTTCGTCCGAGCAAACCTTCCAAAGCAAAACTGACGCCGTATGAATGCGGGGAAATACCCGCTCAGTCGGATTCCTATTTTCAATTTAATATTCGTTATTATTTATTTGGGTTGTTATTTGTGATTTTTGACGTGGAAGTCATCTTATTTATTCCGTTGGTAAAAGTTTTTAATAACTGGCCGGCGGTCGCGTTTATCGAACTTACGTTTTTTACCGTAATTCTGTCCATCGGTCTTTATTACGCATGGAAGAAGGGAGCTCTGGAATGGGAGTAGTCAATGATGACATGTTTCCGAAGATTGAGAAATTTCCCGGCGGGGAAATTATCATTACTTCTTTAGATAAATTCTTTACCTGGGGCACAAAAAATTCACTGTGGCCGCTGGGGTTCGGGTTGGCATGCTGCGCGATTGAGATGATGGCCACGCTGATGTCCAAGTTTGATCTTTCGCGCTTCGGCGCCGAAGTGATGCGCGCGTCGCCGCGGCAGGCGGATTTGATGATCGTTGCCGGAACCGTAACGGAAAAAATGGCGCCCCGAGTGAAGCAGCTATATGATCAAATGCCGGAACCAAAATACGTGATCGCGATGGGTTCGTGCGCCATCGGAGGCGGGCCGTTTTACTATGATTCCTATACGGTTGTGAAAGGCGTCGACCAGATCATCCCGGTTGACGTTTATTTGCCGGGCTGCCCTCCGCGTCCGGAAACATTGATCGACGGTATTTTGCAGTTACAGAAGAAAATTGAAAAAGAAGGCGTACTCAGAAAAAAACCGACAACGGTGGATGAGGCTTAGCCACGATTAACACCAATGGTCACGAATGAAGACAAAATTATTTATAAAGAGTTATCATACAAAATCGTTGGCTTGGCGATGAAAGTTCATAGTAATTTAGGATACGGATTTTTGGAAAAAGTTTATGAAAACGCATTGATGGTTTTATTTCGTAGAGAGAATATTCCCGCAACGCAGCAAGCGCCGATAAAAGTTAGTTTTGAAGGAGCGATAGTCGGAGATTTTGTGCTGATATCTTAGTTGATAATAAGATATTAATTGAGCTAAAGGCTGTAGATAAAATAATTGATATTCATAGGGCTCAAGCGCTGAATTATCTGAAGGCAACCGGATTAAAATTATGTATCATATTAAATTTTGGTAAACTAAAACTTGAACAGGAAAGAATAGTGCTCTAGGCGATTTTATTCGTTTAATTCGTGTTCATTAGTGGCAAAAGAAAATGAAAAAGGGACTATGGAATTTCAAGCGATTGTTGAACTGGTCAAAAATAAATTTCCGCAAACGGAAATTGAATTCGAAAAGAATCTGGTCATTGCCAAAGACGATCTTATCCCTTTCGTTGAATTTATTCGCAATACACCGGAATTGCATATAGACGTTCTGGATCTATTGACTGCCGCCGATCATCCGGCTGAAAACCAAATACACATGGTATATGGTTTTCATTCTTACCGTCTCGCCCATTACCTGATTGTTAAAGTCAAATTGGATAGAAAGAATCCGTCCATCGCCACGTTGACCCATTGGTGGGAAAGCGCAAACTGGACTGAGAGAGAAGTGTATGACCTGATGGGAGTAAATTTCGAGGGGCATCCGGATCAAAGGCGTATTTTAACGCCGCCGGATTTTGTCGGCCACGGTTTACGAAAAGATTACGAACGGCCTGGATTTTTTGTGAAGAAGCCGGATTTCAAATAATTACTACCGTTGCCACCCGGTGGCGGCGAACATGGAGAGTTACAACGTATTATGTCTCATGACACTCAAATAAAAAAAGAGCCTTCGAATCTGTCATCCAAACAATTTCGCACAGATTCACCGCTGATCGATCAGATCCCGGGAAGAAAAAGACAGATATTACGCGAGAGTCCCGAGAGCGAACTTAAAATGGAAGAGTTCCTCCTCAATGTCGGGCCGCAGCACCCCAGCACGCACGGTGTTTTACGTCTCGTGGTAGCGTTGGAAGGCGAAGTGATTAAACGCTGCGATCCTGATCTGGGATACCTGCACCGTACATTTGAAAAAATATCCGAAAGCCGCAGTTACCAACAGATCGTTCCGTTTACGGATCGCATGGACTATTTGGGTTCTATGAACGCCAATTGGGGCGTAGCGGTGGCTGTCGAGAAATTGGCCAAGATCGAAGTGCCGGAACGCGCGGAATATTTACGCGTGATCGTGTCGGAACTCAATCGTATCGCTTCCCACCTAATGTGGATGGGCGCATTTGGCGCAGATATCGGCGCTGTAACCGCTTTTTTGTATGGTTTTCGTGAACGAGAATTAATTCTGGATATGTTCGAAGAAATCTGCGGAAGCCGGTTGACTTACGGCTACATTCGCGTCGGCGGCGTGGCCGAAGATATAACCCCTAAATTTGATAAATTGGTACGGGAGTTTCTGGATATTCTTCCTGCAAAACTGGAAGATTATCATAATCTGATCACCGGTAATCCGATTTTTCTCGAACGTACCCGCGGCGTAGGGGCGATAACGTTGGAAGAGGCGATCAGTTACGGCGTCACAGGCCCGATGCTCAAGGCGTGCGGCATGCCCTGGGACTTGCGAAAAGAAGAACCGTATTCCGTTTATCCGAAATTTGATTTTGATATTCCTGTTTATTATAACGGAGATTGTTTCGACCGTTTTCGCGTGCGTATGGATGAGATGGTAGAGTCAGCCAAGATCGTCATTCAGGCTTTGGACGGATTGCCGGAGGGAGATTACAAAGTAAAAAAACTTGCCCGCAATATTAAGCCGCCGGTCGGCGATGTCTATGTTCGTCAGGAAGCGCCGCGCGGGGAATACGGCGTGTATATGGAGTCGGACGGCAGCACCAAGCCTAACCGCGTGAAATACCGTACGCCAAGTTTTTCGAATCTTTCGATTCTGCCGCTGATGACCGTCGGCTGGAAGATAGCCGACCTTGTTGCGATTTTAGGAAGCGTAGATATTGTACTTGGGGATGTGGACAGATAAATTAATCTAATGGGTAAAACTTAAGTGAAGTAAAAAAGTAATCGGTTATGGAAATTTTGTTGTTTGGAATTATCGGGGTCGTGGTTCTTTTTTCAGTCATCGCTCTCAACGCGTTGATTCTGGTTTATATGGAACGAAAAGTATCGGCATGGATGCAGTCACGATTGGGCCCCAATCGTGTCGGCCCGTTTGGTTTATTCCAGACGACGGCGGATATCGTGAAACTGATTCTAAAAGAAAATATTCGTAACGACCAATCGGACAAGGTCATTTATTTTCTCGCGCCGATATTGGCCTTTGTTGCGCCGTTTGCCGCTTTTGTTACGGTTCCGATCGCCAACACCATCGGTATTCGTGATTTGGACATGGGCGCAGTATATATTTTTGCGCTCGGAAGTTCCGTGATATTTTCTATCATTTGGGCGGGTTATGGATCGAACAGCCGTTATGCCCTGATCGGAGCAATGCGGTCGGCTGCGCAAATGGTTTCGTATGAGGTGCCGATGATTACCGCCGTGTTGGGCGTGTTTCTGATTGCGGGCTCTTTATCCATGCGCGAGATCGTGACGATGCAGGCTAATCAAACCTGGTTTATCGTATACCAGCCGTTAGGATTTATTCTGTTTCTGATCGCAGGAACTGCGGAAGCTAACCGAGCGCCGTTTGATTTGCCGGAAGCAGAATCAGAGCTGGTTGCCGGCTTTCACACGGAGTATACCGGACTTAAGTTTGCGTTTTTCTTTTTGGGTGAATATGCCGCGATGCTCGTGTCGTGCTGTTTGATCGTATTATTGTTCTTAGGCGGCTGGCTTGTTCCTTTTGTTGATAATTCCATCATTCCGGCATGGATTCATATTACCGTGTTTATGATAAAAGTGTATCTCATGATCTTTTTAATGATGTGGTTTCGATGGACTTTCCCCCGTATGCGGGTTGATCATCTTATGGGATTCGGTTGGAAGGTGCTGTTACCATTGGCGTTTATTAACCTGGTTGCGACGGGCGCCGTCGTTTTGATCTTAAAATAATATTGAAAGTCGAGGATTAATTACCGTGAAATATTTAATCAGCATATTGTCCGGTTTTTGGAATTTGTTAGTTGGTTTAGGCGTGACCTTCAAATACATGTTCAAAACAAAAACGACCGTTGAATATCCTGAAGATCGTAAACAGCTTGCCGACCGCTATATCGGTTACGTAAAGATGATGTATGAAACGGAAGGCGAATTTTCAAGCTACACAAAATGCGTTGCGTGTATGGCGTGCGTAGTAGTTTGTCCCGTGTCATGTATTCAGGTGACGAATGAAAAACATCCTGATCCGACAAAAAAACGAATTGCCAAGGAATTTATCCTGGATTATGTGAAGTGTGAATTTTGCAATCTCTGCATAGAGGCCTGTAATTTTGACGCCATCGTGATGTCGCACGATTATGACGTGTCCATGTATGACCGCGCCGCTATGGACATGATACTGGTCAAGGATATGAAGCACAACAATGACCTTTATGAAGAAAGCCGAAGACAAACCGGCGCGGAATATAAGCCGATCATTTCACCGAGGGAACGGGAAATAGTGGAAGTTATAAATAAAAAAGAATACGAAGAGCGTTTGAAGAAAGCGGCTGCCAAAGCTGCGGAAAATACGCCCGCTCAATCTTGATGAGGAATTGATATTATGGGACATGCCGTTGCATTTTATGTGTTTGGAATATTAGCCGTCGCGCTGGCTCTGGCCACTATTCTGCATAAGAATATTTTTAAGTCGGCCACCTTTATGGCCGGGATGTTGTTTTGTCTTGCGGCTTTATTTATCACGCTCGACGCAGAATTTTTGGCTGTAGTACAGGTGCTGGTATATATTGGAGCGATTACGATGCTGATTGTGTTTGCAATCATGCTCACCACGCGGATCAACGATGAAACAAGACAAAAATTCAATAGTCAACTTTGGATTTCATCGCTTGCAACGCTGGGCTTTTTAAGTTTGATCATATCCGTTGTTTTAAGAGGCGGGTGGGGCGGAGTGGTGACCGAATCCGGCTCATTACCGCCGGACATGCTCGGCGCAATCGGTACAGCGCTGTTGTCAGACTTTATTCTGGCATTTGACGTGGTATCCATTTTGTTATTAGTCGCGTTGATCGGCGCGCTGCATATTGCCAAGCAGGACGATCGCAAACTATACGTTCAGGAATCGTTTGTGGACGATGAGAGCAGCGCGGTCAAAAATCATGTTAAAGAAACTGAAGAGATGCATGTTTAGAAAAAGGTGAATCATGGAAATCGGAATTTATCATTATTTGGTTTTGAGTTTTATTTTATTTGCGATTGGTATGGTCGGCGTGATGGTCCGCCGATCGGTTATCCTTATGCTGATCTCAATTGAGATTCTTTTCAACTCCATTAATTTGACCGCAGTCGCATTTAATCGTTTTCTCTATCCGGAGCAGGTCACCGGTCAGGTGTTTGTTATTTTCATTATGACGGTGGCGGCGGCTGAAGCTGCAGTCGGGCTTGCGATCGTGATGTCGGTATATAAGAACTTCAAAAATTTAGAAATCGGCGGATTAAATACGCTGAAAAATTAACCTATATAATTGTCTTGTTCGGTGTGGCCGTGTTATAATAGTGTTTCACCGACACGAGATATTTGATCTTAGTTGACGAGGAGTTTCTGTGAATCCAACATATTATGAATTAGCCTGGCTCATACCTGCGCTGCCTTTATTCTCGTTTATTTTCACGGTCTTGTTCACGCAAAAATATAGAGATCTTACGGCTTTCATTTCAGTTGCAGTGGTCGTGGCTTCGTTTTACTTATCCATTCGTGTCACAATGGAAATGCTCGCCGGTGCAGGAAGCGCTCAGATGTTGAATATTCAGTGGATTCCTCTCGGCAAAGCCCTGAATGTCAGCGTCGGTGTGTTTCTTGATCCGTTATCCGTCATGATGCTGATCGTCGTAACAACGGTAACCATGCTTGTTCATATCTACTCACTAGGTTATATGAAGCATGAGGACGGTAAGTCGCGGTTTTTTTCCTATCTGTCGTTATTTACGTTTTCAATGCTTGGGTTGGTTTTGTCCGACAACATGTTACAGATGTTCATATTCTGGGAACTGGTCGGATTATGCTCGTATCTTCTGATTGGTTATTACTATACCAAGAAAACAGCGGCGGACGCAGCAAAGAAAGCATTTTCAGTTACTCGCGCCGGCGACCTTGGCTTTTTTATGGCGGTCGTGATCTGCTGGGGTTATTTCGGAACATTTAACTTTGCAGAAATTCAAACGCTGTATGGGGAAACGACGGAATTTCTGGCGCGGATTTTTCCGTTTCTGATTTTTTTCGGCGCCATGGGCAAGAGCGGCCAATTTCCGCTGCATATCTGGCTGCCGGACGCCATGGAAGGACCTACGCCTGTGTCCGCCTTGATCCACGCCGCGACGATGGTCGTCGCCGGAATTTTTCTTGTGGCACGCGCTATTATGATTTTTGCGCAAACGCCGGACACCATGTTGTGGGTGGCTTATATCGGCGGCTTTACGGCGCTCTTTTCGGCGACCATAGCGGTTGCTCAACATGATATTAAACGTATACTCGCATTCTCGACGCTAAGCCAATTAGGGTATATGATGCTCGCTTTAGGCATCGGCGGCAGTATCGGGTTATCTAACACCAGCAACGGACACGCAGGAAGCGATCTTGCCTTGATGGGGCAGACGGCAGGAACTTTTCACTTATTCACCCATGCATTCTTCAAAGCTCTTCTCTTCCTTGGCGCCGGCAGCGTTATTCACGCGATGCATACTAATAATATTTGGGAGATGGGCGGACTTAAATCAAAAATGAAAATTACGGTTTGGACGTTTATTATAGGGACGATCGCGCTGTCAGGAATTCCGCCGTTTGCGGGCTTCTGGAGTAAAGATGAGATATTAGCGCTCTGTATGGAAGTAGGGACGGTGCACGGGTATATTTTGTTCGGCGTCGCTTTAGCGGGAGCATTTCTCACCGCATTTTATATGTTTCGTTTGTGTCTCGTTGCATTTTGGGGCAAGACTCCGGCATCGGCTCATCCGCATGAATCGGAGTTCAGCATGACATTTCCACTGATCGTTTTGGCGACCCTGTCGGTATTCGCAGGGCTAATAGGAAATCATGATATCGCACATACACTTAACATAACAAGTTATGCGGCATTTTTGAATCCGGAGTGGAATCATGAGGCGGTGTTTCATTTATCCATAGCCGGAATTTCCGTGCTGGTTGCCGGCCTTGGCATCGTTTCTGCATTTGTTTTATACGCCAAACGTCCTGCGGAATGGACGAGCGAAGCGCATGATCCGTTACGCGCTAAATTGGGAAAACTTTATACGCATCTTGAAAATAAATGGTACATTGATGAAGTGTGGTCATGGATACTCAATAATATTCTATTCAGGATTGCTGCCGGATGCGCATGGTTTGATCGTCACATTGTGGATGGCTCGGTTGATCTGGTCGGTTTTATGACGACGCGTTTCGGTTTAGTCTTACAGCCCGTTCAAAGCGGAAAGTTACAGAATTACATTTTAGTCGTCTTTGTCGGGCTTTTGTTTGTTTTAGGTTTTCTGTACATGAAAGTTCCCGGCATTCTTGCACAGATGATTCAATAATCGTATGAAATGGCAAACGCAGTAAAAAAAAAATCTTCTTCCACCCCGCCGATTAAAAATCCAAAAACGTTTTCGGATGCATTCGAACTTTCGGAAAAATCAGTCTGGGCTTTTCTTGCCATTGTAGGCGTTGTTATATTTTACTGGCTGGTCAATTCTCCAAGGCCTTATGACGACGATAGTATTAACCGCTATTTCATGGCGCAGGCGGCATGGGTTAAGCCCGATTTTATTCTGAATTTCTGGGGGAGACCGCTTGCGATTTTGTTTTTTGTCCTTCCTGCACAAGCGGGATACTGGTATTGCGCTGCTATCACGGCTGTTTTAACAGTTGGGACATGTTATTTTGTTTATAAAGCGGCCGTTGCTGCAGAAATTCAAAACGCATGGATAGCAATCGTTTTTACTATTGCCCAGCCGTTTTTCTTTATTACCAGTTTTAGTCTTTGTACGGAACCATTAGCGGCTTTTTTCTTGGCGTTGGGATTGTTTTGGTTTTACAAAAAGAACTGGAATGGGGCGGCTATAGTCTTATCCATGGTTCCTTTGGCTCGCAGTGAGCTTATATTGATCCTTCCCATATTTGCATGGCTTTTGTACCAAGAAAAAAAATACGTTCCGATATTACTGCTCGGATTCGGCTTAGTGCTTTATCAAATCGCCGGTATGATTGTAACGGGCGACATTTTGTATTTACTTACCGCTTCAAAAAGTTTTGCACACGGACAGTACGCCAACGGGCCCTTCGATCACTATTTTCAGACATTTATTTTTATTGCCGGGCCCATCGTATTCGCTTTTATGCTGCTGCAGCTTGCGCATGACGTGAAGAATAAAAGTGTAACTATTATCAATTTTTCAGTCGTCGTCATATTTGCAGCGCACGTCTATATGTACTGGAAGGGAAATGTGGCGCATGCCGGATTTCTCCGACATTTTGTTGCGATTGCGCCCGTCATGGCGCTCATGGCTCTGCAAGGATTCAATAAGTGGTTTGTGAGCGGAAATGACAAAGACCGGACTTTTAATACCATTTCACTTGTTGTTGTTACGGTCATAGTTTTGGTATACTATTCAGTGGAACTATTTGGCAGCTTTTCAGTCGTCAACCCGGCCACAGGATTGCCATTACGTGAGTATTCAAAGTTTTTGTTAGTTCTGCTGTTACTCTTTTTCTTTGTACTAAATCAATTTCTGAAGATACAGGGCAAGGAAACAAAACTAATTATGTTAACTGCAGTGGCACTGGGCTCATGCTGGTACACACTGTCAAAAGAAAAACCGCTGCAGCTTGCGCCGGAACAGCAAGCCGTACGGAATTGTTATGAATATTATAATGCTAACTTGAAAGCCAATTCGCCGAAGACGATGGTTGCGCATTCATGGTTTTTCTTTTATGACAATTATAATTTTTACACGGCGCCGTCAAAAGAGGGAGCGTACTATGAAATGCGCAAAGAAAAATTGGATGCGTTGCCGGTAGGAGGGATCGTTTTATGGGACTCGCACTACAGTTGGCGTCTTTCAAGCAATGTTCAGCAGGAAGATATTGTAAATAATCCAAATTTTAAAATGCAGCAGCAGTTTATATCTACTGACCGGCGATTTGCGATGTATGTTTTTGAAAAAATAAAATTATAGCTGTGAACAACCATTGAAATAGATAAAAAACCAACACAAAATGACAAAAAACATTCTCGTAACGGGTGGCGCCGGGGCCATCGGCAGCAGCATGGTTAATCGGCTTTCCGAGGATTCCGGCAACCGTATCACGGTTCTTGATAATCTCTCTTCCGGGCATGTTGAAAATATTGTCATGCGGCCCAATGTCCGCTTCATACAGGGCAGTGTGGAGTCGGCTGAAGACTTACGGCAAGCGATTTCCGAATCGACTGATGTCGTTTTTCATCTTGCGGCTAATTTTGCCAATCAAAACTCGGTAGATTTTCCGCAACGCGATCTGCAGGTTAACGGCATGGGCACTTTAAAAATACTACTTCGTTCGGTTGAGAATAAAGTCAAAAAATTTGTATACACTTCGTCGTCGTGCGTCTATGGGGATCGCAATGAGCCACTGGATGAAAAGTGCCAGGAATATAGCCTGGATACGCCTTATGCCATTACCAAATTGCTCGGCGAAAGATACGTTCGATTTTTTAACCACCATCACGGGCTAAATACAGTAACCCTTAGGTATTTTAACGTTTTCGGGCCGAATGAGTATCCCGGCAAATATCGCAATGTAATCGCCAATTTTCTGGCAAAAGCCATGCGTAATGAGGATATTATTATTACCGGTACGGGAGAAGAGACGCGTGATTTTAATTTTGTGAAAGACTCCGTTCGAGCTACAATTCTTGCGGCGGAAACGGAAACTGCGAGTGGGAAGGTTATCAATATTGCGTCAGGCCGTGAAACAAAAATTAAGGATCTTGTTCAAATGATACTCAGGATTACCGATTCGAAATCAAGAGTCGTTCATCACGAACGACGGAATTGGGATTCCGTTACGCGCCGCGTTGCGTCAGTGGACCTTGCAAAAAAAATTCTTGGGTATCAGCCGGAGATAGAACTGGAGACGGGACTTCGTGAGTATTACGAATGGCTGCGTAAGCAAAACCTGAATAAGTGTGAGTGGTAAATGATTTACATATTGCTGCCGTCCTATAATGAGGAAAACGGGCTTCAGGAAGTTCTCCCGATTCTTAAAGAAATCTCCGCGTCAAGCAGAGATCCTTTCCGCGTTGTCGTGGTGGACGACGGCAGCAAGGATCGCACGAGCGAAGTCGCTCGTTCGTTCATATCTGAACTCGATCTCAAGTTGATTACGTTCCCGCAGAATCAGGGTGTGACGGAAGTTTTCAAAAAAGGATTTAAGTTTATTATTGAAGACAGCAAAGAACCGGAAAAAGATATTTGTGTTGTGTTGGATTCTGATAACACACAGGATCCGCGCCTGATACCGGAGATGATCCGGCGAATTGAGTCGGGTGATGATATAGTGATTGCATCCCGATTTGAAGGGAACGGCGGGATGATAGGCTGTCCATGGACACGGCAGATTTTCAGCTACGGTGTTTCATGGATCATGCGTATTCTCGTTGGGTTGCCCAATGTGAAAGACTATTCTATTTTTTACCGGGCGTGCCGCGTCGGACTGATCAAATCAAGTTTTGACCGTTATGGCGACAGGCTTATTGAAGGCAGGGGCTTTGCTTCTATTTGCAGCCTGCTCCTGAAGATGGGCAACCTCACGCGGAAAACTGCTGAGATTCCCCTGATTCTGCGCTATGACAATAAACAGGGGATGTCCGGAAATAAGATATTCCGGACGATTCGAGGATATTTGGAGCTGATCTGGCAGTATGTTATTTCTGATCGTTATCGCAAGATGGAGAGGTTGCCTTGAGTTTGTTTTTTTGGTTCAGAAAACAATATAATTAATGAAAAAAACGGTTACAAAAAAAGTTACTCTGAAGACGACGGAGATACCGATTAACACTTTTCCGTTATCGGAATGGTTTGAAAAGTATGCCGTGTATTTTGTCGTCGTTCTAATGATCGTAGGATTCTTACTACGAGAATTTCAATTGGATTTTCTAAGTTTATGGACTGATGAATTCATAATTCCCGATCAGGCGGCGGGCGTTTTTCAGGGTAAATCTATCCTGAGTCATCACGACAACAACGGGATTTTTCTGACGGTTTTAGTTTTCTTAAATTATTCGATATTCGGCATCAGTGACTATTCTGCGCGGATGGTCAGCGTTATTCTCGGCACGCTGGTTATCCCTGCAACATATTTTCTCGGCAAGATCTTGTTTAACCGGTTCATTGGGACCATTGCTGCGGGGCTTGCAACCGTGTCCGTCTATTCAGTGTTCTGGTCCAGAGTCAGCCGTAACTACGCAAGTTTTGAATTATTTTATTTGCTTCTCATTATTGTCTTTTGGCTTGCGCTTGAAGGCGGCAGATCCGGAAATTCGGCGAATTGGTTTGACCGTAACGGAATTCAAAAAAAATATCTTTTATTATTCCCGTTTGCTTTACTGGCGTCATTGCTCAATCACCAGCTCACTTTCTTTTTTATTTTTACGTTCATGGCGTACGGTTCCGCAATGGCCTTATGGAATTTATATCAAAAAAAGGATGGCCGTTTTACGAATAAATACAGTTGGATACTTTATGGGACTTTGCTTTTTATGTTTTTATTCTATACGCCGTTTATGGCGGATATCATACGGCCCGTGGCCGGCCTGGTCATGCATGAGGAAGGTGTTTTGTGGTTCATCCCGCGATGGGACATTATTTTCCAAATGTGGGCATCTGCGGATCCTGCCAAAGTATTTAATATTTATATGTCGGTCTTTAAGGTTGATTTTCCAAATTACTGGTGGCTCGGTTTTATCGGCTTAATCGTTGCATTTTTTGTCCAAAGAAAGTCTGCTGTTTTTTTGATTTCACTTTTTATTGTTCCGCTGATGTTAATGAGTTTTGTATTTTATGACCCGGCCACGACGCGATATTTGATATTCATTTACCCGTTTTTTTTGATTGGAGCGGGGGTTGCAGTGTATGGAATCTGGCGGGTGATTGGTTTGTATTTACTCCCGCCTTCGTTGGCTCAAAGGGCTGTAATCAATATCGCGGTTATTTTAGGAACGGTTGCTGTTCTGATTTCATTTGCTCCGATAAAAGATTTAAGAGCACTAATTCGACCCCAACGCCATGGTATGGTGGCGCGGGGTGAAATATCCAACTGGTTTTTCTCGAATTGGCGGGAAGCTTCACAAAATGTAAAGGCGAAAATCCAAAAGGATGATATCATCTTTTCAACGATGCCGTCAGGAACTAATCATTACCTCGGTATTGACAGTTCCTTATGGTTTCGGCAAATGCACTACAGCGAGTATGTAAAGCGGTATATATCCAATGAAAAAATAGAGACAACGGCGCCGAACGGCACGACATATGAAAATTTTGTGGAAACGACGCAACGGTTCAAAAGAGGCTGGGTCTTTGCCGATTATTATTTCTATAATGTCATGACAGACCCGCGCGTGCGGGATTACGTTATGAAAAATCTAACGTATCACTTTGATGCATGTACGGACGGAACGGTTCAGGTTTTCAGTTGGGATCATGACGCGCCCGAACCGCCAAAATCATTTGTATTCGAACTTGGCAAATCTCCGGAAACGCAGGCTTCACAGCAATTTCCCATTAACATGCCTGATCTTGGCGGTAAATTGAAGGTAAAGATATTCGTGGATGGTGAGGCCATTGACGACGATCGGGAAGCTTTTGTAGTCATTAACAACGCGCATTCTGCCTATATTTCAAAGTGCCTGACAAATCAGCGCGAAACGGTTGTTGCGGAACTGGATGCAAAGTGGTTTCAACCCGGTCAGAACGTTATTCAATTTGGATATAACCGTAACGCCGCGAATGACGCGCGAAAGGGTTTTGCTGTTTACAATGTAAGTTTTAGTTCAGAATAATCTAACCATAGGAATTGACAAGTGGAAAGTTATTTATTACCAGCCATTATCGCTTTGCCGGCTATAGCCTCTATCATAATAATGCTGATGCCTGCCGAAGACGCTACGGGCCCGCGCATGTTGTCGTCGTTTGCCTCCCTGCTCACAGTGGTTTTATCTGTGGTCGCATATATTTTATATGATCCTTCCAATCCCAGAAACTTTGAACTGAATATTCCGTGGGTGGAACGATTAGGCATGCATTTTCACCTTGCTGCTGACGGCGTGAGTATTGCGATGCTTTTGCTGACCTCCATCACGATATTTACAGGGTGTTTGATTTCCTGGGAAATTAAGGAGCGGCAAAAAGAATTTTTTGCATTACTTCTTTTGTTGGTTTCCGGCGTTTTCGGCGTTTTTGTTTCATTTGACATGTTCTTGTTTCTCGTGTTTTATGAACTTGCCGTATTGCCCATGTATTTACTCATCGGAATTTGGGGAACAGGCAAAAAAGAATACTCTGCTATGAAGCTGACTCTTTATCTCATGCTGGGAAGCGCGTTGCTAATTATTCCTATTTTTGGCGTTTACGTACAGGCCCATGCGGCAACCGGCGTATGGAGTTTTGACTACGATTTTTTAATGAAGAATTTTACTGTCGACGAGAGCTGGCAATACATTTTCTATCCCATGATTTTTGTCGGGTTTGGAACAATCGGCGGTTTGTGGCCTGTTCACACATGGTCTCCGGATGGACATGCTTCGGCGCCTTCTGCGGTAAGCATGTTGCATGCGGGTGTTTTAATGAAACTCGGCGGATATGGGATTATCAGAATCGGGTTACAATTTATGCCTTATGGTGCGCACGAATGGTCGTTATTTTTTGCATGCCTGACTGTAATAAATATTGTGTACGGTTCCTTATCAGCCATGCGGCAAACCGACCTCAAGTATATTATTGCATATTCATCCGTATCGCATCTTGGTATTGTGACACTGGGTATTTGTACTCTGACCCCTGCCGGAATAAACGGGGCTGTGTATCAGATGTTTGCTCACGGCATCATGACGGCTCTACTTTTCGCGCTGGTCGGTGTTGTATACGGTAAGCTGCACTCACGGCAAATCACGGAAATGGGAGGGCTGGCCAAGGTCATGCCTTTTACAGCCGTTGCGTTTGGTTTTGCAGGAATGACCGGACTTGGGTTACCCGGGTTGTCGGGATTTGTATCGGAATTACTGGTATTGACAGGCGCATTCTCCGCAGGTGTCGCAGGGGTTCCAAGTCCTGCTATGAAATATATCGCGTTAATTTGTCTAACCGGGGTGGTATTCACGGCGATCTATGTTCTTAGAGCCGTGCAGCGCATATTTTTCGGAGATCATACGGCGGCACTGCTCAAAAACGAACATTTTCATCATTTGGTTGATACCGATAAGCGCGAAGTATTTGCGCTTTCAGTACTGATGCTAACGATCGTTCTCGCAGGCGCTTATCCGGCATGGATCATTGACTTAATTAACTCCGGCTTAACGCATTCGATCTTTCCAGCGCTTGGAATTAGTGGAAATTAAGAGTTGTATTTATTAATCGCTTTGTCTATTATTGCACATAATTTCGTGAAACATTCTGATGGTGTTTCACATTTCGGTTAATTTACGGAGAACGTATTGGGGAGAATTATTTCCATAGCCAATCAAAAGGGCGGCGTTGGTAAAACCACGACGGCCATTAATCTGGCTTCATCGTTGGCGCATGCGGGTAAAAGGACATTGATCATCGATATGGATCCTCAGGCCAATTCTACCACCGGCCTTGGATTTGACCTCGAGTCTATTGATAAAAGTACGTATGAGATGTTAATCCACAATATGAGTATCAATGAAGCCATACTCAAGACCATGATGCCGAACATGGATCTGATTCCTGCGCATATTCGTCTGGTCGGCGCTGAGGTGGAACTGGTCAATCTGGAGGATCGTGAGCAAATGTTTCTTCATGCGGTCACACCGGTACGAGATAAATATGAGTTCATACTGATCGACTGTCCGCCTTCGTTGGGATTATTAACCTTAAACGCACTAACCGGATCGGATACGGTGCTGATACCGATACAATGTGAATATTATGCGCTTGAGGGACTAAGGCAGTTACTTAATACGATTCGGCTTGTGCAGCGTCACCTGAATACCGCTCTGACGATTGAAGGCGTATTATTGACCATGTTTGACAGCCGCCTTAATTTATCCAATCAGGTTGTTTCAGAAGTCAAAGAATATTTTAAAGATAAAGTTTTCAAAAATGTGATTCATCGTAATATTAAACTAGGCGAAGCTCCGAGTTACGGAAAACCTATCATTATTTACGATCCCGCATCCGTTGGAGCTCAAGACTACATGGGCTTGGCTAAAGAGGTCATCCATAACGTGCTCACGCCGCATCCGGTGTAAACAATACAGCCATATTCAAGCTAAATCAAGTAACGGTCGTTGAACAATTCAAGTTTGGACCCAATAATTAGATATGTCACAAAATTTTTCAAATAAGAAAAATACCGGCCTTGGAAAAGGCCTTAGCGCATTAATTCCGGTAGCAAATCTTCGGCCCGACGGCACGCTCAAATCCGCTGAAAATGTATCCGTCAGTGAAATTCCAATTTACATGATCAGGCCTAATCCGTATCAGCCCAGGAAGGAGTTTGAACCGCAAGCGCTTGAGGAATTAAAAAATTCGATTCTTCAAAACGGGATTATTCAGCCCATTACGGTACGAAAAACTGCACACGGGTTCGAACTCATCGCCGGAGAACGCCGTTTTCGCGCATCAAAAATGGCTAACCTGGAGTCACTTCCGGCATACATTCGGGAAGATGTTACGGATGAGGAAATGCTGGAACTGGCCATCATTGAAAATGTTCAGCGTGAAAAACTTAATCCGATCGAATTGGCCGTAGGTTATCAGCAGTTAATAGACGTCTGTAAACTGACACAGGATGAAGTTGCAAAAAAGATTGGTAAGGATCGCACAACCATTACTAATATTATCCGTTTGTTAAAATTACCGCCGGAAATTCAGGACAGTTTACGAAAAGAAGAGATTACGATCGGCCACGGCAGGGCGCTGGTTGCTTTACCCAATTTTGCAGTTCAGATCAAGGTTTGGAAGCAGGTTGTTAGCGGTTACTTTTCGGTCAGGAAAACTGAGGAAGCGGTAAAACATTTCCTGGAAGCACAGAACAAAAAATCGGGGAAGCCGTCTTCTTCAAAATTTGAGATCGAACAAGTCAGCGAATCTGATCCGCATATCGCTGAAATAGAGAGCCGGCTGAGATTGAAATTAGGCACGAAAGTGAAGTTAAAACATCGGGAAAACGGCGGCACGGTCGAAATTGACTATTATTCAAATGATGATCTTGAAAGACTGCTTGATTTATTTGATTCGGTTAAATCATAATTTTTATCTATCCCACACTTCTTCTACCAAACTTTTTTTCCTCAATAGCTCAGTCGCAATCTGAATATCGTGACTTGTCACACGGTCTTTGTCGAGAGACGGGACGTGCTGACGCAGAAGAACATGTGCACGTTTTGTGCGCGGCGCAAAATCAACAGGTTTGCGGAAATCGCCGGCCTGAGCTGCGCACAGCCATTCGATAGCGAGAATCGCCTCAACGTTTTCAATGATCTGAAGACATTTTCGCGCGCCGATAGTACCCATGCTGACGTGATCTTCCTTATTGGCGGACGTTGGAATTGAGTCCACGCTCGCAGGATGGCATAGGGACTTGTTTTCAGAAACGAGCGCGGCGGCGGCGTACTGCGCGATCATGTAGCCGGAATTGAGGCCGCCGTCTTTTGCGAGAAATGCGGGCAGGCCGTCGCTTAAATTGGAATCCATCATCCACGCCGTTCGCCGCTCGGAAATATTTCCAATCTCACTCATGGCTATGGCCAGAAAGTCCATCACAATCGCAACCGGCTGTCCGTGAAAATTACCTCCGGATAAGACCTCGCCGTTTTCAACAAAGATCAGCGGATTGTCGGTGGCGGCATTAATTTCACGTTCAACGACCTGTTTAACATGATGCACCGCATCTCTGCTGGCGCCGTGCACCTGTGGCATGCAGCGAACGCTGTATGCATCCTGAACTTTTTTGCAGTCGGCATGGGAATGAATTAGCGGGCTGTCTTTGAGCAATGTCCGAAGATTCTCTGCTGAAATAATTTGTCCTTCCTGGTTGCGTGCAGCGTGAATTCGTTCATCAAACGCCGATCGCGTGCACAACAACACTTCTGTACTCATGGCACCCAATATATCGGCACATTCGAGAATATTAAATGCACGGATCAGGTTGACACAGGCAACGGCGGTCATGGTTTGAGTTCCGTTTAATATTGCCAAGCCTTCCTTGGAACGTAATTTCAGAATGGGGATACCTGCGAGCTGCATCGCATCCGCGCCGTGAATACGCTTTCCGTGGTAAAAAGCTTCACCTTGGCCGATCATGACCAGCGCAAGGTGCGCAAGGGGAGCCAGGTCGCCGCTGGAACCAACCGATCCTTTTTCAGGTATGATAGGTATGATGCCTTGATTGAACATCTCAACTAAAGTGTTAACCACTTCCAGCCGTACTCCTGAATAGCCTTTGGCGAGGCCATTGGCCTTGAGCAAAAGCATGATTTTTACAATATCATCCGAAAAAGGATTACCAATTCCCGCAGCATGGCTTTTGACAAGGTTTTCCTGCAGTATGTCAATTTTATCTTCAGAGATTTTCACATCGCTGAATTTTCCAAAGCCGGTGTTTACGCCATATACCACGTTGCCCGACTGAACAATTCGTTCAATGATTTCTCGTGATTTGGTAATTTGCGTTACGGAAGAGTCACTGAGTTTAATGGTCAGGTTTTCCTGAAAAATCTCCTCGATCGTATCCAGCGTCAGATCGTGTCCGTTGATTTCAACATGGGTCATAGAATTATCGAATTAAGTTTGAAAAGGCAAAAAAAGAGACGGCTGAAAGGCCGTCTCTTTTAATGTATTAATAAGGCTAACTCATTTTTGCAAGTTCGTCGTAGAATAATGCCACGCTTAGAATACCACGATGGAAGTTATCCAATTTGAAGCGTTCATTAGGCGAATGGATCGCATCCGTGTCCAATCCAAACCCCATCAGAACCGATTTTAGGCCCAACAGACGTTCAAACGACGCAATGACAGGAATCGATCCGCCTTCTCGTGCAAACAAAGGTTTTTTCTTGAACACCTTGTGCAGCGCATTACTCGCAGCAATAATCTCTTTGGTTGTGATATCAGTAATAGCAGGGTATCCGCCATGAAGTTCTGTCACTTTGATCTGCATGGTCTTAGGGCATAATTTCTTTACGTAACGCTCAAATAACTTCGCGGTCTGGTGTGGCGTCTGATTAGGAACTAATCTCATGCTGATTTTGGCGCTTGCCTTGGACGGCAGTACCGTCTTGGCGCCTTCGCCTTGAAATCCACCCCAAATGCCATTACAGTCCAGGCATGGGCGGCCGCTGACCTGTTCTAAAATGGAATATCCTTTTTCACCGAAAGTCTCTTTTATGCCTAAGTCTTTGAAGTATGCTTTTTTTGCGAAGGGTAATTTCTTGTAAGCATCACGTTCAGCTTTTGTCAATGGCCGAACCTTATCGTAAAATCCTGGAATCGTGATTTTTCCGTTCTTGTCCTTTAATTTTGAAATAATATTCGCCAGTTCGTTGATCGGATTAGCGACCGCGCCTCCATAAACGCCCGAATGCAAATCGCGGTTAGGCCCAGTAAGGTCAATCTGCATATAACACAATCCCCGCAGGCCGTATGCAATGGAGGGCATTTCATCGTCAAAGAAAGAAGTATCAGACACCAAAACCACATCAGCTTTGAGCAGTTCTTTGTGCGATGTGATAAAATTCTCCAGATTTACGCTGCCAATTTCTTCTTCACCTTCAATCATGAATTTAATATTCACCGGAAGTTTTCCGTTGATCTTCATGTGGGCTTCTACGCTTTTCAGGTTGAGGAACACTTGCCCTTTATCGTCGGACGAGCCGCGCGCATATATATAGCCGTCTTTGATCGTTGGCTCGAACGGGCCGCTGGACCATAAATTCAGCGGGTCAACAGGCTGAACGTCGTAATGGCCGTAATACAGGATAGTAGGTTTGCCCGGTGCACCAAGCCATTCGCCATAAACAACAGGGTGTCCCTGCGTCGGGATAATCTGAATATTTTGCAGGCCAGATTTATTCATTTGATCTGACACATACTGAGCGCATCGCGCCACGTCCGCTTTGTTTTCCGGGTTCGTACTAATGCTTGGGATTCTAAGAAAATCTTTAAGTTCTTCGACATATCGTTCTCTGTTTGAATTAATAAATGAAATAACGCTTTCCATATCTAACCTCAAAAGTTTAATTGCAGTTAAAAATCTGATAATATGTAAGACTTTTTCCGGACATATTCAATAATGTTTTCTTTGCATTTATATTCTGAAAAAAGTATATTTTTAACACATTTCAATTGAAACAATCATTTCCGCGTTGTTGAACCATCCTTTGAACATGCATAAATCATGAAACGGGTATTTCAAATTCTGAGGCATGCTATTCTGGTAGTTGCTCTTCTCCAGAGTGTTTCAAGTAACACTGTGGAAGCGCAGCAACTTTATTTTAGGTACTATACGATCAACGAAGGATTTCCGCATGCGCAAGTATGGGATATTGTTCAGGATCGAAGCGGATATTTATGGTTTGCTACAGCCGGCGGGGTTGCTAAATACAACGGCATCGAATTTACCGTGTACAGTAAGGACGATGGACTGATTAGTAACGTCGTCCGCAGTGTGTTTGCGGATGATGACGGAAAAATATGGTTGTGTACGGAGGACGGCGTTTCTGTTTTTGACGGTAACACGTTTGTGAATTATACCAGCCGTGACGGGTTAGGTCAGGGAACAGTATTTGAAATGACGAAAGATCGTCGAGGGAATTACTGGTTCACGACGAGTTATGGTGGGGTCACAAAATTTGATGGAAGAAAATTTACATCCTATACGGAAAAAGACGGCTTGGCAAGTAATTCGTATCGTAACGCGTACACTGACCGAAACGGTGATGTATGGTTTTCCGGAAAAAACGGATTTACGTTGTTGACGCATTCAAACGAAAGCAATACGGATCATTTCATGAATTTTGCGGTTATCGGTATCCAAGACTATGCCGATATTGTAGCGGACAGCAAAGGGCGCATCATTGTCGGCTCTAATAAAGGGCTGATTGTATTTGACCATAATGCGTTCATTACCGCTAAAGCGTCTGACTATTCCAAGTATATATCGCGTCTCACGGCCAAAGACGGATTAGTAGATCCCAATATTCACGCCATGGTTTTTGCGTCCGATTCATCACTTTGGATTACAACCGATGCGGGCCTTTGTAAATGGGACACTAATAATAAATTGACAAATTATTTTGTTGACGAGAATGTGTCTACGAACAGTTGCCATTCGATTCTGGAAGACAGAGAGGGCACTATTTGGGTTGGAACAGACGGAGGAGGATGTTTTAAAATACCGTATCAAAATATCTATAACTTCACTATGAAGGAAGGACTTTCTGCAAATGTGGCCAATGCCGTTACGGGAGATACGCGGGGAAATATTTATATCGGTACCGACAACGGCGTGGATATGTTTGACGGCGAAAGACTAGTTCCCATTTCTAAGGATTGGATAAAATCCGGCAACACCGTTTGGTCATTGAAAAACGACAGCAAGGAAACTCTTTGGATAGGGGCCGAGAGGAATTTATTTACCTACCGCAACGGTATTGTCACGGATCGTGAGGAAATCTATCACATTAGCGAATCGCCCATCTTGGATATTGCGGAAGATGCTAATAACACTATGTGGTTCGGGACTCTGAACGGTCTGATCGTTCATAATAAAGGAAGAAGCTATTTTTATGACAATAAAACCGGGCTGCCGGGTAACCAGATCTGGTGTGTTTTTGTTGACAAACAAAACGACATTTGGCTTGGAATCAACGGAGGGCTTGCTCGGATCGATAACAAAGAAAAACTAGATTCGCTGAAATTTAGAATATGGGTTACGTCCGACGGGCTGCAGGACAATACGGTTAACGTAGTGACGCAGGACGGAGAGGGGGCCTACTGGGTTGGAACCGATATGGGCTTTTCAAAATTTGACGGCTCGGCATTCACTAATTACAAGGCCAAAGGCCTGGGCCTTGCTGATAACATTGTTCCGGTCATCGAATACGACTACAGAAGCGATCGGCTTTGGATAGGGAGTAAGGGCTACGGACGATTCAATCATCACGCGTCGTCACCGGAGCTTGAGAGATTGCTGAATAAAGGGCGTGGCCTGAGGGTCGACGATCCAACTACGAACAACAGCTTGTTTATTGATTCAAGTCGCAATATATGGATCGCACATTTTGGAGGACTCACCCGGTATTCAGAAGACTCGATTGTTCACTCCAAAGTTTCACCGCTAGTTTACATCGAACGGATCATCGCTAATGACTCGATCGTGAAATTGAGCCGTCATTCGCCGGACGAAAGCGAGTTACTCAAAGAAGTTAACAGTAAAAATATCGTGTTTCAATTTGCCGGATTATCATTTATCAATGAAAAGGACAATACGTATCAATACATGCTTGAGGGGTTTGATAAGGAATGGTCTGCTCCATCGCGAAAAAACGAAGTCCGTTATACCAACCTTAGTCCTGGCCATTACACTTTCAGCGTAAAAATGAAAAACAGCGTGAATGTTGAAAGTGCAACGGCGGCGGTTGTCCGTTTTACGGTCCCTGCGCCCATCTGGATGAGTCCATTTTTTATTTTGCTGGTGATCGTTTCTCTTGGCTACCTATCATATACCGTTTATCGTATCCGCGTTAATCTTAATCTGGAGCGGATTCGAATGCGCAATGAATACCTTGAGGCTGAAGTTCAAAAACGAACCTCAGAGATCGTTCATCAAAAGGAAGAACTAGAGAGTATATTGGAAAAACTAAAACAAACTCAAACGCAGCTTGTCCAGTCCGAAAAAATGGCAGCATTGGGACAATTGGTTGCCGGCGTTGCGCATGAAATTAATAATCCGACATCAGTGCTGGCCGGTAATGTAGTTTATATTGAAGACTATGTAAACGTCTTGCGCAAGATTATTGTAAAGTATGAAGAAAAATATGTTAATAATATAGAATTTCTGGGAGAACTCAGCGAATTCAAGAAAGAGATTGATTACGCATTTGTTATATCAGACCTCGATACATTGTTGGCCAGCATTAAAAATGCGGCAGATAGAATTCGCAACATAGTGCTTGATCTGCGCAATTTTTCACGCTTGGATGAAGTGGAACTCAATGAGGTGAATATCAACGACTCGATTGATACTACGGTAAAGCTTTTTATGAATCAGTACAAACATGTACTCTTAATCCACAAAGACTATCATGCGACCAACCTGATTTATTGTTATATCAATCAGATCAACCAAGTAATCCTTAATCTTCTGATCAACGCGGCACAAGCAATAGAAACAAAATATGCAAACCACGGCTCTTCTCAGATACTGGGCCGCATTGATATTGTTACAAAAAATGACCATAAGGGTGGTATTATTGTTACTGTAAGAGACAATGGGCTAGGAATTTCAAATCAAGTGAAATCGAAAGTCTTCGATCCTTTTTACACTACTAAACCGGTCGGTCAAGGTACGGGATTAGGGCTCTCAATCAGCTATAGCATCATTGAGAAGCATCATGGGACCATCTCATACGAGAGTCTTGAAGGCGAATGGACTGAGTTTACATTTTCACTGCCGTTTAAACCGCATGAAATACCATCGTAACACATCAAACTAATACAGAGGAATATCTATGGTCCAAAATGACATGATCGACAAACTGAATGCCGACCTGAAGAACGCCATGAAAAGCGGTGACAAAATGAGACTTGACACGATTCGCATGATGAAAGCAAGTCTTCAGAAAGTGGTCATTGAAAAAGGGAATAACTTCACTCCTGATGACGGGATATCATTTTTGCTGGCCGAGGCAAAGCGACGGAAAGAGGCGATCGAACTTTATGAAAAAGGCGGACGTCAAGACATGGCCGACCAAGAAAAGCAGGAGCTGGCGATCATTTCCGAGTATCTGCCTAAACCTCTCGATGAAAATGAGTTGTTATCGATTATTGAAGCGACGATCAAAGAGGTCGGAGCGCAATCGGTAAAGGACATGGGTAAGGTGATGTCGGCAGTCATGCAGAAAGTAAAAGGCCAGGCCGATGGAAAAAAGATTCAGGATATGGTAAAGACAAAATTAAGTTGACCGCTGTTCAGTTCGCGTCAAGATAGTGGCGCAAGATCACCACGGCAGCTAATTCGTCAATTTTTTCCTTAGTTCGGCGTTTTTTCTTGGATTCGGTCTCGATCAGCATTTTCTGGGCTGTTACCGATGACATTCGTTCATCCCAGAAGGCAATATTTACTGGAATTTGTTGCCGCAGTTTTTCTGCGAATATTTTAACTTGGCGCGCCTTGGCACCTTCACTGCCGTTTTTGTCGAGCGGGTTGCCCATTACAACCAGAATCACCTCATGTTCGCCCACAAGTTTTTTTATTTTCTGAATTGCCGAGTTTTCGTTCTGGACCTGAATCGTGGTCAATCCTGATGCAATGATTTGCATCGGATCAGATAATGCAAGTCCAATCCTGCGTTCACCATAGTCAATGGCTAAAATTCTACCTTGGTTCATACAAAAAACAAAAGCCATGACTGATAGGCCATGGCTTTTAAACTTTTTTTTATTAAAAATTAAATATCCTTCAACGGTTGTTTCAGAACTTCTTTAAGGAGTTTGCCCGGTTTGAAGTGTGTTTTCCGACGCGGAGGAACGTATATAATTTCGCCGGTCTTAGGATTTCTGGCTTTTGGCTTTGCTTTGGTGGTTTTTACTTCAAACACACCGAAATCGCGGATCTCAATGCGAACGTCGGGATCAGCCTCAGAAAGAATTTCTCGAATGGATTCAAAGACAATATCTACAGTATGTTCAACGTTATGAACCTTATCGTTCAATTTGTCCGCAACGCGTTTCGATACGTCTTTTTTTGTCATTGTTTTCATTTATCTCTCCTAAAGTCAGGTGTCCCAACTCCCGAATAATAAAGAATTTAATTCTCATTGTCAAGTTATTTTTGAATTTACGGGCAAATTTCTGCATGAATAAGTTTGCCATCCGTAAATATCGTAAATGACGCCGTTCCAGATGTAAATTCAGTTTTTACATACCCTAATGCCAGGTTTTGTTTGTTGCTGTATGAGTATGAACTGCTGGTAACAATGCCAATTTCTTGGTTACCTGCTGTAATTTTACTGCCGAGAGAAACAGGTTCTTCAGATTTGAGGAGAACCAAGTGTTTTTGAATTTTATTATAACTGTCCAGTCGCGCAATAACTTCCTGTCCGATATAACAACCCTTATTGAAGCTGACGGCTTGTGCCAGCCCCGCTTCCAGCGGATTATATTTATCGGTAAGTTCTCGCCGGAAAATCGGTTTCCTCTGTTCGATGCGGGCGGCTAAGTATGCGTCCATTCCGCACACGCCGATATCTTGCGCAACAAATAAATTCCACAAGGCATCGATCCCGGAAATATCGGTTACGAGAAGGAATCCTTCATCGAGTTGGTGTGAACGTGCGACATAAATACTATTCCCGGCGATCAAAAATTGGACAACATGATTTTGTTTAGGCGGATCCATTGCGGTCATCGTGATCAGAACGTCGGCACTTCGTGGACCTATCAATCCGAGTTGAATGATTTTGGACGAAAGATTTTCTATCTTGACATCATCCATTATGATGTACTTTTCCAGCCAAGCGATGATGTTAATATGATTCTGTGGTGAAGTAGTTATCAAAAGCCCGTCTACTAAACGATACACAACGATCAAGTCAATGATCCGGCCTTTGTCATTTGTCAATACAGTAGATGTAAATTCGTTGATATTTAGGTTTTTTAGATTATTGGTTGACATTCTGTTCAGGAAATCCTGTGCATGCTTCCCGGTTAGTTTAATACTGCCGTAGTACGAAAAATCAATACACACGCACGCCTGCTTCAAAGACCGGTATTCCTGCTGTATAGATACAAAATGGGCGGGGAGTTCAAATAGGAATTCATCGTAACTTTTAAATACTGCGCCTTGAGTTTTCAGAATATCGTATAAAGGGCTTCTCAAATACATATAGCTAATGGGGATTGTCTTTTGTTATCTAGTCTGAATATAGCCCTTTATGAAGATTTGTTCAAGTTTGACACGAAAATACATTTTGATATTCATTGAATTTTTAATTACTTTTTTCCCGAATAACTCTCCCACATTTATTGGAATCATCATGGCAAAACCGAATCTCAAACTAAAAACGGATAAGGGACAAACGACGCCGGTTCTGAATAGTTGGCAGAAGGATGCGCTGGCGGTATTGTTTTTGTACGCTTTGGTTCTTTTTTTGTTTAGCGATTATGTATTGCAGAACAAAGTCTTTACAACCGGTGGTGATATATCCGCAAGCATTAGTAATTCTAGAGCTGCGCAAAGTCTTATTGAAAAAGAAGGTTCGATGCCTCTATGGTTTCCGTATACGTTTTCCGGGATGCCTAATTTTGCCAGCGGTATGTACAGCGATCCGGCGCATATACCAATTTATAAATATCAGGCCTATGTCAATCCTATGACTTATGTTAATTGGGCAGTGAATATTGCTTTTTTTAATCGTGATAATTCATGGGAAGTAGCCATTTTCTTTTTTGCCGGTGTATTCATGTTTCTGCTTGCCCGGCAACTTGGATTCAGTCCTTTGATCGCGCTGGTGGCGGCGATTGCGTATATGTTCTGCAATTTTTTCGTCGCTTCTGTAGCAGCAGGTCATGGCGGAAAAGTTAAGACAATCGCGTATATTCCGCTCGTAATGTGGAGCGTTTTTCGATTCTTCAAAGATCGAAACATATTAAATTGGTCGATAATGGGTTTTATCATGGGAACTTTTTTTCTTGATCCGGGACACACTCAGATCATTTATTATGCTTTCCTGATGCTCGGAATTTATTTTGTGTTCCTAATAATTGACAAGTATAGAACGGACAAAGCGGGCCTTATAAAGAACGGGTTTGGGTTAGCTGCCGCAATGCTGGTTGGGCTTGCGTTTGGAGCAGTTAATTATTTTTCATTATATGTTTATTCCGATGTTACGATGCGCGCTGTCCCGCCGGCTTTAAGCGAATCAACGGCAATGGCGGCAGGAGGCGGAATGACGTTTGATTATATCACGATGTGGTCTTTTCATCCTCTGGAGTCTATTACTTTCTTTATTCCGACTTTTTTTGGACTTGAAAGTCCCTATTACTGGGGTTGGATGACATTTACCTCTTCCGCATTTTATTTTGGCCTTTTGCCGATGATTGCCGCGATAGTTGGAGTTATCTATCGGCGCAACATGATGACCAAATTTCTGTTCGCAACGTCCGTTTTCGCATTGCTCATCTCGTTTGGCAGGTTTTTTGAACCACTTTTCCAATTGATGCTGAGCGTCTTGCCGTTTTTTAGTAAGTTTCGTGTCCCTTCCATGATTTTGTCAATATTTGCTTTTACGGTCTCGCTGCTTGCATGTTATGGACTTGATTATATTTTTAATCCTACAGCTGAGGAGCAAAAAAAACGTAAGACGTTTGAGAAGGCTGTTTTGTACTTCATGGCAGGTATCGGTGTGCTCTTAATCATTGCAACCATATTTAAAAGCGGTTTTTCCAATGCGTTCTCACTCCTGGCGGAGGACGATGTGAAGCGCTACAGCGCCCCCCAGATAGCTCAATTGAAGCAGTTGCGGTTCGATGCGTTGAGTGGCGGTTTTGTAAAATTTGCCATCATGCTCGAGATCATTCTATCCATGATATATTTCTATCTGCGTGAAAAAATATCTTATTCGATTGCAATGTCCGTCTTGCTGATCGTCCTGGTATTTGATACTCTTAGCTTAAATAAGAAAATATTGCGCCCTCAGGCCCGCGCCGGGATGACTTATGAATTTCAGGAGACCGAGACTATCCGCTTTTTGAGATCTGACACCACCAATTTCAGGATATTTTCGCTACTAGAACACGCTCAGTCAGGCTCGCCGGTATGGACTTATTACGGTCTGCAGAGCGTCGGCGGCTATAGTCCGGCGAAGATGAGGATTTACCAGGATATCATTGATTTTGCGCTTTATAAAGGCGCCGACCCGCAATTCCCGGTCAATATGAACGTGGTGAATATGCTTAATGTGAAATACTTGATAGCGAACGGCCAGCTCCCGCAAGGCAAAGGGTTTTTCCTGAGTAAATTGGATGAAGCGAATAAAACGCTTATATATGAAAATAAGAACAGGCTTCCACGAGCGTTTTTTGTGAAACAGATAGTCGTAGAAGCAGACAAGCCGGCTATATTTGGTTTATTGAATTCCGAATCGTTTAATCCCGCAGAAACCGTAATTCTTGAAAAAAAACCGCACCTTGCGGTAGAGCCTTTTGATTCGAGTTCTGCAGAAATCACAGAGTTTACAACTGATCGTATCACTGTTAAGGCCTACGTCGACAAGCCTTCGCAATTAGTTTTGAGTGAAGTATATTATCCGCACGGTTGGAAAGCGTTTGTCGATGGACAAGAAACTGAAATTTTCAAATCTAATTATGTATTACGCTCGGTTCAGGTTCCGCCGGGAGAGCATGTCATCGAATTCAGATTTGAACCTGCCGAATTCAGATTGGGGATTTGGGTTACTGCCATTTCTTTTTATAGTGTGACTGGGATCATGATCATAAGTATCATTTCTGTGGTCATTAAACGCCGTAAAGAAGTACAGGGTTAATAACATGGAATTGACAAGAAAAAAAAGAATTGTCTGGGGCATTATTATGTTCATAGGCATTCTTCTTATTGGGATTGTCGTTACCGGCTATTTTCTAATTATGGGTTCCCAGCCGCAAGTTAAAGGCGAAATACGCCTATACGGGCTAAAGTCCGACGTTAAGATTATTCGTGATTCGTTCAGCGTTCCTCATATCGTTGCGGCAAACGAGAATGATTTGATGTTTGCGGCAGGGTATGCGCAGGCGCAGGACCGGTTGTGGCAGATGGATTTTCTGCGAAGAGTGTCAGAAGGATGCCTGTCAGAAGTTCTTGGTTCGCGAACTCTTTCAGCAGATAAAGCCCTGCGAACCATTGGATTTGCGCGTACTGCAAAGATGATAACAGACAGCCTTGATGAACGAACGCGCGCATTGCTCCAATCTTATGCAGACGGCGTCAACATGTTCATACATTCAAATCAGGATAATTACCCTATCGAGTTTGTTCTGCTCGGGTTTTCGCCAAGAGACTGGAAGATCGAGAACAGTGTTGGCATTGCGAGGTTAATGGCGTGGCAATTAAGCATGGGATGGTATGTAGATGTGACATATGACAAGATTCTCGACAGCGTAGGTTTCCAAAAAACACAAGATATATTGCCTCAATTCCCCAACGATGCGCCAGTAATTGTTAAAGATCCGCCAAGCGGGATTTTGATGAGCACAATGCCTAAAACTGCTGCGGAAGGCCGATATGACATGAACGCTTTTGTCAGCAACCGAGGGCATCACTATTCCGGAATCTTGGATGAATTTGTGAATGCAAACTTGTTTGTTAAAGATTTGATCGGCAGCACCGGATTTACTATTGGAAGCAATAATTGGGTAGTAAGCGGCGCCCGTTCGATTAGTGGTAAACCCATATTGGCTAATGATCCGCACTTAGGCCACGGTGTGCCAAGCACGTGGTACGAAATGCATTTAAAAGCCGACGGCTGGGACGTGACAGGTTTTGCGCTGCCCGGATCGCCGTTTGTTGTTATAGGAAATAACCGCGATATTGCGTGGGGTGTGACCAACGTCATGTGCGATGACGCTGATTTTTATAAAGAAAAAATTAAAGATAGTTTGTATCTGATCGACGGAAAATGGGAAAAATTAAAGTGGACAACTGAGGAAATAGCAATTAAAGACTCGATTTCCGTAGTGTTTTCAATTCCATTCACACACCGTGGCCCGATTGTGAATGGCATATATGATATTTCAAACGATCTAACGGACGCCGTTTCCGTTCGATGGCTCGGGCATGATGCGAGCGGGGAAGTCACTGCTTTTTGGAAGATGAATGTGGCGAGGGACTGGCCGGAGTTTCGTGAAGCGTCCAAGACTTACAAGGTACCGGGTTTAAATGTAGTTTATGCCGACAAAGACGGGAACATCGGTTACCAATGTATGTCCGGAATACCTATTCGGCGAAGCGGAAATGGAATCGCTATGATGGACGGGACAACCATGCTGAATGACTGGAATGGTACAGTGCTATTCGAGTATTTGCCGTACAGTTTTAATCCGGATGGCGGATATCTGGCGTCGGCGAATAACAAAATCAGCGGAACTTGGGCATCATATTTTGTATCCAACTATTGGGAGCATCCGTCGCGAATAAAAAGAATCGATCAATACCTCAGTGCAAAAGCGAAATTCAGCGTAGAAGACTTCCAGGTCTTACAGAAAGACCACTATTCATTTCATGCAAAGGAAGTGGTTCCCTATATTCTTGAAGCTTGTAAAGATGATTCATTATTCATGTACACAGGATCAAAAGATGCCGTAAACTATCAATACAGGGAGTCCTATCTTTTTCTGAAGCATTGGGACTTGAAAATGGCGCACGACAGTCGCGGAGCCGCGATTTTTAATGTGTTTTTTCAAAAATTATTGACACATCTCTATAAAGATGAGCTGGGTGAGTCTTTATTTGAGTCATTCATTAAGCTGTCGAATATACCGACGCGTGTTACGAGTCAGCTTTTAATCAACAAATCGTCATTATGGTGGGATGATGTTCGCACAAAGGAAATTGAAAACCGCGATGAAATTATTCGGAAGTCGCTCAGAGATGCAGTGGACTTGCTGAGTGAACGACTTGGGAGAGAACCCGGCGGCTGGACTTGGGGAAAATTACATAGCCTTACTTTTGAACATCCGCTCGGTAAACAGAAACCGCTGGATTATTTGTTTAATGTTGGAACGTATGCCATGGGGGGCAACACGACCACGGTCAATAATACAGAGTATCATTATTCGGATCCTCAATTCAAAACATTGCTGGGCGCTTCTATGCGAAGAATCGTTAGCATGAATGATCCGTCGCACCCTCTGACCATCCTAACTCTGGGTCAAAGCGGACAACCTTATAGTGATCATTATTACGATCAAACAAAATTGTGGCTGAACGGACAATACAAAAAAGTCACAATGGACATTGATGAAATAGAGAAGACATCCGAGGTTCTTATTCTGAAGGCTTATCAGGAATGAATAATTACGTGAATATCAGAGTTGGCCAGGGATACGATGTGCATCGACTGGTCGATGGCAGAAAAATGATTATTGGCGGAGTTGAAATTCCCTGGGAAAAGGGAATTCTGGGACATTCCGATGCTGATGTCTTGCTGCACGCGATCTGTGACGCTATGCTTGGCGCTTTAGCATTGGGTGACATCGGCCAGCACTTTCCGGACACTGATCTGCGTTTCAAAGATATCTCAAGTCTGTCTCTTTTATCAAAGACGAATATACTTATTCAATCAAGAGGTTTCTCAGTGATCAATGTTGATTCCACGATCATTTTACAGAATCCTAAAATCGCGCCGTATGTAGAGCAGATGAAAAAGAATATCGCGGAAGTTCTGGGTTTGAACAGTGATGCAGTTTCAATCAAAGCAACCACATCTGAAGGATTAGGCTTTGTGGGTGCAGGCGAGGGAGTCGTCGCGCACGCAATCGTTCTACTCGGTGCGAAAAAGATCTAGAGGAGCTGTGTGTTCTTTGAAACCACGACAATTCCGGACGGCGTGACAAAGAATTTTTTCTTATCTTCCTCGATATTGTAGCCAATTTCAAAGTTTTCAGGAATCTTAACGTTTTTGTCTATAATTGCCTTGCGGATCTTTGCATGGCGCCCCACGCTCACATTATTGAACAGGATAGATTCTTCTACGTGAGAATAGCTGTGAATACGGACGTTTGGCGACAAGAGACATCGTTCGACCTTTCCGCCTGAGATAATACATCCGCCGGATACAAGTGAATCAATGGCCGTTCCCATACGGCCCCCTTCAAAGCTTTCAGAAAATACATTCTTGGCCGGTGGATACTGTCCCTGATAAGTTCTAATTGGCCAGTCAAAATCATACAAATTAAATACGGGTGAAACGGAAACTAGATCCATGCTGGATTCATAATAACTATCAATCGTACCAATGTCGCGCCAATAGGGACGCGCCGTCTTATTCTCATCTTCAAAATTGTATGCCTGAACTTTGTAATTTCCAAGCATAGATGGGATTATGTTCTTGCCGAAATCATGTTGTGAGTCTTTTTTCTTTGCATCGTCGATGAGTACACGGGCGATGGACTCGGCGTTAAAAATGTAGATGCCCATATTTACATAACAAGTGTCCTCCTTATGCGGAAGCGGCTTCGGTTCCTGTGGCTTTTCCTGGTATTCGATGATCTCATTGGAGTCATCGACCACCATGACACCAAACTGATGCGCCAGATTTTTTTCAACTTCTATGCCCGCGATGGTCAGATCGGCTTTTTTTGCAATGTGATACTGAAGCATTTTCAGGTAATCCATTTTATAAATATGATCTCCTGAAAGGATGACGATATGTTCCGGCCTTTCATCCTGCAAAATATGTAAATTCTGAAATATCGCATCAGCCGTACCTTGGTACCAGTGGTTTGCGGTTCGAAATTGCGGAGGAATCGAGTAAATAAATTCACCCAACTCGCCGTTTAAGAAACTCCAGCCTTCTCGTATGTGAGTGTCTAACGACTGTGATTTGTATTGCGTAACAAGATAAACCTTGCGAAAACCCGAATTTATAACATTCGAAAGAGTAAAGTCGATAACGCGGTATTTGCCGCCGAAAGGAACTGCCGGTTTAGAACGGTCTTTCGTAAGAGGGTATAAGCGTTCGCCCTGCCCGCCGGCTAGGATGATCGAAATAGTTTTTCTGAAAAGAGTTGAAGAGATCGGCGTCATCGTAGACTCCAATTTATTTGACAGATTATATAGGGATGCAGATGGGCTGGAAGAATCTAACAATTATTACTTTACGAGGCAATATAAATAAACAATGAACCATCATAAATCGCCGTCTATTGCCGGTTTTCGAATAACGAGAGCTAAATTTTTCATTGACTACGTACCGTTAAATGCTTACTTTTGCTACGGTTTAAAACATTATGTGAATATGTTAGAAGGGGAATATATGGGAAAAGTTTTCGATCGGGTCAATGTTCCAAACGACCTGAAAAAACTTTCAATTGAAGAATTAGTACAGTTATCTCATGAATTGCGGCAACATGTTATTGATGAAATTACAAGAATCGGCGGACACTTAGCGCCCAGCCTCGGGGTCGTAGAAATCACCGTTGCATTACATTATATTTTTAACGCGCCTGCCGACAAGATCATTTGGGACGTGGGCCACCAGGCGTATGTGCATAAATTGCTTACGGGGCGCAAAGATCGATTTCACACCATTCGACAGTTGGATGGCTTAAGCGGATTTTGTAAGATTCACGAAAGCGAGTATGACGCGTTCGGTGCAGGACATGCCAGTACGTCTATTTCTGCTGCGGTGGGTATGGCTATTGCGCGCGACCGGCTGCAACAGGATCATAAAGTGGTTTCGGTTATCGGCGACGGATCGCTCACCGGCGGCATGGCATTTGAAGCGATGAACAACGCAGGAATGCTGAAAACCGACATGATTGTCATCCTCAACGACAACATGATGTCCATTTCAACCAACGTTGGTGCGCTGTCCAATTATCTCACCGATTTGATTTCCACACCGATGTATAATAAAGTGAAAGACGAAATATGGAATGCGCTCGGTAAATTTCATGATCTTGGCGACAAAGTAAGACAGGGGTTGGCTAAACTCGACGAAGGGGTAAAATCGATATTGGTTCCAGGGCATTTTTTTGAAAGCTTGGGATTCCGCTACTTTGGGCCGATTGACGGGCATGACCTGCCGCGCCTGATCAAATTGCTACACGATGTAAAAAACCTGAAAGGCCCTATCTTGATTCATGCTCTGACCAAAAAGGGGAAGGGCATGCCACTGGAGGAACAAGACGTTGAAAAGTACAAAGTGAATGCAAATAAGTTTCATGCCGTAAGCCCCCCTAAGAAAGCTGAAGCGGGCGCCGTTGAAATTAAATCTGCTCCAAGTTATACAGATGTGTTCGGAAAAACAGTTGTTAAGATGTGCCGGATGAATCCAAATGTGGTTGGAATTACGGCAGCGATGGCCGATGGTACAGGGTTAAAATATTTGGCTAAGGAAATGCCCGAACGGTTTTTTGACGTTGGCATTGCAGAGCAACATGCTGTAACGATGTCGGCCGGAATGGCGTTGAGCGGTTTAAAGCCGGTCGTGGCTATTTATTCCTCATTCCTGCAGAGAGCTTATGATCAAATCATTCATGATGTGGCGATCCAGAATATTCCGGTTTTCTTCTGTTTAGACCGTGCCGGACTTGTTGGTGCTGACGGACCGACGCATCACGGTTCACTTGACCTTTCTTATCTGCGATGTATTCAAGGCATGGTGATCATGTCTCCAAAAGACGAGAACGAACTAAAGGATATGGTTTACACAGGAATTCATTATAATGATGGACCCATCGCCATGCGTTTTCCTCGTGGCAATGGACTTGGTGTGACAATAAAAGATGAGTTTGAACGTATTAAAGTAGGAAAATCTGAAACGATTCAGGAAGGGAATGATATTGCCGTCATTGCCGTCGGGCCAATGGTAGACCACGCAATTCAAGCATCCAAAATTCTTCTTCAGGACGGATATACTATGCAGGTAGTTAATGCGCGTTTTATTAAGCCGTTGGATGAGGAGATGCTTACGGAAATTTGCCGAAAATTCGAAGATATTATTACGGTAGAGGATAACGTTATGATCGGAGGATTTGGCAGCGGTGTTTTGGAGACGATATATTCAATACCGTTTATTGAAAAAGGATCAAAAAAGGAAAAAAGATTTACAGATAAAATCGCAGCACTGCAAGTCGAGCGCATGGGTCTTCCGGATCAGTTTGTTGAGCACGGCGAATGCAATACACTTTACCAACGCGTTGGGATAGATCCGGTCAGCATTGCAGCCAAGGCCAAAATGATGATAGAACGGCGACGCACCGGCGGTATGCAAATGTTGGACAAAAGTAATATAAAAGCCAGCGCCAGCTAGACTTTCACGCAGCAAATAGCTACTACGTCGGCGATGTCCTGGGCGCTGCACCCTCTTGAGAGATCGTTAATAGGTTTTGCTAATCCCTGAATAACCGGCCCTACCGCCTGTGCTTTCCCAATTCGCTCAGTAACTTTATAGCAAATATTGCCGGCGTCTAAATTAGGAAAAATATAGACATTTGCTTTTCCCGCAACCGGACTGCCCGGCGACTTCCGCTGTCCGATGGACTCCACAAAAGCCGCATCAAATTGCATTTCTCCATCGATCTTGAGATCGGGACGTTTCTTTTTTGCAATTCCCAAAGCCTGAGTCACTTTATCAACGGCCTCGTGATTTGCACTTCCTTTTGTTGAAAAAGACAGGAGCGCAACTATCGGTTCTTCGCCGGTGAGCTGCAAGTGGCTGTCAGCAGACGCAACGGCAATATCCGCCAGCTGATTAGGATCAGGATAGGGCATGACCGCGCAATCGCCGTAGGTTAAAACGCGTCCCTCCGGAAGGATCATCATGAATATACTGGAGACGGTACTGATTCCGGGCGCAGTTCCCACGCAGTGTATAGCGGAACGCAAGACGTCGGCTGTTGTGTGAACTGCACCTCCGACCATACCGTCAACTTCGCCCCGTTTGACCATCATAGATCCGTAATAGAGAACGCTCTGCATAGCTGTCTTGGACTGTTCATAAGTCATGCCTTTGGCCTTGCGCATGGTAAAAAGTTCGCTCGCCATGTCTGATGTTTTTTCAGACTTTTTGGGATCAATTATCGAAACAGAAGAGGGGATATCAATGCTGAGTTCATATGCCCTCTGTCGGATCTTGTCGGCATCACCTAACAGTAGTGGTTTTGCTGTTTGTGCTTCTTGAATTATTCTTAAGGCTTGAATTGTCCTGTCTTCTTCGCCTTCGGGTAAAACGATACGGCACTTTTTCTGGCGCGCCTTTTCCCGTATGATGTCCATTATTTTCATAGTGTATATCTGATTAGAATTATAGGTACTAGTTAGTTTGGATTTATGTAATCTTTTGTAACGGAAAACGTAGTCCATCGCGATTTGGATTCTGCACCGTCGTATATGCAGTCAACTCGCCACGAGTAAGCGTTACCCTTTCGAAGCCGGCCTGCATCAAAAAAAGACTGATTTACGTAATGAACGGTAACAAACGGAGTTGTCTTAATTTGTAAACTATCGTCTGCAGAATAGGAAGCGTTGTGAAATGTAAGATACTCATGATTATCCTGATTAAAACAATCCCCGTCAAACGTTCCCGGCTGCTTCTCGGCAATCCAAATTATCTGGCCGGTCAATGTTGCTAATTTAACAATATATTTTATGGGCACCAGTCCAATTCCTAAACACCAAGTGAATTTTGGTTTCGTATTAGCCGTATCCGCCGGTGGAGGGCCCAAATTTTCCACCTTATGTCCGAGTCTGATTGATTTTATGTAATCACTATTTCCAAAATAGGCGGATGTGTCCGTAATTTTGTCTTTGGAATTTCGCGCGAAGATAAAATATCTGTAAGTCACGTCTTCAAACACATTTTCATCTATAAAAAAACTGTCCTCTTCCGCAAAATCAACCAGCCGGTTTCCGATCTGAACGTACGGGCTGTCAATGCCGTTTGACCGATAAATAAGATATTCTTCAATGATATTATTTTCATTGCTGGTCAATGGCGACCACTCAATTCGAATTCTTTCTTCGATTCCTTCCAGTGGGCGGAGTCCGGTTTCGGCTTGAAATGTGGTCCCATTGTGCGCCTTTATCTTTACGCCGCCAGGACGCGGTTCCGGTGGATTGACCTCATCCGGACAGGAGATGTGGAAAAGTGAAAAACATAGTATTATGGCGGTTGAAATGAGAAGAGAATTATTGTTAGTCAACTTGGACTCCATTAAAATTTATACGCAGCGCTGATGCGGTGAACATTTCCTAACGCATGATTGGAAAGTGCATAATCCAGGCGAATTTGCCATAACGCTATTCCTGCGCCGTAGGTGATAAGCTTATCATCTCTGCCTAATCTAAGGGCAACTGTTTTCATATAGTCCCATTCCAGCCCGAAATGTTTATCTCCGCCGTAACGTGTATTACTTTCATAAGAAAACAATATATTGCTCTTTAACGTGCGTACTGGGTGAAGGTACGACATACCGAACTTTAAGTTTGGCTTAACAATGTCACGCGCCCGTGTTGACGAAGAAACAGCATTGTAGCGAACGCCAGTTACAGTAACATCCTGAATATGAAGCCCCATCGCAAAGTCGCCCAGATTCGGGGATTCGGCGAGATCGCTTATGCCGAACATGATCATGGTTCCCAAATCTACGCCGATGCCTGATTTGTTAACATCTTTTGTTACTACACCGTTCTTGCCTGAAATGCCGCTTGTGCCGCCCTGAATGACTTTGAAATTTATTCCAATCGGTATCTGCATTGGAAATTCACTATATAACCATCCCAAATTTAACTTAATTTGATTCATTCTTGCAAATGAGAAGAACAACGCATGGTCTGCGTAACTAAAACGTCCGTGAAAATATTGGCTGAAATCATAATCGGGGTTGCCATGATCATTGTATGAGCCTCCTAATGCACTTGTTTCAGGAATATCACCAACATTATAGCGAATCCAGCCGATCGAGAACGCATATGCTGATGATAACTGATGAGAATATCCGACAAAATTATACTGGCCAAGGCCGTCGAATTGGTTGGCATACATCATCGTGACCTCACGTTTGTGCATGAGGGCAACACCTGCCGGATTCCAGAAAAATGCCGTTCCGTCGTTAGCCACTGCTACGTAAGCATTGCCAATCCCGGCTGCGCGGGCACCGAGAGGTATCTCCAGAAACGCATTGGCATAACGCCGTGTACCATCGCCTGCAATGGCAACGGCCTGCATGGTGACCATTAGTAAAAGGGTATATAGAATACGGTATTTCATATTATCTAAAATAAGCCAGTTTACCTTTCTTTTCTACAATTTTTCCATTCAGCTTTCCCCTGATCCGGTAAAAATAAATTCCGTTGGCAATGTCACGCCCGTTATCGTCCGTGGCGTCCCACTGAACTTCGTGGTAGCCCACGGAGTTTAGTATCTGACTTGTGATGTCCTCGGGCGTAATTTTCTTGATACGTCTTCCTGATACCGTGTATATGCCGATCTCGAGATTATCCAATTGTTCCGATGCTTCGATTCGAAACGCGAACGTAGTCACATTGGTGAATGGATTCGGAAAATTTCCTAAAACCTTAATATCAAAACCGCTGACGACTTTGAAGCGAAGCGTGTCCGGTGCGCTCACATTCCCGTTCACGTCGGAAACCTGAAAAGTTATGCTGTTGGCGCCGGCGTTAAAGTTTTGATCATTGATAAGCGTAAGAGTAACTACGTTTGAATTAGCCAATGAATCAGGGAGAATTATTTTTGTTGAATCAAGCCGCTGTCCGTTTAATTCAATGTTATAATGTTTACGGTTGAGACTAACTCCGTTTCGGTCATAGATAATTGCGGAAATCTTCGGATTTTTCGGCGCGATCGAGCCTTGAGAAAAATACTGACCTTCGACGGTTGGCTCGATAACAGGCGATAAACGGTCGCGATTTATCATGAGCGTAAAAATGCCGATATCAACTTGCTCAGAAACCTCGACGGATATAGTTCCGTTTTGAATCAATTTTTCTGAATTTACGATATTCCATTTTCGGTTGCCCGAATTCCACACATAGATATTCAGAGAATCGTGATAAAACATGGCGGCAGGGTAGAGCGTTGTGTCATAATCAAATTGAACCATAATTGACTTTGAATTCACAAGCGGATGAGATAACGTCACATCATAAGCCTGAGGAGTTGCATAGCCTTTCGGATATGCAAAACTGAGATCGGGTTGGTCATTGATCAGGATATTGGTTTTTCTATTTATGGACAACGTTGAATTTTGACTCACGGCATTGGCAGGCGCATTTATAAAAAAACTATTGTCGACAGAAACGGTATCATTCTGTATTCCGTCGTATGTCGTTCCTGCGGTTGGTGTAACGTTAAATGTACTCAACGTCAGCGCCCGAAATCCGAGATTATTGAATCGATTAATGTCTGCAGTGAGTGAATCAGGATCTATCCAAACAAATACATTATGTGAACCATTACCCAGCGTTGAGGCTATCGCGACCGTGTCCACTGCGATCTTTCCGGCGTTTGGAACAGAACCGCCAATCGTTAGATCAGCTTCGCCAAGAAAAATCCCGGCAACACGAGGATCGCCGTCATAAAAGCGTATTTTTACATTTGAAGCGGGTCTGTATCCTGCATTTTGAACTACTGCATTAATATTTGTCTGATTTGTGCCACCCAAAAAAATAGACGTGGTTTGATCGCCTGGACTGTTCACTTGCTCCATTTTGAGATCGAGTCCGGCGAGAATTCGAACTTCCTGTAAATCTGAAATCGTCGAATCGCCCAAACTGTCTTTGACTTTTATCCGATACGTAATCAGATCATTTTCGATAAATGGTCCGCTGCCACGGCTGATATAAGTATTATCTTGAGACAAGAAAAGTGTATCGGTTACGTTTTCCGTGACGGAGCCCGTGCGATCATATGTGACCGTCACGAGTCTCACTGTATCCGGATCGCTTGCTACTGCAGAAAATCTTACGGTGTCGGAACTTGTGGGGATCGGTGGCAGCAGTTGAATTTGTGAAATATAAGCGCCATTAATAGTAAAATTATCCTGTCCGTTGAACGCATATCGGCCATCGTACGATTCGGCGTATATTCTGATTCCCGTAATGCCGTCTTGTAAAACTGAGGACGGGATATTGCCCAAGTTAACATCAAATAAGTAACTTCCACCTGAGATCAGGAAATCGACGGTATCCACATCAACGAATGAAGGTTTGTTTGCGCCATTGGCAACTGAATCGACAACCTGACGCATTTGATAAATTTGCGCGGTTCCTGTTCCGCTTGAAAATCCCGCCGCGCCTGAAACCGATATGACCGATGTTTTAGATGGACTGTAATTGGATAGAGAAAAAGTTCTTTTCACCGGAGTTTTTAATCTCAATGCCGGATCGCCCAAATAATTAAATTGAAAAACCATGCTTTGGGGCACGGCGCCGGTGGTCAACGTATTGCCGGCTCCGCTGACTTCATAATCAGTAATGCCTTGCTGCAATAGATAGTTTATTTTCCCCTGCGTCACCGCTTCACCGACTGAATTGCCCGGCTTCAAAAAGGCATTTATAGATTGATCGAGAAGCTGAAAATCACCGATGATCCAGCCGGTTCCACTGGATGCTATGACGCCAATCGCACCGCCATAAGGTTTGGTGAGCAGCAATTCACCGAGTGAATTCGGGTTGTCAAACGCACCAACAAAGCAGGTCATACTGAGAACAAGGGGGTAGCGTCCTGGATTAGTTTTTAGCTCATTTACTTGGGTAAGATTCAAAAGTGGTTTTCCTGAAACAGAATCCAGGTCGCCCCAGATACCGCCTCCGCCATGCCCAATATAAGCAGTAAGTAGATTGCCCTCTTCAAATCCTTTTACGACCTGAGCAAAGTTTCCGTAGAATTGATCTCGGATGGGAAAAACATAAACCCTATCCGGTGAGAAACTTTGCGGCATTCGCGAGTTGATAATGCTGGTAGCTTGAAAACGAAAGACATCAACTGGTATACTACTGATGTTTTGAACCACACCGCGGTTATCGCTTTGCCCGCCTATATAAAGCACTTTGTTTTTCCAGGAACCGGATAAATTTGATTGTTCGTAAGTAATGATCTTGTCTATGACCGCGTCGAGTTGTGTGGTGGTGGAGACCGGGAGACGGCCGACAAAAAAATCGGGCAAAATATCCAAATCGTCCGCCAGACTGTACCAGTAATCACTTGCGGCCGGACCATAGGTCTTAGTTTGGATAAACTGGACAGGGATGAAATCGTTATTATTACTAATGGCTTTTGGAGCGGCGGATGCATCGCCGATTAACATGATGTAGAGTGGAGAACCCTGGCTGCCATGCCAATTAGGGCTGACATAAGTAAAACGGAGAAAATCCCGTATTGCATACGGACTTTTTATGCCAAAATTGAATTCATCATAAATATCCTCTATATCAACGGATTCTACCGATAAACCTTTCGATCTGCGATAATCTTCCAACCGCAATGCCGCATCTTTCAGCAGTTTCGGCGCAATAATCAGATAACGCGCGTTATGATATCCGGAGGCCAAGACAGATGGTTTGTCAAGAATTGCATCCTTCGGTAAGAGTTTTGCGGATTCACTCACTGCGATATATTCAATTCCGCTTATACTCACTTCATCCTGAAAAACCAGAAAATAGGATGTGTCCTTTTGGGAGCCGCTGTTGGTTTTCAAATCCCAATTGACCATCCGGCTTACGCCTTTCTTATAAAGGCTGATGTCCGGGTCAGTAAATTTCTCGATCCTAAATTCTTTTAGAGTGGTAAAACTTTCGTCACCAACGCGAAACTCAATGTAGTCTTTTTCTGCTTGATATTTTCTCTTGTAAGTGATTTCAAACCAATTTAATGCAAACTTGTCCAACAAGGCCGGGTTTGAGGTGACCGGCGTACTGATAGTGAGTTTATTAACACCCTCTTTAAGCGGATTTGATGAAATGTTGGCTATCGGGATGTCCGCCTGAAATTTGCTCGGGCCGGTCCAGACTAAACTTGTTGTAATCCCAATACCGTTGATTTTAATATCAACAGTGTGGTTGTTGGTGCTGATGCCCTGTAAATTAATGCGAAGTACCTGATTCAGTGATGAAGAAGACAATTTTTCGATAGTAAATTCATAATCCTTTTGGGATTGACTGGAAATCAGGTTTGCAATTCCTCCGTCGAATGCCCAAATATCCTCGACTACAGCCGGTTGAATCAGGTTTATGTTTTTGATATCAAGACGAATATTATCTTCTTCGAAATGTTTCGTAACGGTAAATTGATTCGAACTAAGTGAATCGGATTTCCGTGGGAGAATTACGCCTCCGTTTTCCTCTATGAGCCGAATGCCGGGCTTTTGTCCCCAGCTGAGGAAATAAACGTTATCGTCGCTCCACGGGTCCAGATAATGTCCGATACTTTGCGGAATATCGCGCAGATTCTTGTTAAACTTTGCTAGGTATTTTTCACCGTAGAATTCAAAGTAATCCCCGGAACTAAATTTGTCTTTTTCCTGACTGCGATAATATATCGGCACTTCCAGCCCGAGATTAAACAAACGAAAGTTTCTTGGATCGATTCCGGAAAAATCCAATCCTGTTTTTTCTTTTAAGTAATCATACGTAACTTTGTAAATACCATTCCTGTTAACAAGGATTTTTATCGATTGTTTATGGGCTTGTGGAGCATTTGCAAAAGTTGCCTCAGAGGAATTTTTTGAAATAGTTTTATTTTTTAAATACCGTGATTTTTTGGCCTGCTTTACGTTGATCAGTTCGGAATCAAGTATTTCATTGATCTCAGAAGTATTGCTCTCATAAACCTGCACTTTTTTGGATGTTGAGTAGGTAATCCTAACGGTTATGTTTTTGTTGAACTCAACCTGATGTTTTGCTGCATGGTATCGGTATGGATAGACGGTTAATCGGTATAACGGAATTTCCCGCATTTTTCCGAGATAACTTAACTCAACCAGGCTTCTTGGATACCAACCTCCGGCAGCGTTGAATGTTTTAGCGATTTGCTTGCGATATCCGGGCACTGAACCGTCCGTGGGTAAGTTCTCGCCGCTGAACATAATAGACTGTACCGGCAGAAACACGCGCTCAGTATGCGTTACGAAGGCCTGCGGTGACCCTTCAGGTAATTCAATGAGGTAGCTTATTTTGGGTAATTGCGGAGCCCCTTCCTCCTGCATGTACTCAAAAAGCGGGGCTGTAAGACGTTGGTGCGTTTCACCATTCACTTCCACCCGGTCGATATCCGGCGTAACAAAATTGAATGTGTAAACTAATTCGCCCTCTTTTTCAGAGACGGATTTGACATAATCTTGCTTGGACTGAATTTGCGGATATACGGCTTGAGCTTTACAAAAAGCAGTGCAAGTAACCAGCACAACAGCAATAATGGTAAATCTATCTCTTAAATTCATATTTTATTCCTGAGATACAAGCGTCCGGAGTATCACAAAAAACCCTACAAGGAGCAACTTGCAGGGCGTTACAAATAATTCTGTCATAACTCGATAAGAACTAATTCTAAACCCGTTTTTCTGTTTGTTATTATACAATATTTGGGGGTTTTAGTCTATATTTTCCTATTTAAACGCAACGTTTGTAAGGGGCTGTCTCTTGCCGGCGTTAGTCGTCTTTCGCCATAGACCGCGTGTTTTGCCAGATTTGAGGACTTCCTCTATAAAGCCCTGGAGTTCAGCGACTGATATGTTGCGATTCAGCGTTCCTTTGTAGGCTACGGAAATCTTGCCTGTCTCTTCTGAAATGACGATCACAATAGCGTCCGATTGCTCGGATAACCCCAAGGCGGCGCGGTGTCGGGTTCCGAGTGATGATTCGATGTACGGATTTTGACTCAAAGGCAAAAGGCATTTGGCGGCAGACACCTGGTCATTTTCGATGACGACAGCCCCGTCGTGGAGAGGTGACCTCGGGTTAAATATGGATAACAATAGTTGTTGAGAAATTTTTGCTTCTAAAGATACGCCTGTCTCAATGATATTCTTCAGGCCCGTCGATCTCTCCAGTGCAATAATGGCACCTGAACGGCGTTTGGACAAGTGCTCACAAGTCTTGATGACTTCATGTACATAAGCGGGTATACCTAATTTAATTATGTTGCGCAGGAATCCGCTTTGCCCGAAAAACGTAAGCATCCGCCGCAATTCAGGCTGGAATATGATTACAAATGCAATAACCCAGACAGTTCTGATCTGATCGACCAGCCATATCATGCCGCTCATATTAAGCGCCTGTACGGCGATCGATACGATCAAGATAAGGATCAAGCCCATCAACATACGGGAAGCAGTCGTGCCTTGTATGACAAGATAAGCGCGATAGAAAATAACAGTAACAACGGTGATATCAAGTATATCAATCCATGTTACCGGTATGATCCAGAATTTAAATAATTCTTCCTGCATGATCACGCCTTCATAATTTTTTCTGCAATAGTCACCGCGCGCCGAATAGGTTTTACATCGTGCACCCTCAATATATTGGCTCCTTTTTGCATAGCAATAATATTAGACACTATCGTACCCTCCATACGGTCTAACGGCGCAGCATTAAACGGTTTGCCGAGGTACGATTTTCTTGAAGATCCGATCAATAGGGGATAGCCGAGTGATTTAAGATGTTCAAGCTGGTTCAAAATCAGAAAATTATCTTCAAATCTTTTTCCAAATCCCAAACCGGGATCAATTATGATTTTTTTAACCCCGTTTTTCTTTGCCTTTTCAGATGCCTGAAACAGAAAGGTTTTTATTTCACTGACCGCGTCTCCATATTGCGGGTTTGTCTGCATATTTTTTGGAGTGCCTTTTATATGCATGATTACCAGGGCGGCGTCATGTCTTACTGCGGTTGCCATCATATTATGGTCAAAAGTTAATCCGCTGATATCGTTGATGATGTGAGCGCCTGATCGCATGGCCTCATCTGCAACTTTCGATTTATAAGTGTCAATTGAAATCAGTACGTCGAGAGATTTTGATATTTTTTCAATAATCGGAATTGTACGGTCTAATTCCTCCTGCAGTGATACCGGATCCGCTCCCGGCCGAGTCGATTCGCCTCCGACGTCCAAAATATCTGCGCCGTCTTCTTTTAACTGCACGGCATGCGCCATTGCCGCTTCGGGAGAGTAAAACTTACCGCCATCTGAAAATGAATCAGGCGTAACGTTTAGTACGCCCATGATGTAAACACGGCTTAAACAATCCGCGTAAAATTGGTCAGTACGGTTATCCTTCGACATCTGGGAAAAATTCATTTAGTTTACGTCTTGCCTCTTCACGGTATTTGTCTTCCCGGTCAAGCAGCTTCATTACCATTCGAAGGGCCTCGATTGCACCATGGTCATTCTTGGACTCAGCATAAATTTTTGCCAAATACATATAAGCATATCCATGATTGGGTTTCATTTGAATAGCTTTTTTGAAGTACGCTTCGGCGATCAAATATTGAGCGTGCTCTTCCTTCTTTTTCCGCTTCGGTTTGAAGCTCACTCCGATATGGTAATTAATAATACCCAAATTGTAGTATACATCCGCATTGCCCGGATGAATTTTTTCGGCGAATTCCAGGAGTTTGAGCGCGCGGTCATACATGCCGACATAGTCACATGCCAGCACCATGCCGGTTATGGCCTCAAAGTCAATTGGGCGAAGCTGGTGGGCGACGCTGTAATTATCCATAGCCAATTTCGCGCGGCTATCATGCGGTTTGCTGAGCTCGATGTACGATTTGCCCAGATTGATGTAACTGTCAAAACCGCCGGGATTAAGCCGGATGGCCTTTTGAAGAACCTCTTCCTTCGAAGATAATCCAAACGACTCCCAGCGCAGTTTTTGCATATAGCTCAAGACGTAGTATACGTTATAATCTTTATTGTATAATTCGTTCGCTCCGATCAGAGCGATCTCAGCGTCAAGATACCGAGGTTCCGGTTTGAAAAACATGTAATATTTAGCAAGGGCGGAAACGGACGGTTGAAAAGTTTCGTCGATTTGGCCTGCTTTTTTCAAATAGTATTCAGTTCGGTACTGATGAAACTGATACGTCTTGTTGTCTTTTGTCCGCAGCATCAATTCACCGTGAGCGATGCCCATCCCATACCAGTTCAATATGCCGGCGCTGTCGCTTTTAAGTGCCAATTGAAATGCGGACAACGACGAATCAACTAATTTGTGCGCAAGAAGATATTTTCCACGTGAGTAATTTACTAATCCGGGTGTCAAGAACGTTTTTTTATCTACGGTTGTTTCGTCTAATTGCTCATCAACATATTGATACAGTATTTTCGAGAGCGTAATGGATGCGGATGAAAGATGTTCAGCCCATTCTTTTTCAGATGTTAGCGGAATAGATATTGAAATTTGACGTATGGATTTTCTTGTGGCCATTTCATAGATCAATATGTTTAACTGCACGCTGTCTGCGGTTACCTTGAAAGTGCCGGCTGCGAGGAATTTAAGCTTAATTAGCGTTGCCCAATCCAATAGATGGGCTTCATCAAAGACGGATACTTTGCCTAAACTGTCATTGTCGTGCGAATTAGCGAGCCATTCCGGCCTCAAAAAAATAATATGTTGTGGAGAGGATAACTCGGAATACCGGGAAGATGCTTCAGCCACCGCCCAACCGGTACCGGAATATTTATTGATCTGGTTACGAAGTAATGAATCGGCAGAGGTATTTTCATTTTCCAGAGGGAGTATGCCTAAGTAGATAACATCAGGCTGGGGTGGACGGGCTAGTCGCAGAACGGTAAATGTCAAAGTGACAAAACCCAGTACAGCAAACATAAAAATAGAAAATTTTCGTTTGTTTACCACCGGTGAATGACGAACGATATACCAGAAGAAAAAAGATAGTATGAAAATAATGCAGAAATATAGAAAGAAACCGCCGGGAACTTCTCCCGACAAAAAGCGAATTAGATTCTCCATGTTCTAACAAGGACCTTTTTAAACTGTATATATCGCGCCAACCTTATCAATAATAACCTTTTTATGAATTGACTTGCGGCTGCTCTTCAGCGATTTCACCATTGGATTTACTAATCGTCTCCTGCGGTTTCAGACTTTGTCCGCTCATGATCAGTTCCAGGTCTTCCGCGTCCAGTGTCTCACGTTCAATAAGTGCAGCGGCTATATTATGTAAATTCTGGACATTTTCGTTGATCAGCTGAATAGCTTTTTGCTCCGCCTCAAGGATAATAGCTTTGATTTCGGTATCAATGAGACGTGATGTTTCTTCGCTATAATTCTTGGCGGTGGAAATTTCTCTTCCGAGGAATACTTCTTCTTCTTTCTTGCCGAATGCAACCGGACCTAGTTTGTCGCTCATGCCCCATTCGCAGACCATTTTGCGGGCTAACATCGTTGCGCGTTCGATATCATTGCTCGCACCGGTAGTGTAGTGATTAAATATAATTTTCTCGGCGCCGCGGCCTCCAAGCATGTAAGTCAGCATGGTCTGAATATACGACCGGGAATAGGAATGCCGGTCATCCGTCGGGAGATAATGTGTAAGTCCGAGAGCGCGGCCGCGTGGAATAATGGTTACTTTGTGAACCGGGTCCGAATCCGGCAGAAGACGCGCGACAAGCGCATGGCCTGCTTCGTGATAAGCGGTCGTTTTCTTTTCACTTTCGGAAATCACCATACTCTTCCGTTCAACGCCCATCATGACTTTATCTTTGGCATTCTCGAAATCGATATTATCAACGGCATCCGAATTACGACGCGCAGCGAGCAGGGCGGCTTCATTAACCAGATTTTCCAGATCGGCGCCGGATAAACCGGGTGTGCCCTTTGCGATCTTTTTCAGAGTAACGCCTTCATGAAGATGGATCTTTCTTGTGTGAATTTTCAAGATCTCCTCGCGGCCATTGACGTCCGGTTGGTCGACAACAATTTGGCGATCAAAACGGCCCGGGCGCATGAGAGCGGAGTCAAGTATATCCGGGCGGTTTGTCGCCGCAACTAAAATAATGCCGGCGTTTGAATCAAAGCCGTCCATTTCAACTAATAATTGATTCAGCGTTTGCTCGCGTTCGTCGTGGCCGCCCCCGAGTCCTGCGCCGCGAGATCGTCCTACCGCATCGATTTCATCTATAAAAATAATACAAGGGTGATTTTTTTTTGCTTGTTCAAATAAGTCGCGCACGCGGGCTGCCCCGACGCCGACAAACATCTCGACAAAATCGGCACCGCTGATGGAGAAGAAAGGCACTTCGGCTTCGCCCGCCACCGCTCTGGCAAGTAATGTCTTTCCCGTTCCCGGCGGGCCCAGAAGCAATGCACCCTTGGGTATACGACCGCCAAGTCGAGTGAATTTATCGGGATCTTTTAGAAAATCCACAATCTCCTGCAATTCTTGCTTCGCTTCATCACATCCGGCAACATCGGAAAATGTGACGTGAGGATCTTTATCCGACGACATCTTTGCCCGGCTCTTGCCGAACGAAAAAATATTCTTTGCACCCCCGCCGCCCTGCATGCGTCTCAAGATAAAAATAAATATACCAATGGCGATAATCCACGGAAGCATTTGAATGAATATGGTTGAGAAATCGGTTCCTTTTTTTGAAAATTCAACATTAATGTTTTTTGCATTCCATTCTTCGATCATTTTGCTGTCAATAAATGGCAGGTAGAGCTTGAATTGGCTGAACTTCACGGGCACTCCGTCGACCGGTAAGCTGATTTCTTCCTTTAATATTCCACGTAATTCGTTTTCCGTAACGTGGATACTGACGATTTTGTCTTGAGACAACAGCGCTTGGTAATTGGAATAAGATATTTCCATGTGCCGGTCACTCGTGGCGGTAAATATCTGATATAAAAAGAAAAATGCTGCAAAAATGGCAAGCCAGAGAAAAAAAGTGGACAACGAATTCTTAAAATTCGGATTCCCTTCCGGCGACGGCCGTTTTTTTCCTGAATGCGGCTTTTCAGGTTTCGTTTTCTTGTTGGACGAACCTTCCGAAGTCATAAGCGCTAAATGATTATCTATCAATATCTTCTCCTCTAGTCATGGGTAACGTAAATATCTTTCAGATGTCGGAATCTCTGTGCATAATCCAGCCCGTAGCCAATGACAAAGTCGTTTCCAATATCAAAACCGACATAGTGGACCGGAAAATCTGTCTTCGCTTTTTCTTTTTTTAGCAACAGCGTGACAAACCGAATCGAAGACGGTTTCATTTTTTCAATATGCTGTTTTATAAACGTTATGGACAGCCCGGAGTCAACGATATCCTCAACCACGATCACATGGCGCCCGGTTAATTTGGCGCTTACATCCTTGTCCAGCCGAATGGATCCGCTTGACTGCATGTGATCGCCGTAACTTCCGATTTTCAGAAAATCAATCTCACATTCGGTGTTAATTTCCCTGACAAGATCGGCAATAAACAAAAACGAACCATTAAGGATTCCGACGAGAATGGGGTTCTTATTCTTGTAGTCCTTTGTAATTTTTTTGCCAAGCCGACGCACTGCTTTGCCGATATCCTCTTTCGAGATCATGATCTTAAATCGATGCCGGTCTGTTGTTATGGTCTTATTCATTCCTGTTATATTCCAGTTTAAGTAAGTGGTGTGTTCTGTTATCGACTTTGTAGCGGTCGTCTAGTCTGAGGCCGCAAACCCAGATAATATTTTCCTTTGTTCCGATTTTTTCGCAGAGGAGTGGAATATTCTTCTTTTCAATGACCGATATCTTGTTATCAACAAAAAAATCACTGAGCTTTTTAAACCCATTCATGCCAATGGGCTTAAACTTATCACCTGTTTTCCAATTGCGAAGCCTTAAATGACCTTTGATCTTCTCCCTGTCAACGTATTCAATATTTGCAATGCGGCCAAAACCGCTTCTGAGTTCAGGAGTAGAGGACAAAAACGAACTCCGAAATGAAAAATTCGGGTTTTTCCAGGAGTAGTCTCGGCCTGTTTCAATTGTAAAACAAAAATCGCGTCTGTTCAACCGGTTCTTCGTCAGGAAAACAATTTGATCAGCAGTTTTCAGACAAATGACATTGCCGAATATGACTTTCTTGCCGCTTTGTTTTGTTTGAATGAGATCGTAAAGCTTTTCGTAGTCAGAAAACTGCAGCTTCTTATTAAATTCTCTCAAAAACAAAAATTCAACTAATGCATGACGCTGAGCACGAAGATACCGGTTAAACGCTTTAATTTCAAGGACTATTTTGCCTTCGGCGGCCTTGCAGACTTGTAAATACTGCTTTTCCGCATCGAGGTCGAAGTGCGCTTTTATTTCCTCGGCAATAAGACCCAGATGTATCAGATGTTTTTCAATCTGCGGATCGAATTTCTTTTTGAGGAGCGGTATCAAATCATGACGAATTCTGTTTCTCAAAATAGCCTTATCGCGGTTTGATGCGTCATTCACGTGCTTGATATTTTCCGTCTGAACGTATTTCTTAATGTCCGCCTTTGAAAAAAGCAGCAGCGGCCTGATAAACAAACCGCGTTTTTCTCGAATGCCTGTCAACCCGGACATGCCTGAGCCCTTGATAATCCTCATTAAAATCGTTTCAGCCTGGTCGCTTCTGTGATGCGCAGTGCAGATTTTGTTATAACCAAACTGTCTTGCTGTTTTCTCAAAAAAAGCATAACGTAAATCATGCGCTTGTTCTTCTATGGATTTCCTCGATAATTTAGCCTGTTTGCGAACATCCATTCGTTGGCAATGGAAAGGATATAGACGGGACAAGGCAAATTTTTTAACAAACGCTTCATCCCGATCACTGGCGGCTCCGCGTAATCGGTGGTTTAGATGAGCTATGCCTATCGTGATTTCTGACTCAAGCTGCAAAATTCCCATGAGGTGTACGAGCGCCATGGAATCTAAACCGCCCGAAACCGCAATCAATACACGGTCGTTGCTGGAAAAGAAATGGTTTTTGCGGCAGTGTTCCAGGAATTGATTTTGAAAGTATGTTGTGGTTTGTCTCATTAGGGTAATTTGAGAAAAATGGATCTGATCAAGACAAAGTGCAAAAAAAGCAGAAAAAGGGCGGGGATTAGAACCCACGGATACAAATCTTCATATCGAAAATAGGTTTTTACGTCAATTTTTGTTTTTTCCAATTGTCCGATCTGTTCGTAGATTTCTTCCAGCGCTTTGAGATTGGTAGCGCGAAAATACTGTCCGCCGGTTATTTCCGCTATCCCTTTCAATGTTTCTTCATCAATTTTTACTTCAGCGGTCACATATTGTTTTCCGAAAAAAGGATCGTCCACCGGAATGCGCGCAAGTCCGTCTTTGCCGGCGCCGATCGTGTAGACGCGAATATTCAACGCCTGCGCTATTTGTGCCGCAGTCAAAGGGTCGATTTCCCCTCTGTTGTTCTGACCGTCCGTTAATAAAATTATCACTTTACTTTTGGATTTGCTTTCACGGAGGCGATTGATGGAATTGATCAAACCCATACCGATTGCGGTTCCATCTTCCACCATGCCTATAGAGACTTGTCGAATGAGGGAAGTCAGAATTTGGTAATCAACGGTCAAAGGGCACTGCGTGAAACTTTTTCCGGCGAAAATGACAAGTCCAACACGATCGGATTGGCGGCCGCGAACGAATTGTTCGGCTACATCCTTAGCTGCGTCCATACGGTTCAGATTTCCCATGTCCTCGATCAGCATACTGCGAGACACATCCAGCGCCATCATGATGTCAATTCCCTCCGATGTCACACTGGATTGTGAATTTCTCGTTCGAGGCCTGGCCATGGCTATGATCAGTAAAACTAAAATGAGAATTTGAAGCCAGTGTAACACAGGCTGAGTTCGTTGTCGCAGAGAGGGCTTTACAGCTCTAATAATCTGAACGTTTGAATATACAACAGCCGATTTGGCAAGTTTCATTTTCCGCCAAAACAAAATGACCGGAACCAAAATCAATAAGACGAAAAAATGAGGATCGGCAAATTCAAGTGAATTAAACATGTTTATTCTTTAATTATTTTTCGGCGGTGTATCACAAGGTCGATGCACAAAGAGACAATGGCAAGAAGCAGAAACCACTGATATCGATTTTCAAACTCCGTAAACTGATAGTCTGAATTTTCGGATTTCTCAAGTTTGGAAATTTCCTGATATATTTTTTTAACTTCAAGTTCATTGGTTGATGCGGCGTAGTACGCGCCTCCGGTCTCGCTTGCTAACTGACTTACAAAACCTTCTTCAAGTCTAGTGGTGATCACTGAACCGTTGATTTTCTTAAAGTCTTTTACGGTACCCGTTTCGTCATAGATCGGAATGGGGGCGGCATTGGCCGTTCCGATACCGACAGCAAAAATTTTGATGTTTTGTTTCTTCAAGTTCTCTAGCAGGCCGTAGGATTCCGGGTTATGGTCTTCACCGTCAGAAAAAATGACCGCCGCCTTCCCGGCCGTGGACGCCTTTTCATCGCCTGGTTTGCCGGGAAACGCACTGGAAATCACGTCAAGGGCTTCGGCAAAATTCGTTCCTGCCGACGTCGTCGTATTGACGGTAACGGCATCAAGAAACATTCTCACGGCGCTGTAATCGGTGGTCATAGGGCATTGGATAAATGCCTGTCCTGCAAAAATAACTAAAGCCACACGATCGCCCCGCAGTTGGTCCAGAAATGTAGAAATTTCATGTTTGGCTTTCTCAAGCCGGCTGGGTTTGATATCTTCTGCATTCATAGACGCGGATACATCTAAAGCAAATACAATATCCACGCCGCTGATTTTCACTTGTTCATACTTCGTTCCAACTTCAAATCCTATTAGCGCAAGCATAATCATGATAAAACACGTGAACACAAGGCAGGACTTAAGATTATCTTTGACGGGACTATAAGAAGAAAGCAGCTTTTCGATTAGGTTACTATCGGCAATTTGAAGAAGAAGTTGTTTACGCTTCCGCGCATGATAAAGCAAAATAAATACCAGCACCGGAATAAGCAGCAATAGAAAAGAAAAATAGGGATAAGCTGATCTGATCATGTGTAATCCACTTAAACAAGTTGTCTAATATACGGAGAAGTTTGAAATTTTGCAAAATGAAACTAAGGTACAGCCGGGGTTCTTGAAAGCATGTTCAGCAGGCGAAATATCTAAGAACTGCGAACCATTCAAATTTATTGTGACTGCGGAATAACTGAAAGATGGAAAATCTATACCATTTTGTGCATTAAATCACATTTCAAAAAAAAACACTTGTATATTTATTCTTCGGAATTTATAATTAAGCATAATTCTTTAGTTCATTTCGGAGAGCAGAAAACCTTAATAAAAGTTAGGGGAAAATGATTATGCCTAATTCCAATCCAAAGGAAAATAAGGGCGATCTTGTGGCGCTCGTGGTGATGTTTGCCTTATCCTGCGTGGTACTCGGGCTTCTTTTCTATTTCCTTTAGCAGAGGTTTGGCATGACGCCTGATTTACTTCTTCACATTCGGGAGCTATGTAACGCGCGGGATGATAGAATTTGGACTATCGAAAGAACGTCTTTTGCTTATTCATCGCGATACTATTCGCTATACAACACTTCAACAAGTACGTCACCAATCTGCTGCAGGCTTTCCGCGCTGCATTTATCCGGAGTATCGGATAGAGTATGATGATACCGGTTGCTCGCATCCGGATAATTAAAATCAATAATGTTAATACATGGTATGCCGATGCGCAATAGGGGAATGTGATCGTCAAACACGTCCGCCTCTATCGACGTACGAAAAGCTGGTTTTTCCAATTTCTTAGCCTTATCCCACACCTTGTTGACGACATCCTTTGCTTGGTTGTATGAATTTTTTTCAATCGGAATATCCAAATTCTTATCGCCCACCATATCTAACAATATTCCATAGGCCGGCCAGTACGTCTTGTTGTTTTTTGCAAAATAGTCGGAACCGATACAATAAGGATTCAAGCTATCGGGATAAAGTTCTCCATTGTGTTCGCCATAATCTTCAAGATCCCACAAAATAATATCAACACCTATATCCAACGGATTTTCTTTTATTATTTTCGCAATTTCAAGCAGAACGGCCACACCGGAAGCGCCGTCATTGGCGCCCAAAATCGGCTTATCGCGGTTAGTTGAATCGGGATCCTTATCGGCCCACGGCCGCGTGTCCCAATGTGCGGATAATAAAACGCGCTTTTTAGTTTTGGGCTGTAAATTGATCGACGCGATAATATTCGTCCCGTGTAGTTTCACCGAAGTATCCTTCTTGTCGATATAAACGAAGTTCTGGTGGTCAACGCGATCACAATATTTCCGAAGTTCTTCAGTCAAAAACTGCAGGCATTGTTTGTGGCCTTCTGAATTGGGATTTCGCGGTCCGAACGAACACTGTTTTTCAAGATAGCGCATCGCAGAATCGCCGTCGAAAGGCGGTTTAGCGCATGATGCGAGCATGGGCAAAAACGTAAGAAAGACCAGTAGATAGAAATGCATAATAGCTCCCGAATTACGAAACGGATTCCGCCAAAACGGCTTCTGACTGCCGGATGCTTGTCGCCGATTGTTTATCTACTTCAATAAAAGCATACGCGTCATGGTTGTGTATACTCTCGAAATTGGTTACTTCGACGCTAAACCATGTGATCTCATCCGCTTCAGATAAAGAAAGAGCAATGTCCCTGACAAGATCTTCAACAAAAACCGGATTCTCATATGCGCGTTCGGTTACAAACTTTTCATCTTCGCGTTTGAGTAATGCAAAGATCTCACAACTGGATGTTTTTTCAATGCGGTTAATTATATTTTCAAAATCCAAGGACATCTTGTGTGCAAAACGCGTTTGCACGCGAACCAAACCCCTTTGATTATGAGCTCCGTATTCACTGATGGATTTGGAACACGGGCATAACGTTGTAACCGGAACGTCAATTGTCAAAGTCAACTTGTCCGAGTCGGCAGACTCGCAGAGAATTGAGATCGCATAATTCATGAAGCTCTTTGTTCGAGTTACCGGCGCCTCTTTTTCAACGAAATAGGGAAACGTTACTTTCAAATATGCCGTCTCGGCTTCAAGTTCGCTCTTCATACCGGCGGTTATTTGAGAAGTTGTATCAAGCGAAATGCCGTCTTTGTTGTCATTCAATATTTCAATAAAGCGGCTCATGTGCGTGCCTTTTTGGTCGTGAGGCAAATTCACGTACATCTCGAAATTACCAATGGTTCGCTGCACATGACCCGAATAATTAAACACAGTGATTGGATATTGAATATTCTTTATTCCGACTCGGCTGATGGGTAATTGCCTGGAATCGCTTTTGCTTTGGGTATCTTCAATCATATAATGGCTTTCTTCAGTGTTTATTTATGCGTACGATTCGGCAGATATTCCGTTCTGCCTTAATTTTTCAACAATGTCTTCCAATTCGTTTTTTGTGACTTTGGTCAACCGGTCAACCGGAGTTTCGCGTTCAATACTGTAAATCATTACTTTTACCGGCTGTATATAACGGAGGCGTTCGATCCACGCCGCCAATTCTTCTTCACTTGTATTGTCAATAACTTGATTTTTGAAAAAGCCGCGCAGAAAAAGTGTTTGAATGGTCACATTGCCGCCGAACTTCTTAATATCTGCGGTAACCCGGTCCAGCGTCATGCCGTTATCGGGGATATCAATCTGCTGAAACATTTTTTCCGTACCGGCATCCAGTTTCAGAATACGATCTTCGATGCGCTGCAAAGCGCGGAATACCGGAGGATGACTTACGCGAGTTGCATTGGAAAGCACTGCTATTCGCGCCTGTGGATAAAATTCATTACGCAAGTCAATCATCGTATCTATAATTTGTTCAAATTGCGGATGCATCGTCGGTTCGCCGTTTCCCGCAAACGTAATATGATCAACAGGCCGGCCGGCTCCGGCTAATTCTATAAACTTGTTCTTAAATTCGTAAGTCAGCTCTTCATGCGTTGGAAGCTTATCCTTTATTGTGTCGTTTGTCCATCCGCATTCGCAATAAACACATTCGAAGTTGCATATCTTACGCTTGGCGGGCAGCAGGTTTATGCCCAATGAGGATCCTAATCGCCTGGTATTCAGTGGTCCGTATAAAATAGTTGAATGTAACGCCATGGTTGTCGCTTATAGAAATACATCAGATGCATGATCCGCAACCAAACAAAGGGTTAAGTAACGGTGAAGTCTGCCGCGGCTTGAAATATTTTTTCAAAACCGACCTGAACTCAGACCGCGTAATTGTCCGTGATATCTTCGTCCTTCAGTGTCATGACACGAAATTCGTCCATACGCATTTCTTCTTCACCGATGAGGTCGGCAAAAATAAAGTACTTCCATTTCATTTTCTTAATCTTGATTTCGAGTTGATCGACGACGTCGGGATGAACCATGAACTGTAATCTGGAAATAAATTTATGGTCTTTTTTATAGCGTCGAACCCATCGATCGATCTTGTTGTGTAATGTCGTACGATTCCCGACGCGGCCCGATCCGGCGCAGGCGGGGCATGGTTCACTCAACGAGAACAAAATACTCGGGCGTATTCGTTCGCGCGTCAGTTCGATCAGGCCGTACTCATCCATCGGCAAAATACTGAATTTGGCCCGGTCCTTACGCAGTTCGCGTTTGATCTCCTCAAAAAGCTTTTTCTTGTTTCGTTCGTCGCGCAAGTCAATAAAATCAATGACAATCAATCCGCCAATATCCCGCAGTCGAAGCTGACGAACGGTTTCACGCGCAGCGATCATGTTTACGGCCATTGAATTGTCTTCATAGGATCCGCGGCCCATGAATTTTCCACTATTGACATCAACCGAAACAAGCGCTTCCGTATGTTCGATAATAATATAACCGCCGTTCTTGGTCATCACTTTCTTTTCGATACTTTGCTGTATATCCTGCTCGATATTGTAATGGTCGAAAATAGGTTTTCTGTCTCCGTAATACTCGATGCGGTCCTGCAGTTGAGGCGTAGTAACTGAAATATAATTGCTGATTGAGCGGAACAGTTTTTTGTCGTCAACAAGCACGCGGGTCACGTCGTTCGAAAAAAGATCGCGGATGATGCTCGACACCATCTCCATATCTTTATAGACCAGCGAGGGCGCCGCCATAGACTTGGCTTTCTTGTCAACGTCATACCAGGTGTCGAGAGAATTCTGAATATCATTACGCAAAATTTCTTCTTCTTTATTTTCAGAATTCGTACGTATGATTAATCCAAATCCGGCCGGTTTCACGTCACGGGCTAATTTCTTTAATCTCTTTCTTTCGTGTACATTTTGAATCTTCCGCGAAATGCCGATCATTTGGGATGGTTCATTGGGAATCAGAACGGTAAAACGGCCGGGAATCGAGATTTCTGAAGTAACACGCGCGCCTTTATTATAGATCGGTTCTTTGATAATCTGCACTAGAATTTCCTGACCCGTTTTCAGAAAACGTCCGCCGCTGTCGTGATTATGGATAACCTTGATCTGATGGATTTCGCTTCCCGGGGCCACTTCGACGTCATCCGATTCGTCGTCATCTGCCATTGCGGCATATTCGTGGGTATTATCGCCGATATCGGAGAAGTGCAGGAAAGCATCCTGTTTCATGCCGATATTAACAAAAGCCGCTTTCATACCCGGAAGAACTTTGGCTACACGTCCTTTATAAATATCGCCGACCATTCGCTCTTTTTCCGGTCGTTCGACAAAAATCTCGACTAAACGTCCTTCTTCGACAATGGCGATACGTGACTCCGCCGCAGTAGAATTGATGAGAATCTCTTTTTTCATGAATTTCCTATTCTGTACGAATAGGCAGAAAGGCTGGGTTTGCAATTAAATACAAAACTGTATTCATAAAACCCGCATTCCGCAGTGGGCGCGGAATGGATACAAAGAGCAATTTATATAGTATTATGGCGTTTGCCATTGATAAAATTGTGTCAGCCTAGGCTGACGGCTTTGTAATTTAAAAAATTTCTGCCTAATTCGAAATTAGTTGACAATTTATTCTAATGAATCATTCAAACCAAACGTTGACGAGAGTACGAGACCCTTAAAGCGAAAATAAACGAATACGTATTGAAAATCAAGGCTTTTGTTGATGTTCAGGCCGCAGAAGGTCATTGACTGTCTTTACCGGGTTAAATGTTGTGAGCGGAACCTCAACAAAAATTGTAATCCAATGAGCCATCGCACCATTCCATAAACCTGGTAATTCCATAGCTTTGATCGGCTTTCCGTCCTTTGATTTAATTGAAATGAAGCCGGTTTCAGGGTCAGCAAACTGTCGAAGATCAAAGTTGCCACCCCTATAATCGTGAATGCCACATACCAGATCCACCGGATTAAAATGCGTGGACGACTCCATAATGCGTTTCTGTTCTTCTGACTGTACGTCGATCTGCGTTTTTTCAACAATCTGCAATGAGACGGCTCCGTTTTTTTCACGTATCCAGAAGGGCCCTCCGCCGGGTTCTCCCTGGTTTTTCACCATACCGCATAGGCGGATAGGCCGATCCAATTTATCGAACAAAATTTCAGACTGTTTACCGGGCGGTAATTTGGCAAAACCTTCAGGGAATGGAATGGATAATTTTTTCTGCGCGAAAACAAAGGCGTCGTTAATTTCAGCTTCTGAAAAATTATTTAGGGAAATTTTCTGAAGATAATGGAACACCTGATTCTGCAATTGGATGAGATAACCGCCGAGAAGTTTTTTATAAAAATAGGTTGCCTCTTTGAGATGGTCAGGAACTACGTTATCGATATTCTTAATGAAGACAATGTCGCCATTAAGATCATTCAGATTTTCCAACAGTGCTCCGTGGCCCGCCGGCCGGAAATAGAGATTACCGTCCTCACTGCGAACGGGTTCATCCTGCATATCAACTGCGATAGTATCCGTAGATTTTTTTTGTTCCGAAAACGTAATTTCCCATTTGCCGTTTGTTTTTTCATGACGGGGTAATACGGATTGGATCAGCGCGTTGCATAAATCGCGATGCTCAGAGGATATGGTAAAGTGTATACGAGCGGTCTGCTGTGCATCCCTCGCATAGGAAAGCGCTTCTACTAAATGTTCCTCCAATGCGGTTCGCGAATGATCCTGATAACGATGAAATTTGATCAGGGCTTTGGGCAGCGCGTTATAATTCAGGCCGATTTCAGTGAGAGTTAATCGCATAATCTCATCATAGCGTTTCTCATTGACGAGTTGTTTTAAGTTCCGAATATCTTCGTGAAAAGCAAACTTATCGATATTCTGTATAAAAACAAGACAAGCATGGACATCCGGATTGTCCGTCTTTTCGCCTATAAGGGACTCCCGGAATTGTTTGTAGTGATTGTAGACCGTGGTGAGCGAATGGAACATGCGGGTTGCGGCGCCGGAGGCAGGAACAAATTTCATGACACGGCCGCAGGATGCGGCTTGATTGAAAAGTACGATCAGCGAATCGAATTGTTGCGGATCAATCGTTAACAGCCCGTCACCAATGGTGCAGGGACGAACGAGCGTGACAAATGGAAATCCGTTTTTGAAAAATTTGATTTGTGACAGAACTTTTTCTTTTGAAATTCCCAATTCGGATAATTGCCGCAGATCCTGAGCAGAAAAAGTCATGGAGTTACCATTTTCGTAAAGCTTCGACCAAAAGCCTTACACCGAATCCCGTCGAAGAGATACGCGCCGTGTAGGGGAGTTCTTCTTCGCTGTTCGCAGTGCCCGCAATGTCAAGGTGCACCCACGGATAGTCGCCGACAAAATGTTTTAGAAATGCGGCCGCAGTGATCGCGCCTGCCGGTCGGCCGCCCATATTTTTTATGTCGGCTATATGGCTTTTGATTTGTTTGTCAAATTCTTTCCACATCGGGAGTTCCCAAACTTTTTCTGATGAAATTTTGGAAGCGTCCATAAGACGGCTCTTTACGTTAGGGTCGTTGCCCATCATGCCCGCTCCGGCATATCCGAGTGCGATCACGCAGTGTCCGGTTAGTGTTGCCAAGTCTATGATTGCTTCCGGCTTGTATTTTTGCGCATAGGCGAGCGCATCGGCAAGGATGAGGCGCCCTTCGGCATCGGTGTTTAGAACTTCAACCGTTTTGCCGGAATACATCGTCAGCACGTCGCCGGGTTTGAATGCTTTGCTTCCGAGAAGATTTTCCGATGAAGGAACGATGCCTACGACATGGAGGGGCAATTTAAGATGTGCAATAGCCTGCATGGCGCCGATCACGGCAGCGCCGCCGCACATATCAAATTTCATTCGGTCCATATCAGCTGCAGGCTTGATGGATATGCCGCCCGCATCAAAAGTTAATCCTTTTCCGACGAGGACGATCGGTTTTCTATTTTTGGCTTTAACACCGGTGTATTCCATGATGATCATGCGTGGCGGCTCGCTGCTGCCTTGTGCCACACCGAGTATCCCGCCCATCTTGAGCAAGGCCAATTTCTTCTCATCAAAGATTTGAATCTTAATCTTATTTTTTCTGCACATTTGCGCAGTCCGTGTTGCCAATTCCCGAGGGGTCAACTCGTTACCGGGAGCATTCGCGAGGTCTCGCGTGAAACTCACCGCATCGCAGATAACTTCCGCAGCGCGGACGCCCTGATATACACGGTCGCTTGGGGAAACGTAAGTAATAAGCGTTAATTCTTCCAGCCGGCTTATCTTTGCTTTCTGATCCGTCTGATATTTATCGTAGCGGTAATCGGCCAGCAGAGCGCCTTCAACCACGGCTTGCGCCAGTCCTGATTCGTCAAATTGTTCTGACACAAGATGCGAAGGGAAAATCAGTGATATTTTTTCGATGCCGATGGCATGTGCAGTCTTCACCGCCTTGGCTGCGGCTTTTCTGAATGTGTCCCATTCCAGATCCTTCGTTTCACCAAGCCCGACTAAACCTATTCTTTTGCTCTTGGTTTTGTTATTGCCATGTAAAACGTGAATTGACTCCTCATCGGCGCCAAATTCTCTGCTTTTCATGAGGTCCTTAAATAACGAACCATAGATCTCATCAAGTTCGTTCAACCATGGGTTTGTTTCGTCATTTTTGGTCAAGAAGACGCAGGTCAATTCCGATTTCCAAAGTTTAAGTTTGGAATGTTTAGCATGAATAACCATCATTCAGTTCCTTTAAGGTGAATTTCGGTGGGCAAATCGACAGCAGAGAATATATGAACTACTTGGCGTACTTAGCCGAGTAATATTTTTTTACTTTGTCTACCATATCGGTCATGGTCGGTTCAAAAGGAGTCTTCAGCGTGATACCCGACGCATTCTTGTGTCCGCCTCCGCCGAATTGTTTAGCGAATGACTGTACATCCACATTTCCCTTGGATCGCAGACTTACCTTTGTGAATCCTTCCTGGGTTTCGTAGAAGAGGATTCCAAGGTTGGATTTTTCGATTTTGAGTGTGTAGTCGACAAACCCTTCAGTGTCGCTGCGCTGAGCAGACGTTTCGCTAAAATCAGTAGATTTCAGATAGGTCCAGTTAATACCTCCGTCGCATTCCGGCTTAATATGCGCCAGCGCGCGGCCCAATAATTTCATAACGCCGCTGCTGCCCTGCTCGAAAACTTCCGCATAAATGTCATTCGGTTTGACGCCCAATTTCATTAGTTCCGCAGCGATAAGATGTGTGGCAGGCCTTGTTGCGTTGAAACGAAAGTTACCCGTATCGGTGATGAGCGCAGTGTAAAGAGCTTGGGCGATTTTCAGATTAAGCTTACCCTTGAAATGTTTGATGAAATTGTATATCAACTCAGCAGTAGCGGGTGATTTTTCGTCAACGCAATTAAGGTGCCCCAAACCGTCATTATCTAAATGATGATCGATGCAAATGCGTTTTGCCGGCGAAGCCATAACGGCCTGCTGCATGCGGTCAAGGCGTTTAGACACGCTGATGTCTAATACCATAATCACGTCCGCTTTCTTGATTACGGGATCATGCTTTACTGGATCATAAGTTTCGATTTCGTTTTTCGGATTCAGAAAACGATATTGTTTTGGAACGGGGCTTGTATTGATAATTCGTGGTTTCTTCTTCATCATCTTCAAAAATGTATACATCGCAACTTCACTGCCTAGCCCGTCCCCGTCGGGATTGAGGTGTGTGGTCAAAACAAAACTCTTTGATGTTTTCACCAATCGCTCGATCTTTTTGAACATATGACTCAAGTCCTTCTGTTTGTTCAGGTTTTTAAATTACATTTCTTTCCACGGTCAGATCGCCTTCGGCAAATCGGGAAAAACGCACAGGTTGAAGATCAAATGTGTCGCTTTTGCCTTTGACGATGAGTTCTGCGGCAGCCTGGCCGGCGGCGGGAGCGTGCATAAGGCCATGGCCGCTGAATCCGCCAGCAATGATAAAATTGTTGAGATTGGGCACACGGTCAATAATGCTGTGATGATCCGGGGTGGTCTCATATAGTCCTGCCCAAGTGCCCGGATATTTAGTTTTGATCTCGGCGTTTTCCAAGTAGGGCATGACTTCGAGCGCGGTCATGAGCATCGTGTCGAGAAACTCATTATCAATCGTTTCATCGTATCCGGGCTTTTCATCATTATTAGCCAATCCGATCAAAAGGCCGTTGCCTTCCTTATGCATATACATGCCTGTCGTGACGTCCACGACCATTGGAAATGCATCGGATATAAAGTCCAAGGCACCCGTCGTAGTGATCATGCGCCGTAACGGCTCAATTGGAATTTCTACGCCGGCGAAAGCGCCGATTTCTTTTGCAAAGGGCCCTGCTGCATTCACTATATAGTCGCATGCAATTTCGCCGCGCGGGGTTACGACGTGTGTGATCTTTCCGCTTGACACTTTGAGTCCTGTGCAAGGCATGTCGGTCTCAAATTCAATATTCATTTTCCGCGATTTCTTGAAATAGGCGTCTACCATCATGTACGGGTCAACCAGGCCGTCTTTCGCCCCAAAAGTTCCGCCTAAGACTTTTTCTAATCCGTAATTCGGAGCCAATTTCGAAATTTCGTCTTTACTCACAAAACGAACGTCAACACCGTATTTTTTCTGTATTTCCATATTTCTCAAATACTGTGCCTTTTGTTCCTCTGTTCTTACAACAAAAAGATAACCGCATTGGACGAACTGTATACCGTATTCCGCGTCGAGTTTTTCAAACTCATTTATGCTGTAATGACTCATGTGAATATTTATGGGTGTAGAAAACTGAGCACGCACACCTCCGGCGCATTTGGCTGTAGCTCCAGTTCCAATCATCTTTTCTTTTTCAATGACTAACACATTTGTGCAGCCCATCTCGCCTAAGTGACTCGCCACACTGACCCCGATGCAACCAGCACCAATCACAACAACATCATATTTTGACTTCATGACTTATCCCGTAAGTAGTTTAAATATAGCAGTTAAACTTGCGAGTTGTCTTGTTTACCATGTTCTATCCCGGCGATCAGACAAAGAAAATGTTGTTGTTTCTCGCCAGATAAAATTCAATTCACTGGTTGTAAACCAAAAACAGACTCGTGAAATCCATAGCAATAAAATTTAATTAACAATGCGGTGAAATGCAACCCTTTTATATTAATAGCTTAGGAAGATAATTGCTCGGAACTTGACCGTACTAGTAACAAATATTTGTGATTTTATTGAAATAGTATTACTTTAGCCAAATGTTTGTGGCGGATCGGATGGATGTATGCGGTACAAAATGAGTACTGGATATCACAATCTTAGAAAGCAGTCAACTGAATAAAATACAAGAGGTATTTATGAACAAGTTCGTTCTTATTCTGTTTATGTGCGGCTTGAGCGCATTTGCCCAATCAAGAAATGCAAACAACGCTGTTGCCGTGCTGGAATTTCAAAAAACCGGGTCCATCACCAATGATGACGTCCAGACGTTGAGCAATCGTTTTCGAACTATGCTGTTTCAGACGAGAACCTTCAACGTCATCGAGCGCAATAAGATGAAGGAAATACTTAAAGAGCAGGAATTCATACTCTCGGACGACTGCAATACGAATGAATGCGCGGTTCAGGTCGGCCAATTACTCGGCGTCGAATATATGATTGCAGGTGACATAGGTCTGATAGGCGACACGTATACGATCGATCTGCGGATGATCGATGTCCGGACCGGCCAGCTTGTGCAAACCCATAGCAAAGATTATGACGGTAAAATAGCGGGATTGCTGGAGATAATGAAACAAATTGCGAACTCCTTTTCTCAGTTCCAAAAAGATGCAGCGAAAATGAAACCGGATGAAAGCAAGACGGCTGTATCATCTGCCTCAACTGAAAAGGATAAGCAGGCAAGCAAGACACAGTCAACGACGGCATCTACTACAGCCGGAGCAAAAAGCAAATCGAAAGGACTCGCGTTCAGGTTATTGTTCGGCACGGCAACTCCGACAGGCAAGTTCGATTCGGAAGCCGGCGTAAAAGGAGGTTCAAATTTGATGGTTGGCTGCAGTTATATTTTTGGGCCAAGGATCCAGATAGGGATTGACTTTGGAGTACAAAATTTCGACCAGGATGGTTCCAATGAAAAAATGGTGCCGTTCCTCGCATCAATCCGATTTTATACTATTTCAAAAAGATTCAAGAACTACCTGACTCTTGGATTAGGAACCACAAAAGTTACTTTTCCCGGATTTGATAAGTCATTTTCAACTTCCAAGTTTGGAACAGGCGTAAGTTATGAAATTATCAATAATTTGAACGCCGAAATGTCTTTAGATTTTACGAAGGTCGGCACGAAAAACGAATTTGGATACGACAAGACCGTAACGCAATTTGGTCTTGGAATAAATTACAATCTGGCATTCTAATTAAAAACTAACCGGAGTTATCATGTTACAATGTCGTTTTCTGATTCTGGCGGCTGTTTTAGTGCTGTCATGCAATACGAAACGGAACGAATTTTCAAACCCGGAAATTACGCAGGCGGAAATTAAATATCATGTGGAGTTTCTTGCTTCGGATTCTCTTAAGGGAAGGGCCTCGGGGGCAGAAGGCAACAATATTGCCGCAAAATATATTGCCGACGAATTCAAGAACTACGGCTTAAGGCCTGCCGGCGATGATAACAAATATTTTCAAGCGTTTGAAATAGTAACCGGATTAAGGTCCGGTGAAAAGAATGAATTGTCTTTTGGAACAAAGAAATTTGAATTAGAAAAAGATTTCCGCCCGCTGGCGTATTCTGCAGATACGAGTTTGGAAGGCCAAGTTGTTTTCGCAGGCTATGGTATTTCATCTTCGGATACGAAATATGACGACTTTGAAAAAGTTAGTGTAAAAGATAAAATTATTTTGATTTTCCGGTATACGCCTGAAGGCGATAATCCGCACAGCCATTTCAATAATCATGCGCCGCTTAGAAAAAAAGTAGGACTTGCTGCTGAAAAAGGCGCCAAGGGCGTTTTGGTCGTCACCGGTTTCGAAGACGGCGAGGACGATTTGGTCAGGCTTCAATACGAAATCGGCCATGGAAATTATGGAATTCCTGCAATGAGCATTCGGCGTGAGGCGGCGATGGAAATTTTGGGCTATTCAGAGAAGCAATTTCGCGATCTGCAAAAGAAAATTAACAATTCAAAGAAACCGAATTCATTTGAAACTATCTCGATAGTGAAATTAAGCTCGGAAGTGCTGGTAGAGCGTTCACAAACTCAAAACGTGGCAGGATGGCTTGAAGGAACGGATCAGGAATTGAAAAAGGAATACATAATTATCGGGGCGCATTTTGACCATCTGGGAATGGGAGGGAGCAATTCCATGTATCGGGGTGAGCCCGCGATTCATAATGGAGCCGATGATAATGCGTCTGGAACCACAGCCCTGTTAGAATTAGCGCAGAAATTGTCTACGGTGAAATTAAAGCGCAGTTTACTTTTCATAGGTTTTACCGGCGAGGAAATGGGATTGATCGGATCGAAATATTTCGCCGAGCACCCGACGACTGATCTGACACAAGCCGTAACGATGTTTAATTTCGACATGGTCGGCCGTCTTAAAGAAAATCAATTGATTATTCACGGAATGGGAACGTCACCTAATTTTACACAGCTGATAAACGAACAGAACAAGACGTATAATTTTGCGCTAACACTGAAACAGGATGGAAACGGACCAAGCGATTTTGCGACATTTTATCAGAAAGACATGCCTGTCATTGCTTATTTTACAAATCTGCACGCGGATTATCACAAACCGTCGGATGATGCAGATAAAATTAATCTGGAAGGCGAAGAGCGGATTATTAAAATGGCATTTGAAACTATTGTTGCGATCGCCAACGCCGATAAGCGCCCGGAATTTACGAAAGTCAAAGGTGAATCTGACAGGCCTATGACAGGTTTTCGTGCGACGCTCGGCATTGTACCGAATTATGCGGACGATGCAGAAGGACTGAAGATAGATGATGTAAACCCCGGACAGGCCGGGGACAATGCCGGAATCAAAAAAGGCGATATTTTGGTCAAATTTGGACCGAAAACTATCAAAAATGTTTACGATTATACATATGCTCTTGGGGAATACAAAGCCGGAGACAAAGTTGACATTATCGTACAACGTGCCGGTAAAGAAATTAAGTTACGGGCCGTTTTGCAGAAATCCAAGAGGCAAAACTGAAGCAAAATGCGTGATTTAGACAACGTAAAGGAGCCGCACAAATTCAATCTAATATGACTCCTTAACTTGAAGTGTATATGTTCTTTGAAAAGGCAGACAGATAATCGTCCTGTTCCGACTGGTCGGAGCAGGAAGGAAAGTCCGAACTCCATAAGGCAAGGCGCCGTCAGAGTTCCGACCGATCGGGGCAATGACGGGTATTTATCCTGTAAAGGATAGATAACGGAAAGTGGAACAGAAAAGATACCGTCCCGCATTTAGCGGGATAAGGGTGAAATCGTGCGGTAAGAGCGCACGGGCTGCGGCAGTAATGCCGCTTTAGGCTAAACCCCGCCTGGAGCAAGATCAAATAAGAAGGTGTGTGCGCCTGGAGCGCATATAGAGCCGCCTGCTCGATTCGAAAGAGCATCTTCGGGTAGATCGCATGCGTTTCGGAATTAGATCTTCAGATTTAATTTCAGATCGGCATCCGCTTTTAGCGGAAGATAAATGATTATCACCGGCCTCCGGCTGGGACAGAATTCGGCTTACCGTCTGCTTTTTTATTTTGTATAAAATAAGTTTTTATAAATATTTGCGGAATGTTTTTGCATTTAACATAACAATAATATATATTCTGTCCGTTTGTAAGCAGTCACGATTTCAATCTCCCGGGATAATTTATTCACACTATACTATGAATTTTAAAGAACTAAATATCAATATAAACTCCAAGCTACCTTATGTTAGAACAACAGTGGGTACTCAATAACCATCATGATAAGGAGCGTTTAAAAAAACTAGCAGAAGAAATCAATGTCCCGGAACTCATAGCCAGCATCTTATTTAATCGTGGTATCACCACATTTGATGAGGCTAAAAATTTTTTTCGTGCTGAAAATGCTCCGCTTATTGACCCTTTCTTAATGTACAACATGGACGTTGCCGTTAAGCGCGTGATCGAAGCGATGAATAATCGTGATTCGATCATGATCTACGGCGATTACGACGTGGATGGAACCACGAGTACTTCCATGTTATACCTTTTCCTTCGTGAAATTCACAAAGGACTTATAACCTATTACATTCCGGACCGAGTCAAAGAGGGTTACGGATTGTCGCGAAGCGGCATTACAGCAGCACATGCGCAAGGCGTCAAGCTGGTGATCGCGGTTGACTGCGGAATTACTGCCGTTGACCAGATAAATCTGGCCAACGAATTCGGTCTTGACGTTATTATCTGCGATCACCACCATCCGGGGGACGTGCTGCCCAATGCTCTGGCAATCTTGAATCCCAAACAGGAAAAGTGCTCTTATCCGTTCAAAGAATTATGCGGCGTTGGCGTCGCGTTCAAACTGGCGCAGGCCCTGACGGAAACATTGAAAATCGATCGCGGAATTTTATTGCAGCATCTTGATCTTGTTGCGATCGGAAGCGCGGCGGATATTGTTCCGCTGATAGGAGAAAACCGCACCTTGGTAAAGAACGGACTAAAACTGGTCAGCGAAGCAAACAAAGTCGGCATCCGCCAGTTGGTAAAAAACGCCAATGTGTACGGCAAAGCAATTTCAACCGCCCAGATTGTGTTTTCACTAGCGCCGCGCATCAATGCAGTCGGCAGGCTGGGCGACGCTAACCGGGCAGTTAAACTTCTTATTACCAACAGCGAAACGGATGCCGTTGAATTTGCCAGTGTACTTGAGTCGGAGAACCGCAACCGGCGTGACTTGAATGAAGTGATGTTTCTGGAGGCGTGTGAAATAGTTGAAGAAGAATTTGACTTTGAAAAAGATAAAGTGATCGTTGTTTTCAAAGAAGGCTGGCATCAAGGTGTGATCGGCATTGTCGCGAGCAAACTGGTTGAGCGCTATTACAGGCCTGCGATCGTTATTGCCGAAGCTGACAGCCGTGGAAAAGGATCAGCCAGAAGCGTCGAAAATTTTGATGTATTTCAGGCGCTAAAGGCTTGCGAAGACATGATGGTAGGGTATGGCGGACATAAGTATGCGGCAGGTTTGACTATCGAATTGGATAAGATCGTGGAATTTAGACGTCGAGTGAACGCGTATGCTGAAATAAATTTACCGCCTGCGGACCTCATTCCGAAGATCCAAATTGATGCAGAAATAACGCTCGACTCTATCAACGAACGCCTGATGAATTTGTTAAACTTATTCAAACCGCACGGGCCTGGAAATATGCGCCCGATATTTTTGTCGACCAGCCTGCAAATCGTCGGGTATCCTCAGCTGATGAATGAACGCCACATCCGGCTGAAAGTGAGGCAAAACGGAGCGACTTTTGATGCCGTGGGCTTCAATCTGGCGCATCACTATAACAAGATCGGCGTTGGCGATAAACCTATTGATTTAGTTTATCAAATTGACGAGAATACCTGGCAAGGGCGCACAACCACGCAGCTGAAGATCAAGGACCTGAAAGTGCAAACCAATGGCAAGCTGAATTAATATCGGAATCGGATTATTGGAACAAACAAAACACAGTGCGGTATTCATTGACAGGGACGGAACGTTAAATGTTGAGAAAGATTATGTACACAAGATCGAAGACTTTGAATTTATTCCCGGAGCAAAGGAAGCCATTCGTCTACTAAACGATAATCAAATTAAGGTAATCGTAATAAGCAATCAATCCGGTATCGCAAGAGGATACTACACGCCCAATGATGTACACCTTCTTCACGATTACATCCAAAGAGAATTGAGAAAAGAAAAGGCACAAATTGATGCCTTTTTTTATTGCCCGCATCATCCGGACGGAACCGTCGATGAATTCCGCAAAATATGCGATTGCAGAAAACCCGCTCCAGGCATGCTCTTACAGGCAGAGCAAAAGCTAAATATCGACTTACAGAGTTCCTATGTGATTGGCGACAATTTATCGGATATTAAATTACAGGAAGAGGTTCCCGTAAAAACTATTCTGGTAAGAACAGGTCATGGAAACAAAGCGTTAGAGGAGCTGCAGAAAAAGAAGATAAGGCCGGATAGAATTGAAGAGAACTTGCTTGATGCAGTGAATCATATTATACGAACGACGATCCATTCTTAATATTAAGACTTAGGAAAACGCAATGGATTACACTTTTGCAGACAGATTAAAGAACATTACTTCGTCGGCGACGGTAAGTCTCGCTGAAAGAGCCAAAAGTTTACGAGATGCCGGACAAGACGTCATCGATTTGACCATCGGTGAGCCGGACTTCCCAACGCCGCCGCATATTATTCGCGCGGGCTACAGGGCGATGATAAAGGGGCATACGAAATATACCAACAGCCGCGGTATCATTGAATTACGAAAAGCGATCGCTCAAAAACTGGAAAATGAAAATGAGCTGCTGTATTCCGCCGACACCGAGATCATCGTCACTCCCGGGGGAAAACAGGCCATCATGTATGCGGTGTTGGCGCTTATCAATCCCGGCGATGAAGTATTGTGCATCGAGCCTTGTTGGTTAGGTTACGAAAGCTGTATCGCACTGGCGGGCGGCGTTTATGCCGGAGTTGAAACGCGCGAAGAAGACGAATATGCAGTAACTGAAAAACAGATTCTGGAAAAAGTTACCCCAAAAACAAAACTCATAATAATAAATAGCCCGAGTAATCCGACCGGCAAGGTTCTGACTAAAGAAGAACTGGAGATCATTTCGAAAATCTGTATTGAAAGAAATATGATCTGTATATCGGATGATATTTATGAAAAAATTATTTTTGACAATCATCAATTTCATTCCATAGCTTCTTTGCCTTCGATGCGCGAACGAACCCTTATTTTAAACGGTTTCTCCAAAGCGTATTCCATGACGGGTTGGCGACTTGCGTATCTTGCCGGTGATAGAAAAATATTAGGGCAGATCAATAAACTTCAGCAGTTATCTGCAACTTGCCCTTCGGCAGTCAGCCAGTGGGCGGGTGTGGAAGCTTTGACGGGCCTTCAAATGCATTTGAAAAAAATGACTCAGGCTTACGAGCTTAGGCGGAATATAGTTCACAAGGGATTTAACAACAAAAAACTGGCGTGTTTTAAGCCTCAAGGAGCATTTTACGGATTTGTTAATATCAAAAGACTGGGGGTTAATTCTGATCAGGCGTGCGAATGTCTGTTAGAAAAGGCGAAGATAGTCACGGTTCCGGGGCATGTCTTTGGCCGTGCCGGAGAAGGATACGTGCGTATTTCGTTTGGTACCTCCGAAAAAAATCTGAAGAAAGCAATAAAAAATCTTGAGTATTTGTAGACGCCATAGTATATTGGACTCAATAAAATTGATGATTCGGAATGTGGCGCAGCCCGGATAGCGCACTCCCTTGGGGTGGGAGGGGTCGGAGGTTCAAATCCTCTCATTCCGACAAATTTTTTCTTCGTTTCTTTCCTTCCTTTTTTCAACTTCCTTACTTAAATTACTTGCAACTGGTTAGAAGCTGTCGGAGGTTTCTCATTTCTGACACGGCACGCCACTTTCTACGTCGCTGAAAGAATCCGGTAAGGAACTGGACGTATTTATCTTATCAAGGATTTTTTAAATCATTTCGCATGAAAAAAATAGTAACACCCCAGGAGATGCAGGAAATTGACCGGAAAACGATTCAGGATTATAAGATTACCGGCGAGGAATTAATGGAATGCGCGGGTGCAGCCGTATTTGAGCGCATTAGAGCTTTATTTACCGAATATACTGACAAGAAAATTTTTGTTTTTTGCGGCAAAGGCAACAACGGCGGCGACGGATTTGTCATTGCACGTTATCTGAAGGAAGACGGCGCCGCACCCAAAGTATTTGTTACCGGCAGTTTGGAAGACGTTAAAATGGAGGCGCGAATTCATTTCAATAAACTCATAGCCGGCGGCGTACAGCCGGTTTTTTTTTCCAATGGGAGTGACCTTGGGAACGAGAAGCCGGACATTATTGTTGATGCGCTTCTGGGAACCGGCGCGCGTGGTTCTCTTGATGGAGAACTTCTGACACTAGTCGAGAAAATTAACGCGTGGCGAAGTCAGCATGGGTGTTATGTGCTTTCGGTTGATATTCCGTCCGGTTTAAACGGTGAAACAGGCGGCGTAGAGAATGCCGCCGTTAAAGCGGACGCAACGGTCACTATGGGTTTACCGAAATCGGGACTACTTTTCGGGGATGGGAAACACTATACCGGAAAACTGCATGTTGCGGATATCGGGTTTCCCGATGAACTGACACGCGCTAATGATTCTGTATTGATCGAAAAAGAAGACGTCAGGCTGTTATTGAAACCCCGCAGGCACAATGCGTACAAATATGATTTCGGCAAAGTTTTGATTATAGCCGGTTCGCGAGGCATGAGCGGCGCGGCATTCTTAGCGGCGAAATCTGCGCTGAGAATCGGGGCCGGTTTGGTTAAGGTTGCTATTCCTGCGGGCGCCGCGCATGTGATTGAAAATGCACTGCCGGAAGCCATGACGCTGCGTTTGGAAGAAACGGAAGAGGGCTCACCTGCATATCGAAATCGTGAACGGTTATTGGAGTATTTGAATTGGGCAGACGTAACCGCCATTGGCCCTGGGATGTCACAACACGATGAAACTATACAACTCATCCAGGAAATAGTACCGCAACTAAAAAAGCCGGCTGTAATCGATGCCGATGCTATAACGGCGCTTGCGGGAAAATCAGAATTGATTTCATCGGTTGCATCCGACATAGTTTTCACTCCGCACATTGGTGAGTTTGCCGTTTTGTCAAATGCAATAAAAGAGAAAATAGTTTTGGATCGTGTCGATCACCTTCGGCACACATCGCGAAAATTAAATAAAACAATTCTACTCAAAGGTTCGCCGACCATTATTGCCGCGGCTGATGGGCGCATTTATGTTTGCAACACAGGTAATCCGGGCATGGCGACAGCAGGAAGCGGGGATGTTCTGACCGGGGTCATGGCCGGCTTGCTGGCTCAGCAATTGACATCCGAACAAGCGGCTTTTGCCGGAGCTTACATCCACGGACTTGCCGGCGACCTAGCGAAAAACAATAAAACAGAAATGGGATTAATCGCTTCAGATATTATCAGGTACATTCCCAAGGCGCTCATTGACATCCAAGGTTGATTCTGTAAAATTAAATGATATTTTAACTTATCACTAAATCGAGCAGAAAACTCAGAAATGAATAAACAAAAACTCTTAATTGGCTTTTTGCTTTTAGTTGCCGTATCCTCGGGCTTCTTGTTATACCCGCGTGTCGAACAATATTTTTATCGTCAACAAATGGAAAAAGAAAACATTGAAACACTTCATAAAATTACGTCGAAAGATGTTGTGACCAAAACGGTGTCGGAGTCAATTCAGGCATCGGTATTAAAACCCGTTATTCCGGAAAAGGCGTACCTGGAAGTACCGTTTTTCTGCCAGGCGCCTATGACAAATGATGCGAGTTGGGATATTCATCACGCCAGTTGCGAGGAAGCGGCCGTATTACAAGCCGTATACTATGACACAGGGGTCAAACAAGCTGATCTAGCTATAGTAGACAAAACGCTTCAGGACATGATCGCGTGGCAGGAAAAGCATTTCGGCGTGCACAAGGATATTCATGCGGACACTATTAAAATGCTGATGGTAGGATTTTTCGGCTATGAACCGGATGAAATCATGATCATGCGCAATGCAAGTATTTATGACATAAAGCAACAAATTGCGTCGGGCTTTCCGGTCATAGCTCCGACGTACGGGCGTATGCTGAAAAACCCGTTCTATAAACAACCGGGACCTGAGTATCACATGGTTACCGTTATTGGTTATACTGAAGACCGGATTATTACAAATGATGTCGGAACCAAAAGGGGAAAGGACTTTTCGTACCCTTTGGAAATATTCAAAGCGTCTATGGACAGAGAAGGAGCCGATGCGCTCGTCATCCGGCCCAAACGTACACTTCAAAAACAATAAATTTAATGAATTAGTGAAAATTTTTCTTGCTTTCCTGAACCTGATTCTATATCTTTCCGTTGCATTTTTATGATTTGAGAATACACCTTTTAAACCTAGTCAATGCAATCTATTTTGTTTTTCACATTGAAAGTTAAATTAGACACCAAGAACCATTTTATAAATTATTTTGCATCACGCATGTAACTCGAACCCTGAACGACAACCGATTCAGGGTTCTTTTTTTATACCAGTATGAATACCAAAGAACTGATCAAGAACTTACTTAAAAACTACGGAGAAAATCCCGATCGGGAAGGGCTTTTGGAGACTCCGGAACGCGTGGAGAAAAGTTATGATTTTCTAATGGGCGGTTATAAGATGAGCCCGGAAGAAATCATCAATTCCGCCGTTTTTGAGGAGGACATTAATGAAATGGTGCTGGTCAAAGACATTGAGCTATACAGTCTTTGCGAGCATCATATGCTTCCGTTTTTCGGGAAATGCCATATCGCGTACATCCCCAACGGCAAGATCATCGGATTGAGCAAGTTGCCGCGTGTGGTAGATATTTTCAGCAGGCGTTTGCAGGTTCAAGAGAGGCTGACACAGCAAATAGCGAACGCAATTCATGATGCACTCAATCCGCAAGGTGTGGGCGTCATCATTGAGGCGCAGCATCTCTGTATGATGATGCGCGGCGTTGAGAAGCAGAAAAGTTTGACGACGACAAGCTGCATGCGCGGCGTATTCAAAGACGACAGCCGGACGCGCAGTGAATTTCTGACCTTACTGCGGACCGGCACTCAAATTTTATAATTTAATTTGTACCAATAAAAAAACCAACAGGAGTTATACCATGGCTGACAAAGTTTTAGTTCAATATGAGGTTAAGGACCGTATTGCCATCCTCACATTGGCAGATCCGCCGGCAAATACCTATACGCATGAGATGATGCGCCAATTGGACGAGGCCATATTGAAAGCGCGTTTTGACGAAAACGTCAACGTGATAATGCTTACCGGCCTAGGCGAAAAATTTTTCTGCGCCGGCGCTAATATCGACATGCTCAGCAAGGCCGACCCTGTCTGGAAATATTATTTCTGCCTTCATGCCAACGAAACTTTGCTCCGGCTGGAACAGACACCGAAGTTAGTCATTGCGGCGCTAAACGGGCACTGTGTCGGAGGCGGATTGGAAATTGCTATGGCAGCCGACATACGCATCGCGCGGAAGGATGGCGGTATGATCGGTTTACCGGAAGTATCATTAGGTGTCTTGCCCGGAACCGGCGGGACGCAGAGATTTGGCCGCGCGGTCGGACGAAGCAAAGCGATCGAACTCATGGCCACCGGCAGAAAATTTTCATATGAAGAAGCGTTGGATATGGGGCTGATCAATTATATTTATGAAGGAAACAGCCAGCAATTCATGGAACAGGTGATGGCCTACTCTAAGCAGTTCACCATACCTAACAAAGCGGCGATGGCCGTGGGCCATATTAAACGGTCGGTACAAACCGGTTTGGAAATAGGCCTGGAGCAAGGACTGGCTGTTGAACGCGAATTACAGTCTCTCCTTTTCAAAAGCAGCGATGCGAAAGAAGGTCTCATGGCGTTTGTAGAAAAAAGAACGCCTAAATTCAGCGGAAAATAAAAAGCGGGGAAAAGTGCGCAACGACTCACGTATTTTTAATACGATGATACATACTAGAAATTTTCAAATATGGTACCCGTCTGTCGGATACCGAACGATGTAAAACACAAATGCACTAAATGAAATCATTTAGTGCATTTTTTTTTAAATTATTTTTCTAAGGAGGCACGACATTGCAGGCGACGATACAAAATTTAGTAACATTGCAGGGCATTGACACCAAGCTCGCAGAAATTGAAATGCTCCGGGGCGATCTACCGAAGCAGGTTGAAAGCCTAAAGGCGGAGTTATCTGAATTGAAGGAAGAGATCCAATCCGATCAGAGTTCTATCGAAGCTTTTAATAAGGAGAAGAGCGACATTTCCAACGAGCAGGCGCTCAACAAAGAGAAACTGACGAAATTCCAGGATCAACTTTACAAAGCGACGTCGAACAAAGAATATGAGGCCACCTCATCCCAGATTGAGCATTGCGAACAGGAGAACAGCCGCATTAAATTGCGCATCATCGAAATCGATTCAAAGGTGATGGAAATGGAAGAAGGCCTGAAGCCGAAAGTGGAAAAGTTGTCAACGCTTGAGGCGGATTTTCAGGAGAGAGAAAACGAACTGAATGTCAAGATCAGCGAAACTTCAAAAGAAGAAGACGGGTTGAAAGAACGCAGAAATACGATTACTCCGAAAATCCGGAAAGATTTGGTCAGCAAATATGAACGCATTCGTAAAGCTAAAAACGGTTTAGCAGTAGCCGCCATAGTGAAGTCATCATGCGGCGGTTGTTTCAATCAGATTCCACAGCAGATCATCATAGAGCTGAAGAAAAAAGACATGATTCGCACGTGTGAATACTGCGGCCGAATCATATATTTAAATGATGCAGACCTGGCGAGCCTTGAAATGGGCGCCATGTCCAAAATGACTTCATAAAAAATTGCAACAGACGATGCTTGACAGTACATTTTTAAAAGACCGCCTGGTAGTCATCACGGGCGGCGGAACCGGGCTGGGTAAGTCCATGGCGGAGGCTTGTGCCGCCCGAGGAGCTCACATTGCTATTGCCGGGCGTCGGAAAGATGTTTTGGAATCTGCCGCACATGACATTTCAAAACACGGTACGACGGTAACACCCATTACATGCGACGTTCGTATTCCGGAACAAGTTCAAAACATGACGGATATGCTGATCGGAAAATATGGAAGGATCGATGCGCTGATCAATAATGCTGCGGGAAATTTTATCTGTCCTGCGGAGAATTTGTCCGTCAACGGGTGGAATTCCGTTGTCAATATAGTATTAAATGGAACTTTCTACTGTTCCAGTTCTGTCGGCAAAACTATGATCAAGAATGGAGGCGGCACAATCATCAATATCGTTGCCACTTACGCGTGGGCATCGGAGCCCGGCGTGGTGCATTCTGCAAGCGCGAAGGCGGGCGTTCTGGCTATGACGCGCACACTGGCAGCAGAGTGGGCCAAGTATCATATCAGAGTCAATGCTATTGCGCCGGGCGCAATTCGCACTGAAGGAACGGATAAGAACTTGTGGGGTGATGAGAATCAGCGCGAACGAATGAATCGGAGGATCCCCATGCGCCGGTTTGGCCAACCGGACGACGTATCCAACAGTTTACTTTTTCTCTTGTCTGATTATTCAAACTATATTACGGGCGAAGTCATAACGGTTGACGGCGGCGGGTGGGTCGGCAAAGGTACCTATGAAATGGTAGATGTGACTAAAGACTGAAAGAAAAATGAAACTCACATTTTACAAGTTCTTCGCTTTGATAATGATGCTTTCTTGCGGAAGTAATGCATACAGCCAGAAGATCGTTGCCAAGGTCAAAGTGATTCATGACAAACTGCAGGGACGTAATCTCGATCTTTTTGAGGGTTTTGAACAAAAGTTAACGAGTTATCTGAACGACTACAATTGGTCTAAGACCGATGATCAGACGCCCCTGTATCTCGAGGTTCAAGTTTTTCTGGAAAAAGTCATAGATGAAGGCGGCTCCAAAGCCGTTTCAGCCACGATCTATTTTTCAAATTCTAAGGAACTACAATATTTGGATAATGGATGTATTTTCGTTCTGAAGAAAGGTTACAGTTTTTATCATAATGACAATGTAATCGACCCATTATTGAGCATTATTGATTTCTATGTTAATATCATGCTGGGCGATGAAATGGATACACTTGGAAAATTTTTGGGAACAAACTATTTTCAGAGGGCGAAAAGCATTGCGCTGCAATCCAAAGCGTTGATCGCCTATAATGCCCGAGGTTGGGAAGACCGGCTTCTTAAAGCGGAACTATTTTTGGACCCTCGTTATCTCGATTACCGCATTATGAAAGATTTTTTCTATGAAGGCCAGTTCAACTATGAGGACGGGGACATCACATTGGCGCGAAAGAATGTATCGAAAGCGATTGATCTTTTTCAAAACCTCAAGGGAAAAACTGAAACTGCATATCACACCGAGCGTTTCATCCAAGTTCATTACATTACTATCTGCAAGATATTCGAAAAATCAGGCGATACCCGAGTTTTCGACCGCATGATCGAGCTTGATCCGAAAAATAAAGATACTTATGTAAAATACCGAGACGGTAAATTGTAATCCTCCCATGCCGAATTCCAATCTATTCAAAATTCTGGTCATTGAAGACAATGCCACTATGCGCGAAGGTATAGTTGATGTGCTCAAGCCGCGATATACCGTGGAATGCTCTTCAAACGGACAGGACGGCCTCGCCTGGATCCGGAAACATTATTTTGACGTTGTAATCACAGACTATAAAATGAGCGGAATGGACGGCATGGAAGTGCTGAAACGAGTGAAAGAAATTTCTCCTGAAACGGAAGTTATTTTGATCACGGCCTTTGGCACGGTGGATATTGCGGTGGAAGCCATGAAGCAGGGCGCTTCCGACTTTATTACAAAACCGTTTTCACCGGATGAGCTCTTACTCAAACTTGACAAGATCATAAGAGTTTATCAGGAGAGAAGGCTGTTCATTAAAACAGACGAGGAAAATAAATATCTAAGAGAAGTAATCCGCGACAAATATAATTTTGGCGAGATCGTCGGCAGTTCGCCGCGGATGAAGGACATTTATGAACTTGTAAGGAAGAGCTCTGAAACGGACAGTTCGGTTGTCATATTTGGGGAAAGCGGCACGGGAAAAGAACTCATCGCGCGCGCGATCCATTATAACAGTTCGCGCAAAGATAAACCGTTTATCAAAGTGAACTGCGCTGCGCTGACGGAGACGCTGCTGGAAAGCGAACTCTTTGGACACGAAAAAGGGTCTTTTACAGGCGCGATCAAAACCAAAAAAGGCAGATTCGAATTGGCGGACACGGGAACGTTATTTCTTGATGAAATTGGAGATATCACACCTAATGTCCAGGTGAAATTACTGCGCGTGATACAAGAACAGGAATTTGAACGCGTCGGCGGGGAAGTAACGCTGCGCGTAAATACGCGCATCATAGCGGCTACCAACCGTAATCTTCTTGACGGCGTCAAGAAAGGCGTTTTCCGCGAAGATTTGTATTACCGGCTTCATGTTATACCTATTCTGCTTCCGCCGCTGCGTGACAGAAAAGAAGATATTATTTTGCTCACAGAGTTTTTTATTCATAAAATAGAAAAAGATACCGGAAAAAAAATAAAAGTAGAGCAGGGGATTC